>CAJCIT010000297.1 GCA_903970405.1 Acidobacteriaceae bacterium | reverse complement strand
TACGCCGGGGTGCTTGGGCCCTGCTACGAAACCCCGGCCGAGATCCGCTTCATGGCAAAAATCGGCGCCGATCTCGTGGGTATGTCTACCGTAGGGGAGGCCATTGCCGCCAACCACATGGGCATGGAAGTCCTCGGGATTTCCTGTGTCACCAACGCCGCCGCCGGTCTGTCAGATAGCAAGCTCAGCCAGGATGAAGTACTGATCGTAGGCCGTCGCGTTTCGGCCATGTTCAGCAAGCTGGTGCATGCCATCGTCCTCCGAATGGCATACGAGAGGTGAAGAATTTCGGCGCCTGACGCTAGCGCCGCATCTTAAGAGCCGCACGGAGGCAGCCCATCGGCCCAAAGGAGTGGCGCCGCCCGAGAATTATGAGAGAATCCGCTTTGATCCCCCTCACGTCCGTTCGAGCGCGAGGCATCGCGGTAGTGGCCGCGACGCTTTCTTTCGCAATGCGCTCTCCTGGACAGGTGAACGGGCGGGTGCATGGCCTGATTCAGGACGCTGCGGGAGCGCCGCTTGCGGGTGCTCAGGTCGTGGCGCGAAACTCACGGGAAAACAGCGATCGCAGAGTTGCGAGTGCCGCGGATGGATCTTTTACACTGGACGATCTCAAGCCAGGCCATTACCAGTTTAAGGCAACAAAGCGAGGGCACGCCGATTCACCGGTGGCGGAAGCGGATCTGACCGCCGGCCAGGATCGGGCACTTACTCTCAAGCTCGGCGCAGATCCGGGATTTCTGAAGAGACTTACTCGAGCGTATGCCAGAGACTGGCAAGGCGCCGCCGACAGTGGCCCCGCGCCGCCCGGCCGCACCCTCCCCTCGCCGTTGAACTCGCCGCCTTTTCCGAACTCCGACTGGTCCTATGGCGGTTCGCCGGAAATTGGCGCGCCCGATACAAATGTGCCTCCGCTCATGCAGGCTCTCTATGCCGGCCCGCATGGAGATGCCTGGGAGCGAAGCAGAATCAAGGTCTACGGCTGGCTTGAAGGCAGCGTCAACCTCAGTACCTCGCATGATTCGAATTATCCGGCCGCCTACGATATCTACTCGAATCGGGTTGAGTTCGACCAGGCGGTGCTCTATCTCGAACGCCTTCCCGACTCGGTTCAAACCGATCACTTCGATTGGGGATTCCACTTCAGCGCGTTGTATGGGACCAGCTATCGCTTCACCAGCAACCTTGGATATTTCAGCAGCCAGTTGCTGGACCACCATCGCGAGTACGGCTTCGATCCGGTGCTCGAATACGTCGACTTATATATCCCTCAGGTGGCCGAGGGGCTCAACATCCGCGTCGGCCGCTTCATTTCGGTTCCGGGCATCGAGGCGCAACTGGCGCCCAATAATTACGTTTACACCCACTCGCTTTTGTACGCGATCGACCCGTTTACCGATACGGGTGTCATCGGCACCGTCAGGCTTAACGGCCACTGGCTGGTCCAACTGGGACTCACGGCGAGCCATGACGTGGCGCCCTGGACTCCGGATGCCAAGCCCTCCGCGACGGTATGCGCCAGCCACACATTGAATAAAGGCAACGATAACGTGTACCTGTGCGCAAACGGAATCAACAAAGGAGTCTACGCTTACAACAATCTCCAGATGTTCGATAACACCTGGTACCACAAGTTCAATGCCTCATGGCATATGGCTACCGAAGCCTGGTACATGTTCGAGCGCGGCGTACCCAGCGTCTTCGGTCCGGTTGTGCCGGAAAGAGGCACGAACGGCGCCTACTGTTCCGCGGGCGAGATCCGCTGCACGGCGCCCGAGTGGGCCGCGGTCCACTACCTCGAAAAGCAGCTTTCGCCAAGAGATTACCTTTCGATTCGCAGCGACTTCCTAGACGACATGAAAGGTCAGCGGACCGGCTACAAAAACCGCTACGAAGAGGAGACCCTGATGTGGGGACGCTGGGTGGGAAACACCGTTCTGTTTCGTCCGGAAATCAGATTCGATCACGCCTACGATCGCCGCGCGTACGACAATGGAACCCGCACGAACCAGTTCACGTTTGCGATGGATGTAATTTTCAAATACTAAGCGTGCAGCGCCGGAGACCTCCGGCGACGGCATGCGCACGCGGGCCGCGGGACAACGGGTAACGTCTCCAAATGGCTAACTCTTCAGAACCGCGCGCAGTCCCCGACGGGCGTTACTTATTCTCGCTGCATCACGCCCGGATTGGATTCGACCTTCCACGGTACCCGCCCGGGCAGTTCGTTCCGTAATTTCTGAAGTCGCCCCAAGACCGGCCGACGGCGTCACGGCTCACCGCCGCGCCGTGAAGGGATAATGAGGCGAATGCGAACTCGACAAATTGTTCTGTGTGCGGTGCTGTTCCTTCTGACAGCCGTGCGCCACCCGCTGGATGCCGATGTGCGAGGCTGTCAGTGCGATGTCACGCATCCTGAGAGTCTGGCGGCGCAAAAGGAGTGCAGCCTCTGCGCGGAAGCCGAGAAAGTACCGGCTTACCAGGAGGTGTTTTTCCTGAAGGACAGAAATCCGACGAAACCGAACCGCATTCTGGCCTTGCCGCGCGTCCACACCCCGGGCGCACACCCGCTTTCGAGCCTCTCGGCCGATCAGAGGCATGTATTGTGGGCGGCGGCGTTGGCCAGAGCGGCGGAGGCGTGGGGCGACGGGTGGGCGATTGCCTATAACGGCGAAGAGAAAAGGACCCAATGCCACGCCCACCTGCATATCGGCAAGTTGCTGCCGGACCAGGAGAATGAGCACTTCATCGTGGTGACAACGGTGGGGGACATTCCCGCGCCCGAACACGCAGGATTGTGGGTGCACCCGGTGGGAGGGAAGTTGCACGTGCACCTGGGTGAGCAGGTAAATGAGACGGTGCTTGAGAGGTAAACTCAAGAGCCGATAAGACGCCGTACGGGCTGCAAGGACATTGGGATCTCTCCACCATCCCTGACCCGGCATTTTACTCCGAGGCCTGGCGCCAGCGTGCGGAGGGCACTGGCGGGGCGCGGCCCGGAGCTGGGCGCAAACCCGAGCGGAAGATCTGCCCGAAATTGTGGGGGCACCGAGCCGAGTGCGCGGGCGATGCGGCGGCATGAGTGCGGGGCTGGTTAACCGTTAACGAATTTCGGA
>CAJCIT010000296.1 GCA_903970405.1 Acidobacteriaceae bacterium | reverse complement strand
TAGAGGATTCGACGCAAATATGGAATGGACACCGGATGGTTCAGACCAAGATGTGGAAGACCGCCGGGGCGAGTCGGGCGGAGGCGGGTTTGGCGGTTGGGGAGCCCGCGGACTCGGGTTGGGCGGCTTGCTGATTGTCGGCCTGCTCAGCTTATTGACTGGCCGAAATTTGTTTCATTTCTTCGGAGGCGGCAATCCCGCGCCACAGCAGGCCAGCAGGCCCCATCAGCCCGTGCAGGAAGGGGCGGCGGAAAAGCGCTCAGCCGACTTAGCTAAGTTTGTGCTGCACGACGTACAGTCCACCTGGGATCGTATTCTGCCGGCACAAACAGGCAAGCCCTACCGCCACGCGACGCTGGTGCTGTTCCGCGATGAAGTCAGCACGGCGTGCGGGGGCGCGGAATCCGCGACGGGTCCGTTTTACTGCCCGGGCGATGAGAAGGTCTACCTGGATCTGGGCTTCTTCGATGAACTGGCCAAACGGTTCGGCGCGCCGGGTGAGTTCGCACGGGCCTATGTCATCGCCCATGAAATTGGGCATCACGTGCAAAAGATTTTGGGCATTGAGGGCAAGGTGCGGCGCCTGCAGCAAGCGAATCCCGGCGAGCGGAACCCGCTTTCGGTCCGCCTGGAGCTGCAGGCCGATTGCCTGGCCGGCGTGTGGGGACATAACGCGGCCGAACGATCGATTCTGCAACAGGGCGACATCGAAGCGGGCCTGAGAGCCGCGGCCGCGGTGGGCGACGACCGCATTCAGCGGATGGTGCGCGGACGGGTGAGTCCGGAATCCTTCACGCATGGCTCGTCGGCGCAACGCGTCCAATGGTTCCGGGCGGGCCTGACCAGCGGCAAGGTTTCGAGCTGCAACACGTTCAAGACCGGAGCGGAGTCGAGATCGCATTAGCTTACAGCCAGGCCTCTTCAGCCCCACCATGCGCGTGGCGCGGGCTTTCCAGCCTGCTGAGTCGAGAGTCATCGGCTGTTCCCCGGCTCGGGCAACCACGCCGCTCGCACCGGGTCGCTATCGACGTACGTCTCGATGCGAGGAGACAAGAACCAAATACAGCCGAGATGACTCTCGGCTCAGCCGGCTAAAAGCCCGCGCCACGGGGTGATCCATCGCGCGTCTTTCCCCGGGGCGCTCTCACTTCTCGTGACGCCGGTACCGATCCACGGCCTGCACATGTTCCTCGAGTTTGGTCGAGAAGTTGTGCGACCCGCCTTCGGGCTTAGCCACGAAGTAAAGATACGGGACGTCGGCCGGATGCAAGGCGGCTTTGATGGATTCCGCGCCTGGATTGGCGATGGGGCCGGGCGGCAGGCCCGTGTGCGCATAAGTGTTGTAGGGGTTGGTGCTCAAGAGATCGCTCTTATAAATGGTTCCGCGGTACCGGTTCTCGCGCAAGGCCGCGTAGACCGTGGTGGGGTCGCATTGGAGCCGCATGTCGATCTTCAAGCGGTTTTCAAAGACCGCCGCTAC
Organism: Acidobacteriaceae bacterium; assembly: GCA_903970405.1. GTDB lineage: Bacteria > Acidobacteriota > Terriglobia > Bryobacterales > Bryobacteraceae > CAJCIT01. The sequence goes on along the minus strand of CAJCIT010000296.1, from coordinate 6,140 downwards.
CAGGGGGCGCTCGGCGGCAAGGCTGGTTTCTTTCTCAACGAGCGACGCAATCGTGACGGCCTTGTGAATGCCGGCGCGGAGATCGCCTGCTTCGGCACTCCAAACCTTTCGAAACTGCTCCGTCATCAGGTGGCAGAGCTGCGTGGCCGTGGTTTGGCGCGTGATGCGGTAGACGGAGGGGAACAGGAAGCCTTCCAGAGTGGGAGCGGCGGGGTCCAGATCGCGAATCTGCCGCGGATCGTTCGCAGCCTTGAGGAACGATTCGGGCGTCAATGAAGTGAGACTCGGGGCCAGCGGCGCAATGATTTTCGCGATGTCGTACATGTTGCTGCCTTCGGGGACGCGGACCTCCTCATAGAACACGTCGCCGCGATGGATCTTGCTGTAGACATCCCAAGGCGAAAGGGGCCGGTTGAATCGGTAATCGCCGGCCTGGAGGAGCGAAGAGCCGCGCACCGCGCGGATCAGCAGAAAAAGATAGCGCGAGCGGACGATGCCTTTCGACTCCAGCTCTTCCGCCAAGGCGGAGCTCGACGTGCCGCGCTCGAACTGGACGAAGGGCGGTTCGGTGTAGCCGCGATAAGGCGCGGTGCACAAATAGAGCAGGCCGCCGCCCGCTATGATCAGGACGACGAAGCCGAACGCGATAAGGCGCCCCATAAAACGGCGGAAGGCTCTAGCCAAGCGAGGGTTCTCCTGCGCTGTCGGGATGTGTTTCGGATTCGCTTGCCAGGTCTTCAGCGGCGATAAGCCGGCTTTCAAGATAGCTTTCCAGCAGAAGCACGGCGGACATGCGATCCACGGCGAGTTTCTTTTGCGCCAAAGTAGCGCCGCCATCGCGCAGCACGCGCTCAGCCTCCACGGAGGTGAGCCGTTCATCCCAGAACTCCACCGGCAGATGCGTGCGTTCCTGAAGGCGTTGCGCAAACTCTTCGGTGTACACCGCCTGGCGGCTGATGGAGCCGCTCATGTGAACAGGGCGGCCGATCAGCAGGAGTTTGACGCCGCGGGTGCGAATGAGGGCGGCGAGCGCCGCAAGGTCTTCCCTGATCCGCGTCCGGTACAGCGTGTCCAGGCCTTGGGCGGTGAGCCCCAGTTCATCGCTCACCGCAAGGCCGATCCGCTTCTTGCCGACATCGAGCGCCAGGACGCGCGGCACGAGGCTCCGAGTTGGAGTGGGGGCTGAGGACGACAAACCCAATTATAAGTTTCCTTGGTTGTGCGGCGAAGCGGTTCTGAAATCAGACCGTCGCCGTCCTAAAATCAGCGATTTTCTTTACGAAGCGACGCTCCGCCTACATGTTAGAGTAGCGGTATCGGTGGGCCTTCGCCGGCCTTTCGAGGCGTTGTGGCACTTCTCTCCCCGACTCTTCCCGCACAAAAAACGGTTCAGGTATCCGTAACTATCATCGGCATGGCGGCGGCAATCGCCCTGTTGTATTTCGGCCGGGGGTTTTTCGTCACTCTGATCATTTCGGCGATGTTCGCCTTCATTTTGGATCCGCTGGTGGAGTTGGTGATGCGGGCGCGGGTGCCCAGGCCGGCTTCGGCGGCGTTCGTGATCGTGGCCGCGCTGACTGGCGTTTACGCACTGGCCGTGCTCGCCTGGCATCAGACGGAGCATCTTTCGGCCGATTTGCCCACTTACACCTCCCGGATCAATGAGTTGTACGACAAAGCCAGCGAGCGCCTGGAGGCGATGGAAAGGTCGACGGTGGACACCATCGTTCCCAGGAAATTGCGCGAGCAGGAGGAGCAGATTCAGCAGAAGCCGCAGGAAGCTCTGAAGGCGAGGCGAAGGAAGGCTGGCCTTCCGGTGGATGCGCCCATCACCGCTATCCAGGAAGTCAAGGTTCACACCGACCCCACGCCGGCCATTTCCGTAATTTACGGCGTAGTGTCTCAATACTTCCAAGCCTTGCTGCAGCTCTCATTCGTACCGTTTCTGGTGTATTTCATGCTGAGTTGGAGCGAGCACGTGCGCAAGAGCATTCTGCAGATGTTCCGCGGCGAGGAGCGGTACATGGTGGGGAAGAGCCTGGGCGGCGTGGCGGATTTGACACGCGCCTATATTTTGGGCAACTTCATCCTGGGCTTGTTTCTAAGCGTCGCCAGCGCGCTGGTGTTCTTTCTGTTCGAGGTTCCCTATTGGGCGCTGATCGGCCCCTTGAGCGGATTCTTCAGTCTGGCGCCGTATGTGGGCCTCCCGCTGGCGATAATTCCGCCGCTGATCGCCGCGCTGGCCGTGCCCACTAAGTTCACCGCGGTTCTCAGCTTGGTGCTGGTGGTCTGCGCCCTGCATTTCATCGCATTGAACTTCCTGTATCCGAAGGTTGTGGGGAAGCGGGTGCATCTGAACCCGCTGGTGGTGACGGTAGCGCTCATGTTCTGGAGCGCATTGTGGGGCGGAATTGGCTTGCTTCTGGCCATTCCCATCACGGCCGCAATCAAGGGCATTTGCGACAACGTAGACAGCCTACGGCCCTACGGGAAGCTGTTGGGGGACTAGCAGGGGTCCGCCACCTGCCCCCCCTGCTCAATTTCCTAGCCGCATTCCTAACAATTTCTGTTGACGTTCGTTGTTTATTCGCCCACAATCGTGTGAGGAGTATCACTTAATCTATGGCGCTTACGCGACGACAAAAGCAGCTAATGGATTTCCTGGCCACGTTCATTGAGAAGAACGGCTATAGTCCCAGCTACGAAGAGATAGCCACGGGTCTCGGCCTCGCCTCCCTGGCCACGGTTCACAAGCACATCCAGTCGCTTGAAACGAAGCAATACCTCCGCCGCAGCTACAACCACAGCCGCTCCCTTGAAATTGGCGACCGTTTCTTTGCGGAAGAGCGCGCCCGTCATCCCCAGACTGCAAACCCCGGGGTTCCGCTGCTGGGGCGCATCGCGGCGGGCATGCCGGTGGAGGCCATTGCCACTCCCGAAACGCTCTATTTCTCCGATTTTGCCAAGAACGAATCCACTTTTGCGCTTGAAGTGCGGGGAGATTCCATGATTGAGGATCACATCTGCAGCGGCGATTATGTTCTTTGCGAGAAGGCCCCGGTAGTGAAACCGGGTGAAATCGTGGTGGCCCTGGTGGACGGCGCCGACGCCACGCTGAAGCGCTACTACAATGAGCCCGATGGCCGCATCCGTCTGCAACCGGCCAACGCTACGATGAACCCGATTTACGTCCGCCCCGATCAGTTGCAGATTCAAGGCCGCGTCCTCGCAGTCATGCGGAAGTACTAAGCGCCGGTTTTGCGAACATTTCGGCCCTTTCTTGCGTTATCCTCCCTGGGACGGTCGAGAGGATCTGGTCCCTTGCCATGAAACGTTCAAGCCGTGTCACTTTGACTCTGGCTGCGTCCGTCGCCTCCCTGCTCACTAGCTGCAGCGAAACCAACCGGATTGCCCGCCGCTGTGTCGACCCGAACAACCTTGTGGTCGACGATAAGTTCTGTACAGACGATAGTTATCGCCGCCAGTATCCAGGTTTCTATCCGTACCACTTCTATTACGGCGGATCGAGTAGGTACCATCTCGCCGGGCGCCTTCGTTTCCGGAGGCTCTACCGTCGCGCCCGCGGGAGTCACTCACTTTTCCTCGCCCACCAGCGAAGGCATCGCTACATCGCGAGGCGTGCTCGGCGGGGCAGGCGAAGCTCATGGCGCAGGCGGTGGAGAGGGTGCCGGCGAGTAATTTGGCCCCCATGCAACGAGAACAAATCCATCCGCGAGAGAACTGGCAGCAGCGCGTTGAGCGCCTAGGTCTAGTCTACCACTCACCCACCTCCGCGCCAAGCTCAGATCCGCAAGCCCGCCCCGCTCCGTACTGGGATGAGTCCGTCTGCTACCGCTTTACTTCGCAAGAAATCGACACCCTTGAAGCGGCCACCGAACAGCTACAGCGCCTTTGCATCGAAGCCGGCCAATACATCCTTGACCGCAACAAAATGGACGCAATGGGTATCCCCGCCGCCGCGCAAGCCGTCATCCGGCAGGCCTGGCATGACGAGCCGCCTTCCATTTACGGCCGCTTCGATCTCGCTTTCGATGGCCGCACGCCGCCGAAGCTGCTCGAGTACAACGCCAACACGCCCACTGCGCTGCTCGAAAGCGCAGTCATTCAGTGGGACTGGCGCGCGGAAGCAAAGCCCGCCACCGATCAGTTCAACTCCATCCACGAAAAACTGATCGCCAAGTGGGCCGATCTCAAAGGCTATCTGCGTGGCGCGCCGCTCCACTTCATCCACTTGCCGGACATGGAAGACCTGATGACGGTTACCTATCTTCGCGACACCGCCGAACAGGCCGGCATCAAGACCAGCGGCATGCATGTGCGCGACCTCGGCTGGAACGCCGCAGACCGGACTTTCCGGGACATGAATGACAAGCCAGTGCGCAGCCTCTTCGCTCTTTACCCCTGGGAGTGGCTGCTCCAGGACTTCGCCCAGCCCATCCTGTCCACTTACTCGCGAATCGATTGGATTGAGCCTATCTGGAAGATGCTCTGGTCAAACAAAGCCCTGCTCGCCATCTTATGGGAGATGTTCCCGAATCATCCGAACTTACTCGAAGCGCACCTGGATTCACCGCACGAAATGACCGAATACGCGCGCAAGCCCCTGCTCTCGCGTGAAGGTGCGAACATTCTGATTCACACCAAGGATGGTGAGGGCGAAACGCCAGGAACGTACGGGAACCAGGGCTGCGTCTACCAGGCCCTCGCGCCAGTCGCCGAATTCCATGACGGCGTCAGGACCAAATACGCGGTGATCGGCAGTTGGTACATCACAGACCAAGGCGCCGCGGGCATCTGCGTCCGCGAATCCGATGCTCGGGTCACTAACAACCTGAGCCGCTTCGTCCCCCACTATTTTTGAACGCTGCCCGGCCGCTGTGACGGTGCTGGATGCAGGGTCCGGATCGAGCCCCTTCCACCACGCCGCTTGCCGGACACCAACGCCGAGGGCCACAAGAAACGCTCAGTCATCCATTTCGCCGGCGGTCTACAGGACAAGCTCCTGATCATTCACGGCGCCGGCGACGATAACGTTCACTTCCAGGGCACGCAGCGGCGCTGAATCGTTTGATCGAGCTTCGCGTTGCCGGTTCACTGCGGCCGGGTCCCCGTAGTTGAAGCCCCAGCGCTGTTTGCCGAAAGGCAAGTCGACAAGCACGCTGAGGCCCAGCGCTTGCGCGCGATCGAGAGCCGCCGGGTCGGCGCGGATCGAGTTGCCGCCAGCCGCAACCAACTCCTCCAAATGCACCGCGCCCACTGCACCTTTCACGAAGTACGGCTGGCCGTTACGCAACAACGAGTAGCTATCCCCATGGCGCACGATGCTCACCGTGGACCCGGCCAGCGGCCCTCCCGCACTCAGAAGCAAGAGAAAAGGAATCAATCCGCGCATGATCGAGCACCATTTTATGCGAGGCCGCGGGGCGCAGGCTGAAGAGCCTTTTTGTTCGTGATCGATTGCTCAATCCCAGAACTTCCAGTTTTTTCTCTCTTGTGAGCAAAATTGCACAGTCTTCACCAGCCCCTCGGCTACATACTCTGGATTGATGCTCACGCTATCCGGGCCGCGGATCCATCTGTTAAAGAGCGTGGGCCAACACAAGGAATCCAAAAGTGAAAACATTTCTAGCGATTGCCTGTTTTAGCCTCCTCTCGGCTAGCTCTTCCTTGGCAGGCGCCGGAGCCGGTACTTACACGAGCAAGTGTCAGATGTGTCACGCCACGGATGGATCTGGAAGCACCGCGGCCGTGAAGGCTTTGAAAGCCATCCCCTTCAGCTCACCGGATATCGTCAAGGAGTCGGACGCCGAACTGATTGCTTCCACCACGAACGGCAAGGGCAAAATGCCGGCCTTTTCCGGTAAGCTGGCCGGCACGGCGGGGATGGCGGGTTTGCCGCTTCCTCGTCCGGTCCACATTGGGATTGTGCCGGGAAAGTGACCGAAATTGAAGCTTGATCCGTCACGCGCGGTGGCCGCCGGTGACAGCGACGCCGGTATTCGCGTTGTCGGTCGCGATGGTCGAGCCGTCCTTCGGGACTCCTTTGATGCCGGTCGTTGGCGCGGCGGCGCTGCTGAAGACGGGCCTGGTCGCGGCAGTTGGCGCTGCAATAGCGCTGG
>CAJCIT010000295.1 GCA_903970405.1 Acidobacteriaceae bacterium | reverse complement strand
ACCAAGCCAATAAGAGAATAACCGAGACTCTCACGGCCGCCACAACCCGTTTGTGAGTTTGGAAACCTGCGGTCGATTGTCAATCGGCCTCGGGCGGGCTGCCAGCCCGCCGCAGGTTTGCAACCTGCTCTACACCTAACCGGACGAAGATTGCCCACTAGTATTGTCCGAGACGCGCACCGTGTCAAGAAACCATCCCGTCTCCCCCCAGATAAGTCTGGAGGAGAATATGAACCTCGATGCGGGGCCGGTTACACATGCGATAGCCCTTTCGACCTGTGGGCTGATTCCGGTCGTTGGCTTTTCAGCCGATTGAACAACGATGTTTGCAGCGCCAGGATGTTCCAGTCGTCGCGCCCCAGGCAGTAATCGTTCGCTTTCAGTAAGTCGAAAAGCGGTTGGCGGTCAGATGGGGCCAAGTGGACGTGCTCAAAGTTAATACAATCCGGTGGAACGGGCAAGCTTAGGGCCATCCTTACGACCGTCGCATCGAACCCCTCGGCGTCGATTTGGAGGACATCGATTTTAGGCAGGCCGAATTCCCGAACCAGCGACGACAGAGTGCGGCAGGGTACGCCGATCCGCTCAATCATGTCTTGCTTTGCGCCGTGTTTCACCAGATGCTCCCTGAAAAAGGAAGAAACCTGCAAGGAAATGTCAACTTCGGAGTCCGATTTGTTTGTCCGCTTGACTCGGTAGAGGTGTGCCTCGCCGTCGTGTTCGGCGATCGCCGCCTCAATCAGGGTAGCGTTCGGAATGCCTGCGTAGGCCCTCCGCAAGCGAACGAACGCATAGGGATTGGGCTCAATGAGGATGGCTTTCGCGGAGCCCTTGGCCAGATAGTCAAAGATCGGGTCGTTGGTGGTGCCATCGCCGGCGCCCACCTGCACGATCATAATATCCTCGCCCCGCGCATCATAGGTAGCCAGCAGAAGGTCTAACGGCTTGATCGTCGTTTCCGGCAGGGAACGTCGAACGTCAAAGGGCGTCGCTGCAATGGCTTTCTGGAACAAGAGTCTAAGCCGGCGATGCATGGTGTGACAGCCTGCTCATCCGAAGGGACGAGGCGACATCGAAGCATAACAGTCGAATCGAACGAAGTCTACCTGACACCGGGCCTGATACCCGGATGGACCGGGCGGGGGAAGTCCGGTTGGCTGCACGTATTATTGCTAGCGGGCTTAGTACGGATGTCAGATTTTGGCAGGCGAATTGCGACCGAAACGCGGTGTTGCCTCTTGCTCTTTTCGCCGCCATGGAAGATCCTGTAGTACCGACGTTTTTCCGCCCACGTCGTCGGCCTAGGAATCGTCCTATCGCAGCGTTCCGTCCATGCTGGCGATCAGTTAGGTATAGTCGATAGACCTTTGGAAGTTTGGTTCGGATGAAGTTCGATTCGAATGAATTAGGCGTATCTCATCATGGTAGTATCCACTGGACCTGGAACAATTAACCGCACGAACGCCGCAGGCGCTTTTTCGCGAGATCGTTCTACACGCGTTTTGTTGGTTGGCGCCGGTTCGTCGGCCGTAAGGGCGGTTGACGCCGCACGACAGGACTCGGAGCGAGTCATCGCCGGCGCCCTGGATCTGGACGGACGGTCCGATCTGGCCGCCAGATGTCCGGGCGTGCCGTTGCTCGGACGTATGCCGGATCTGGCTGACGTCATCCTGAACTATCGAATCAACGAAGTGCAAGTGACCTTGCCGATTGAAACCTCGCTCGCCTGGGCGCCAGACTTGCGCGCGGCGGCCCAGGAATTCGGCATTCCGGTCACATTCCAATTGGAAGGACGCGAGGCACACGGGGTCCGCCGCTCACAAGCGAAGCAGGCTTGGACGTTTTGCCTGAACCGCCATGCCGCGTCCGACAGACCGTGGCGCAATCTTAAGAGGATGGTTGACGTCGCTTTAGCTGTCCTCGCTTTGGTATGCCTCCTGCCCCTGTTCGCAGCGGTGGCATTGGCCATTAAATGCACCTCCAGAGGCCCCGTCTTCTTTCGGCAAGCCAGGGTGGGCCTTGGCAGGAGGGTCTTTCAGATGTATAAATTCCGGACGATGGTCGTGAACGCAGAGGCGCTTCGGCAGCACGTGGAATCGATGAACGACGCTCAGGGCATTTCCTTCAAGATCATCAACGACCCTCGGCTCACGAAAATTGGATCCTTCCTCCGGCGCGCCAGCATCGATGAGCTTCCCCAACTTTTCAACGTCTTGTTGGGAGACATGAGTATGGTTGGCCCGCGTCCGATTCCGGTATGGGTGGCCGAACAGTTGGAGGATACTCGCTGGTTTCGGCGCTTTTCGGTACTACCCGGAATGAGCGGCTTATGGCAGGTGGAGGGCCGGCAGCAGGATTTCGATCTAATGGCGTCTAAGGATGTGAAGTACGTGGATGAATGGTCGATGGGACTGGACTTCAGGATTCTATTCTCAACGATCCCAGCGGTATTAAAGGGCGTGAATGCCCATTAAGAAAGGGTCCATAACCCAGTGAGTCATTTCGAGCGTACAGGGCCCTCCGCAGGCTTGCCCGTAGAGCGAATCGGGCAGCTATTTCCCAATCAGGAATACCGAGAGCCAGTTTGCCTGATCACTCCTCCCTCCAGTTTCCTGTTGGACGAGCGCGTCTTCATGACGCTCGGCATTCTCAAGGTGGCGGCGGCACTCGAGTCGAAGGGCCAAACCGTCGAAATGTTGGACCTCTCTGGGATTGAAAACTATACCGATGCGGCGCGTGACCACGCCCGGGCATCGCGCGCCCGCTGCTTCGGCATTACCGCGACCACTCCCCAACTGCCGGCCGCTGTCGCCATCGCCCGCGCCCTCCGGGAATCCAGGCCGGATGCGAAGATCATTCTTGGCGGTCCACACATCACGCTGGTGAGCGCGGCCCGCAAGCGCGAATTGAGCAAGGGCATCGATGGGAGAGCTACGAAGGCCTTTGTCAAGCTCCAGGGCCTGTTCGACGTGCTGGTGGCGGGGGACGGCGAAGGCTCAATTTTTCAGGCGATTCGCGATGACAGCGCGAGCTTCGTGGACGCTGACGACCCGCGCGGCGAGTTGTTTCTCAAGAACTCTCAACTATCCACCTTGCCGATGCCGGCCCGGCACCTCGTCGATGTTTCGAGTTACCATTACCAGATCGACGGCACTTCGGCAGTCAGCATGATTGCCCAACTTGGCTGCCCGTTTGGGTGCGGCTTTTGCGGTGGCCGCGAGTCTCCTATGTTGCGCCGCGTCCGGATGCGCTCAGTCGACAGCATAATCGGTGAGATGGTTCACCTCCACCGCACCTACGGATTTAACGGCTTCATGCTCTATGACGACGAGCTGAATGTGAATCCGAAATTCCTCGCTCTGCTGCAAGCGATATCGGATACCGCCAAGAGCTTGAATACAACCTTCAGCCTGCGCGGGTTTATCAAGGCCGAACTGTTCAACGATGCACAAGCCGAGGCCATGTACAAGGCCGGTTTCCGCTGGATTCTCACTGGATTCGAGGCGGCCTCTCCCCGAATTCTAAAGAACATCAATAAGAACGCCACGCTGGAAGAGAACACGCGCTGCTTCGAAATCGCGCGCCGCCACAATTTGAAGGTCAAGGCGCTGATGTCAGTGGGGCACCCCGGCGAGTCTCGTGAAACGATGGCCGATACCAAAGCCTGGCTCATGACAATGAGGCCGGACGATTTCGATATTTCGATTATTACGACTTATCCAGGCACGCCCTACTATGACCATGCCGTTCCGCACGAAACCGAGCCGCATGTCTGGGTCTATACCGTTAACGGCGATCGCCTCTACAGCCATGAGGTGGACTATACAAGTGTCGCCGACTACTACAAAGGCGCGCCGGACGGCGGGTACAAATCGTTCGTCTACACGGACCACATCTCCGCCGAGGAGATAGTCCGTTTGCGCGATGAGATGGAGCGGGACCTGCGGGCCGAACTGAAGATTCCGTTTAACCCTTCGGCGGCGGCTATTCGCTATGAGCACTCCATGGGACAATTCGGCGGCGGGCTACCGGAACACATTCTTCGGCGCAGCGAGCCTAAGCCCGGGGCGCCCGGCGAGACTCCCGTTTTGGGACTTGTTCAACTGCAGTCGCTTGGCCAAGCCGCCGGCATGTAGGCGAAGTGCGCTGTCACCGCCAATCTCCGCACGCGATCCGGGGTACCCCCGCGGTCGGCTTTGAGTTTTAAATTACAGACACGCTTCCAGCCCTTCAGTCACAAGCCGGGTTTCAATTGTTGGTGGGAGAAATTGCCCTGTGGAGGGGGCCGTGCGGCGGCGTGGGCAAGCGAGGCGGGAAACGCTTCGAAGTCTGGGTCAGCTAGCGGCAGTTCGCGGTCTTGGGCAGAAGAAATCGCTTGATCGAGCGATCGGAACCGCTGTGTGGAGGAGTCGGATTGTTCGTTTACGAGAAGACCCGATCTGCTAACCCGGCGATTTCGAAGCCGGGAGGCGCGGTCATCGCGACCCCGTTCCGAGAGTTGCAACGAGGTGGCCGTTTCCGTTCACCCGGGAAAAGGCCGGCATCGACTGGGCTAATTGGGGCCGGGGCTCGATGACACGCTTCAAGAGGTGGGCGCTTGGACTGTAATCGAGCACGATTTCCTTCAGTGCGACGATTAATTGTCCGGCGTTGCGAGTTTCGCAGATGGACTGCAAACAATCGAGCCACGACAACATGTCGCCTTCCGGCATGCCGCCGCCCACGTAAATGCGGATCTTTTCATGAACCGTTGGGGCAGTATCCTCGATCAGGCTACTTAGTTCCTCACAAAGCTTCTCGCCGGGACGCATGCCGCTGAATTCAATCTTGATGTCTTCGCCGGGCCTCAGTCCCGACAGGAGAATTAAGTTTCGGGCGAGGTCGACAATTTTCACCGGCTCGCCCATGTCAAGGACGCAGATCTGGCCGCCCTTCCCAATTACGGCTGACTGCAACACCAATTGGCACGCCTCCGGAATGGTCATAAAGAAGCGGCGCATTTCCGGATGAGTCACGGTTACCGGGCCGCCGGCGGCAATTTGCTTTTTGAAGATGGGGATCACGCTGCCGTTCGAGCCGAGTACGTTGCCGAACCGCACCGCCACATACTTCGTCCGCCCGTTCTGCAGGGCGAGAAGCAGCAATTCAGCCACTCGCTTTGTGGCGCCCATCACGTTGGTGGGCCGCACTGCCTTGTCGGATGAAATCATGACAAAGTCATCGACTCCATGCTCGGCAGCCGCGATGGCCATATTGTAAGTTCCGAAGATATTATTCTCGATCGCTTCAAAGACATGCGCCTCCATGAGGGGCACGTGCTTGTAAGCCGCGGCATGGTACACAACCGAGGGCGAGTATTGGCGCAACACTTCGTCGATGCGGGCACGATTCTGAATGCTCCCGATTTCCGGGTAGAAGGGGATGTCTGGAAAGGACTGGCGCATCTCCCGATCGATCTCGAATAGCGGGGATTCGGCAATCTCGAATCCCACGATGCCGGCGGGGCCAAAGCGCGCGATCTGACGGCACAACTCGGAACCGATGGAGCCCGCCGCGCCAGTGACCATCACGACATTGCCTTCGATGCAGGCGCGAATCTGATCCTCCTCGAGACGGGCCGGCATGCGGCCGAGGAGGTCTTCGACGGCGACATCGCGAATCTGGCCCACCAGCCCGCGTTCCTCAATCACCTCTCCGAGGCCTGGCACGGTTTTGCACTCCACCCCCGCCGCGTGAACCGACTCCAGAATCCTCGTCATCTGAGCGCCGGTGGCTGAGGGAATCGCGATAAAAATCAGTTCAATCTGATATTTCTTGGCGAGTTCGGCGATCTGGTCACCGTTGCCCAGCACCGGTGTTCCCAGAATTTGGATGCCTTTCTTATCTGCGCGATCGTCAAGAAATCCCCGCACGCGGTAGGGCAACTTCGGATTGTTTTGAACTCCCCTGAGGATATTTACGCCGGCTGCCCCCGCGCCGTAGATCAACGTGTTCTTGTATCCATCGCCAGTACGGCCGTTCCCGGCGGCTTCGATCACCACACGTACCATCACCCGGACTCCGGCTGTTCCCAAGAAACAGAGGATTAAGTCGAGCAGGTAGAGGGAGCGGGGAAATCCCGTTGGCGCGGTCGCGTATATGGCGGCGCAGCTAACGATTGATCCGGCAAAGTTCCCCCCGGCGAGTCGAAAAAGATCAGCTACCGAGACATAGCGCCACCAGCCGCGGTCCAGGTTCAAGAGGCGGAATACAACGCTTTTCAAAATCACCCAAATGGCTATTCCGTAAGGCAAGTGAATCTGATGCTCTGACGGTATTCGAAAATCGAAGCGCAGCAGGAAAGCGAGCACGCCGGAAAGCCAAAAAACGCCTATTTCAACGGCCCAAACGATGAGTCGGTGCTTTCCGGGGAGGCGCTCAATGAAACTCCTGGTCTTATTCATAAATCCGATCCTTCAATTGCCGGCTTCCATTTTGCGCGGAAGCAGTGATGTTCTCGATTCCTTCAGGCTGTCCAGTCGGTTCGCGTTGGCAGCTCTTCTGACAGCGTTCACGACGATCAATTGATCCCTTTCGGACAAGCTGCTCGAACTGGGCAGACAGATCCCGCGGCGGAAGAGGTCCTCCGCCACAGCGCCTCCATATCGTTCGCAGCCGGCATATAGCGGCTGGAGGTGCATCGGCTTCCAGACCGGGCGCGCCTCCACGTTGGCTTCGTCAAGCGAGCGAATGAGCCGATCGCGCGAACAGCCGAACTCCCTCTCTTCGATGAGGAAACAAGCCAGCCAATTGGTGTGTTCGCCAAAGGAAGCCTGGGGCATGAGGCAGATGCCCGGCAGGTCTGAAAACGAATCGCGATACCGGAGGGCGACCGCCCGGCGCTGGCTGACTCGGAGATCGAGGACGCTCAGTTGCCCCCGACCGATGCCCGCCAGGACATTACTCATCCGGTAGTTGTAGCCCAATTCCGAATGCTGGTACCACAGGGCGGGGTCCCGCGCCTGTTGAGACCAGAAGCGCGCCTTCTCAATCCAGGTCTGGTTTGACGAAACCAGCATTCCGCCGCCAGTGGTCGTAATGATCTTGTTCCCGTTAAACGAGAAGGCCGCCACCGATCCCAGCGTTCCGGCCGCCTGATTACGGTATGTGGCGCCCAGCGATTCAGCGGTGTCTTCGAGCACCGGCACTTCATAGGCCCGACAGAGCGAAGCGATTGGATCCATATCCGCGCACTGTCCATACAAGTGAACGACGATCAGCGCGCTGGGCAGATTCTTCTGGCGGGAACGCTTGCGAAGAGCATCTTCGAGAATGTTCGGATCGAGGTTCCAGGTGGCAGACTCGCTATCGAGGAAGACCGGCGCCGCCCCCAGATACCGGACGGGATTACAACTGGCGGCGAACGTCAGACTCGGGCAGAGGACTTCATCGCCGGCGCCTACTCCGAGCAGGCGCAGTCCCAGATGAATAGCGGCGGTGCCGCTGCTCAGGGCCACCGCGGGCAGGCCGATGCGCTGCTCAAACTCCCGTTCGAAGGCATCGATATTCGGGCCGACTGTGGACAGCCAGTTGGAGGCGAACGCCTCATTCACGTAGATTTGTTCGGTCCCGCCCATGTGCGGTACCGAGAGTAGAATGCGATTCATTTTCGTTGGCATGGGCAATTGTGGCTAAGAGATCCTCCCGCCAGAACCCGCGTAGGCTTCGACCGGCAGCGCTTGCCGAATCGTCCGCGCAGGCACACCGCAGACGGTTGTGTAAGCTTCGATCTGGCCGCTGGCCAATGAGCACGCGCCTACAAGTGCGCACTCACCGACTCGTGTCGCGGGGAGCAGGACAGCGTTCGAGCCTAGCGATGCAAGGTCTTCGATCCGGCAAAAGCCGGACACACGGCTTCCCGGCGACAACTGGCAATAATCGCCGACCGCAACGTCATGGCCCACCGATACGTGCATGTTGACGATTGCGTATTCGCCGACTCGCGCGTTATTCGACACAACCGAGCCCGGACCCACGAAGGACCCGGGGAGCACCACTGCCGTATCCGCAATCACCGCGGCTGGGTGTATGATCGTGGCCGGCTTCCAGCCGAACGATTGCGCCGCGGCCGCCACCCGCCGGCGAACTGCGTTGTCGCCAATGGCGCAGAAGAAAAACAACTCGCGGCTGGCGAATACGCCGGCAGTCTGCTCAATTGTTCCGTGGACCGGGTACCCCGCGTGCGCGCTTTGGTATTTCCGCTCATCCGAATCTGCAAACCCAACGAGGTTCCAGTCCATGAGCCTGGATTCCGTTCTTTCGGCAGCGGCGTTCACTTCCCGAACAACCCATGCGGCTTCGGCTCCGAATCCGCCTGCCCCGATGATGATTAGATCGCGCATTTCAATTACACAACCATTTCGACGAACGGCGCCACGTCGTCACCGGCATTCGTCTTGACAATGCCGGCTTCCCCCTACGACGGCTCCTGAATTTCTAACCGGCTGCCGCCGCGCCGTCCCAGTGCCTGTGGCGTACCCATGAATTCCGGCATCGTCGAGCATCCCTGCCGCCGGATGCCTTCCCGTTTCACCACTTTCAGCAGCGTAAGCCACAAGATCTTGACGTCGAGCCAGAGGCTCCGGTGATCCACGTACCAAACATCCAGATCGAATCGCGCTTCCCAGGAGAGCGAATTTCGGCCATTAACCTGAGCCCACCCCGTAATGCCCGGTTTCACCTCATGCCGGCGCCCTTGGCGTTCCGTGTAGCGCGGCAGGTACTGCGGCAACAGCGGACGCGGGCCCACCACGCTCATGTCCCCCTTCAAGACATTCCATAATTGCGGCAGTTCGTCCAGGCTCAGGGCCCTGAGCTTTTCACCCAGGCTGGTTAAACGGACTCCATCTTCGTGTAAGCGTCCAGAAGGATCCCTCGATTCATTCATCGTTCTGAATTTGTAGAGAACGAACGGCCGGTCGTGAAATCCGATGCGGCCTTGGCGAAACAAGACCGGACTGCCCAGTCTGGCGCGTACCAGGATCGCGACAACCACCGCGAGCGGCAACGTAAGCGGCGCCATCAGGAGGCAGATCGTGAGATCTAGAATGCGCTTCGTCATGCTTTGGCCATCGAAGGCGCAGACCCCCGGTAATCCGCCCGCGGACGGCTTGTCAAATGCTCAACTAGTTTCACAATCCGGTCGTACTGGACGCGCTTATCGAAGACCGAGCCAATGCGATAGGCATTGCTTGCCATCGCCGAACGTAATTCGACGTCATCGGCGAGTCGGATCAGAGACTTTGTCAGCGAGTCAGCATCTCCGGCCTCATACGTAAATCCACACTGTTCGCGTGAGATTATTTCCTGAAGCTCTCCTTTGATGGAACTGACGATAGGTAAACCGGCGGCGAAGTAATCATATGCCTTAATTGGCATGACAACCGTGGATCCGGATGAATATAAACAGAGACCGATGTCGCACTCGCGATAGAGCGTGGCGAGAGTTTGCGCCGCCACAGGCCCTAAGACTGTGACGTTCGAAAGACCGTCCTCGCGAACACATGCCTCAATCTGGCTGCGCCGGGGACCGTCGCCCGCGATCACGAATTTCACCTGAGGCCGTTGAGTGTTTAGAGCGGCGGCGGCCCGCATGAGAGTCTCCATGTCGTACTTCTCGCCTAAGGTGCCGGCATAAACCGCCTGGATCCCTCCCCGCGGACGTGAGGGCGATGCGGCGCCGCCAGAGCCACATACCTGTCTGATCGACTCGACGTCAACACCCCAATACAGGGGTACCAGAGGAATCTGTGAACACGCTGCCGGGATAATAGAGCCCACATTCAAATAGTCGCGCGAGACAGCGACTATCGCATCGGCTTTGAGGAGATGCCGCCGCCTTGAATACTTGAGCGGCCAAAACAGAATCTGCGAAATCGACCGGCAACTCGGCGGAAGGAGGGTCGAAAAGATTTCTGGATAAAGGTCGATAATGTCAAACACTAGTTTGGCGCCGCGTCTTGACGCCAGTGCCGCGGAAGCGAAAGATGTCGCCATTGCCGCATCGCCCGAAATCACCACATCCGGCGGGGCTTCCCGCATCGCCCCGAGGTAGGTGCGCACGGCGAACAAGAACTCGAAGAAAAGCCGGCCGGCGCCAATGTGACTCCTATAGGCCGGTGTGCGTACCAGGCGGATCGTGTACGGCTGGTCGATTATCGGCTTTGAAGCCGCCGTGCGAAAGCGTTTCGAGTGGTGGGCAAAGTCGGCGGTCCACCAGGTCACTTCATGGCCGGCGTGGGCAAGATGGTCCGCCATCATGGCGAAGCGTGTCTCGCGCCAAGACTCTCCCGGAATCGTTCCGTACGGTCCAATAATCGCAATCTTCATCGTAGTGTTGCCCGGCTGGGGCTACATACCTACCATCGGTACTTCCGCTCTGCTGCTTTAGTGAAACGGCGCTTCAAAGTTTGGCGCTTTGAGTTAGGAGCCCTCTGATCAAGCGGCGATGGCGAGCTGGCAGTAGTTGCAGGCCGGAGTAGCGCCAAATCTTGATACGAAAATAGATTTGCTCGATCTTACTCAGCTCCGGTCGCGCCGTAGCATCGGTCTGAATACCAAGCTGCCGCAGAAAGCGGAGCGCCCCGGGACACCATTTCCCCCGAATCACGCCGTTCACGAACGTGAAGTTACGGTTGTGGGCGGCATAGAAACGGCTAAACCGGTCGGACCTCAAGGAGCCAGAGTGCTCAAACTCCCAGGCATTCTCACCTCCCACGAGGAGAGCATCGAGAACAGTCCGTTTCCAGAGCGTGAGCACCGTCGAAACGCGGTAGAGACTGCCGGGGGAAACGCCGCCCACTATCTCGTTTTCGGGCCGGTCCGGCGGAGGAATGGGGAGCAGTTTGGTGCAATCGGCGCTATGTTCGATAGACCACGCCACCAGTTGCTCGATGCGGGCGGTGTTAACCGGACTGGTTAGAAACAGATCCTCGAGAAACAAGAGGACAAACTCTTCCTTTATCTGTTCGAGCCCTTTCTTCAGATTGGTCGACCAGGAGACGTCGGTTCCTGTTGCAATCGGCCGCACGCGCGGGATCGGGACGGCCGCATTGTTGTAGAGCAAATAAATTGGAAATGGACAATCTGGCCAATGGCGGAAGAAGGCGTCAAAGAATGGCGTCCAAAGATCACGGTATGCGTCGCACGATGCGACGAGAACGCAACAGCGCGATGGATGATAGGCGTTGGGCATAGATACTCACGTCCCTGCCGCGACGGCTGCTGGCTGCGAGCGCGGCTCTAGAGCCGGCGCGGGTTGCGTCCCGGCTGCCCGTGCAATGCGAACACCCCAGTCAATCATGGGTTTCTCAATCCCGTGGTAGAGCGCAGGTGGCAGGATCAAGGAGAGGACCGCGCAAACTGAAGCCTGGAACCAAAACGATTCGCCTTTCAGGAGAACGAAAGCGACCCAAAAGACAGCAAAGTGACTCAAGTAGATACCGTAGGAATACTGTGCGATCTTCGCCGCAGCACTCCGAACCCACCCCGAATCTGCCTCTTCAAATTGCGCGACCGCCAGCCCTAACAGGAGGCATCCTAGCCAGGGAGCCAGCTCTATCGCAGTATCTAGAGAGGACATCTCGGCAAAGACCCTCAAGGCGATGCACGAAACTATTGCCAGCGGCCAGCCCCAAAACGGCAATCGCATTCGCCGGCCGCGCCACAAGCGATATCCAATAATTCCAGCGAGAAAGGATGGAGCGGTATACGGCACGACCCTCACCTTCAAGTGGAGCATCAACATACCGACGGCGCCAAACCATAACACAACGGGAACCCATCGTGAGTGGAATCGCTGTATTAGCAGGAAAATGACTGGAAGGACAGCGTACATTTGCACTTCATACGGCAAGGTCCACAGCACACCAGGAACGGAAATGCTGCCGCTGAGATTCTGCGTTAGGGCAACGTTTGAAACGAGCGTCCCCCAGCCCAGCCAAGCGTAATCTCCCAATGGAGTGGCCGGAATATGAGCAGCAAAAAAGAACACGACCGCAAATGTGCTTAACGGATAGATTCGAAAGATCCGCCGAATGTAAAAAACAGCAAAGAGCCGCCACCCCGGAGCCCGAATGCGCTCCAGTGACCTCATTAGCACCAGACAGGTGTGAACGAAAAAGATCAGCACACCAGTGTTTGCGATGTGAAAGGTTCTTACGCAGCCAAGAACCTTATAGATATGAAAGTTGAACAGCAAATGGCCGAAGTACACCGACATCACCGCATAAGCGCGGAGAAAGTCCAGATTGGCTGATTTGCCGGAAGTATCGATTGGGACCGATCGGCCGCCGGCGGTTACATTCCCGGGCGCAGCCGTCATTACCAGATCCATAGATAGTAGGCCACTGAACCCACGGCGCTGAGCGCATACCAAAGAGAGGCGAGTTTGGGCTCCCTGCAATACTTATGCCCGGCCACCGCGGCTGCCAAGAGCGCCGGGTCAAGTTGCGTCCTGTAGCGCAGGTGTATCAACAACGTCACACTAGTACCGGCGAGAAGCAGTACCAGCACTGTTGCCGCGAAAAAAACTGAAAGACTGCCGCGCCGGCCACCTCTCAGGGCCATGGTAGCGGCGATCCACGGCGTACCAATCACAATCAGCATTGCAGTAAGCTTCTGATAAACCTCTTGAATTCCAACGCTGGGGTCAGAACCAATCTCCTTCAGGCGGTCAATGTCCGGAAGTATTCTAGGGTACGGACCGTATAGAAATACCACGCATCGGAGCGGAGTCTTCAGAACCATATCGGTGGGACTGGTGGCGGTTAGCCAGGTCAAGACACCGCGTCTGGCCGGATCCGCGGACTCGTTGTTAACCAACGTGTCTCTCGCCAGGCTCATCTTCGTCTCCATCGAATCCTGGCCGATTGGCGTGGCATAAAGAGCCACCAACACAATTCCAGCCGCCAACGATAGAGCCTTTAGCTTTCCAATTCGATTGTCGAAGAACCAGTAAAGGGCCAAGATTGCCGACACCACCACCGTCATATCCGGACGGAACCATGCCAGAACCGCCATGCTCGCTCCGAACAGAATCGCAAACCACGCCTTTGCCGTCTTGCCGGTTACCAGCATCAAGAAGCAGAAGAGGGCTAAATAGGTGGCGCCCATGGAAATGCTGTCCTTGCCGGGCGTAGCGTCATAGAACGACATCTCCGGCAAGAAGAGCCCCCACCGGAGGGCTTGCCAATCTGGCTGACTGTCGAAGTTCCTTACGATTCCAGTAAGAGAAAGAAAGGCGATCAATGGCCAGAGACAGTTCACAAGTCCGACGTACAGCGTGCTAACCCCGAAGGTGTAGTAAATGCATCCCACATACCAAAACATCGCTTTGGTGTCGCCGCGAACAACGTTCTCAATGGCATTGGCCGATAGCCCGGCGTCTGCCAGCTCTTTTCCGTAGAGATCATAAGACAGTTGGTCGGCGCTCGATGCAGAGCGCTGATAATTGTCTAGCGGCAACAGCCAACTGAACTTAACAAGCAGCAATGCCAACAGCAACTTGGCCAGGAAGGCCAGTCCCCACGCCTTTGTGCTGCGGACGATTCCAAGTAGGCGCGCCACTACTATGAGTAAAGATCCAGCCGCTGTAACGCATGACAGACAGGCGAATGTGCTCCACCGCGATGGTTCCTCCAGGTTCCAAATGTTGGTTAACGCGAAGAGAAAGAGGGCTGTTCCAACCGAGACAAGCCCGACCTTGGCGGCGGCCATCGACATACCGGTGGAACCGCCTGTACATTGCGGGGGAGCCGGTTCTGAGACAGACAACGGGCTCCCGGTCATAGGTTCGGGGCGCAAGACTTCGCAGTGTCCGCCGACAGAGGCATTGTTGCGGTCCCAAACCGGGACCCGAGCGGCCTTTCCTTCTGAAACCGGGCGGGTACGCCGGCAACGATACTCCACGGCCTCACATCGTGGCGTACGACCGCTCCCGCCGCCACAATTGCACCCCGGCCGATGCGAACGCCATCCAGAATCACCGCGTGCGCGCCGATCCATACGTCGTCCTCAATAACGACCCCAGCATCGTCGCATCCCTGG
This sequence comes from Acidobacteriaceae bacterium, assembly GCA_903970405.1. Taxonomy (GTDB): domain Bacteria; phylum Acidobacteriota; class Terriglobia; order Bryobacterales; family Bryobacteraceae; genus CAJCIT01. Next base: position 17,221 of record CAJCIT010000295.1, on the reverse strand, counting down.
AAGAGCATGGGCGATTCGCGTTCACTGAAGCGGTGGCGGCCCGTCGCAATCATTACATGCGGGGCGATCATGACGCATGAGCCGATCTCAGTCTTGCCGTAAATGACTACATAGGGATTGAGCTTTGTGTTATCGCCGATCGTGAGGCCGCCTTCCCACACCGGCCCATGGAGGACGACGCCTCTGTTCAGGGTTACATGGCGGCCAAGCGAAATATTCCGCCGTTGTGTGAATTCGCAGCCCTTGGCTATTCGGGTTGACAAGCAGACCTTGCGGAACAGCAGGGAACGAAGTGGGAACAGTAAGACCGCGCGGCAAACAGCGAAAGTTTCCCTGGTGATCCACTCCAAGGCTATCGCCCACAGATCCGGCCGCTGGGCGACCTTGCGAAATTTCAGCATTCCGGCCGTCATCCCCGGGCGTGGCGATCTGTCAATCATAGTTACCTTGTCGACTGTCTCCCTGAGCCGGCTGGGTTGCTGTTCCGGTGAAGGACCTCAGACGCCAGTGATACGTCGCTGACGTGAAGACTGCTCCCACGGAAAACGTAAACAGACAGGTCAGAGTTGTCCCGTAAACGCCGAAGCGAGGAATGAGCGCAAGCGCCGCGGCGGCGCCAAGCACGCTTTGGGCGCCGGTTGAGACGAGTTGATCCCGCGGGCACCTCATGGCTCGGAGAGCTGCCGAGTATAGGACTCCCACTGCCTGCGCGGCGGGCAGCAACGCTATCACTGGAATCACACCGGATAGGTTTCGATATCGACCGCCGTATAGAGTTCCTTCCACTTCGTTGCGGAACAAACCGCAGACAAAGAAGAAGAGAGCACAGACCAGCGAAATCGCCCACGCCCCTTGCCGTACAGTCCGCTCGAAGGCTTGCCTGTCTGCGGTCCACTGGCGCGACAGGCGAGGCAACAGGACGTTCGAAGCGGCCGTCAGGCCGTGTCCGATTGGAAGCACCAGTGTGACCAGTGCCCGGAAGCCACCGGCGGATTCCAGCCCGAGGAAGTAGGCCGTCAGCCAGATCGGAAAGAAGTTAATGCCAAGACTAAGGACTGAGCTTGGCACAAACCATTTACCGAGAGAGTAATGCTCGCGTATAACCTCCGGGAGCTTCGGCTTTTCGCCGCAAGCCGCAGTTGGGCGCCCGCTGCGCAGAACACGCCCGAGAATGACAATCAGCGCTGAGGAGGCGGATAACGCCAGCATGGCGGTAGAGGCGGTAAGCCAACCCTGCGCATGCAGCGCTAACAGCAAACTCAAGTTGGCGGCGAAGTAGACGCCGCTAAGCCGGGCGGCTGCCGCCGGCGCACGGCCCACATAGCACTCCGCCCTGAGCAGCGAGAACAACAACATGAAAACCGAACCGACGCTGAGCGCATAGAGTGGGCCGGCGACGAGCCGTTCCCTGACCAGGGCAGCGGCGATAGCGAGGCCCGCGGCCACTAGGAGGCTGAACGCAACCTCAACGTAGAGAACATCGCGCAGGTATGCTCTTTGAACAGCGGCAAAAACGGTGGCGCTCAGAATATAAACGGGCTCAATGATAACAGCACTCTGAAGACTAATTAGAAAGGCGTACATCGTAAAGGCAATGGAAAAACCTCCGTATTCCGCCTTCGTCATCCAGCGGGCCAATAACACGTTCAGAAGAAAATGGGCGCCCGCATAGAATCCCTGATCCGCGAGGGCGGCGGCGGCGGTCAGGAAGAGACGGGCAGATCTTCCTGATTCGCGGACGGGAGATGCCGCGGACTTGGCTTCCCTGGGCGCGTCGGTCAGGGCGGCGGCAGAATTGAAAGGTTGGTTCATTAAACGCCGGGTCCCGGATCGACCTTGTGAGCGGAATCCAGAAGTAGCCGTTTCCGAGGGAAAGAGCGCGTTGAGTCTGGCGGATTCACGCCTGTGGCGAGGCCGGCCTGGCGATGATTACGTCTTGATGCACCAGTATCCGGTAGGCGGGATTAATCTGGCGAAGGATTAAGAGAATCTCGAGTAAGTCTGGGCTTCCCTCCGCTCCATCAAAAGTCCTGGCGTCGTCGATCAGGATAAGATGGTCCTTAACGCGGTGAGCCGCGATTTGGTTGAGCGAGGTTACAATTGGGTCCGCCACCAGGCCCTTGCCCGTGATGCCGCCGCTCCAGTGACCATCCAGCCAAAAAACTGCCGGCTTCGTCAGCGTGTCAAGGACGCCTGGAAGCACGGTTTCAGCATCGCCGAGCAGCACTGTTACATTGTCCGCGCGGCTGAATCGGGAAACAGCGGCCGCATGGAGCGCGGGATCGATTTCTATGGAAACTACCTGTGCGAATAGGCGCCTCATCACCTCTACGGTCTGGCCGAGATAAGTCCCTGTTTCCACGAATGTCATCATCCGGCTGTCCGCCGGCAAATACGCTCGAAGCACATTCATCTTTGCCCAATGTGGCGCGGGACTGATTTTTCCCGTTAGCACCGAGTGAGCAAATTTTTCAGTCCCGACGAGGGTCGAGTAAATTGACCGCAGGCGGTGGTTGGGCCGGGCTGCACTTTTCAGAGTTCTGGTAGCCATGGTTCTTACGATCTGTGAGTCTGACGCCTACGTCGCGTTTCCGCAGGTAGACCGTCAGACGTTAAATTCCTTCTCCAATTCATGACAGAACTCGCCCGAAGTCGCCTTGCTGGACCCTTGCTTACCGCCGATTTCGCCAGGAGTCTCTCCTGTCCGAAGTCAGCCGACGAGCTTTGTTTTCAGAAGATGGAGTTTCTCGACTTCCTGATCGTTCCTGGGCCTGCTGGCCGTGACTGCGATGGCGCTGGTCAAGACTCCACCCGCAAGGGCGCCGGCCAGCGCGAATAATGCCCGCGAGGGCCAGCTCTTATGTTCGGGTGGAAGCGCTGTGTCGACTACCTGAATGACGGGCGCATCTTTTGCTTCGTCGATTCTGGCCACTTCATATTGTTTTGAAAGTAACTCGAACAGCGACTCGTTATATTTGAGTTGGCGGACAGCGCGCAAGTATTCAAGGCCTACCTTCGGTACCCGCGAAGCCGGGATCATTGGGTCGCCAGGGCGTCCGGGACCGTTGTTTGCCTCCATCCTTTGCAGTTGCCCACGCAACGCCGCCAACTCCGTCTCCTGGCGCACTACCTCGGGGTTTTGGGGTGTAGCGGCATTTCTTAATGAGGAGAGGGCGACTTCACGGCTGGTGACTTCAGCCCGGAGGCGCGCCATGGACGCAATCATCGATTCCACCTGAGAACTAACCTGCAAGACGCCGGTTCGCTCCTGTGTTGCTTTGAGCATAGCTTCAGCGTCCGCCAGCGACTTCTTCTGAGCCTCCAATTGGCCCTCGAAGAAGAGCCGGCGTTGGGCGGACTCGGTCAGCGCAAGGCGCCGGTTCTGTTTGGCCAGTTCATCCAGATAGGCGTTCGCGAGCGCGGCCGCACGTCTTGGATCGCGATCCTCGACTGAGATCTTGATGAGCGGGCCGCCACCCGCTGAGAAACTCGACCGCTTCGCCAGCACCGCTCTCGCCGCAGTTAGTGTCGGCGCCTTATAGATCTGGCGCAGATTGAACGTCAGGATGAGATCGTCGGCGATGGTCCGGCTGCCTAGGATGGCGACATACAGGTCAGCAGGGGTCTTGACTAGACCGCCTCCGGCGGCGGCCGCAATCGGCGCCAGTTGCCCGAGCAGCGCCGATGCGGAGGATTGCTGCTGCTGGGGAGGCACGATGGTGGTCATGGCTGTGTACATCGGGGGAAGGAGAGAGGCAATTCCCGCCATGAGCAAGCCGCCCGCGAGGGTCATCGCGAGAATGAGCCATTTCCGTTCGGCGAGCGCGAGAAGCACATCCAGCAAGCCGAGCCGAACGGGCTCTTCAGACAAGCCTACTGGCTGGGGCGGCATGGCTTCCGCCGGCGGATTTACGTCCATGTCCGATAGCACGTTCACTCTTTTCCCGAGACGAATGTTCGCGGCTGTGGTCCGGCAAGGTGCGTATCGATGACATCTCGCAATCGACGTCCGGGGACGCTTTGTCGAAGTTCCTTGTTTCCGGTCATCTGTATGTCTCAGGTCTCAGCTACTTCAAGACGTTAATGGCGGCCGCGCCGAGCCCAAGATCAGCTATTACCTGGGTCCAATTGCGGAGGTTCTTAACGAATGGCACTTTGAGGATCTCCTCAGGAACTACAATCGAGTCGCCCGGATTGAGCAGGGCGGCCTCGAAGACCTTGCTGAACGGCCCAGCGCTATGTTTAGGCACCACGGAACCGTCCGCGCGGATGATGAAGATATGAGCCTTGTCGGCGCTTCTCTTCAATCCTCCGGCGTTGCGCAAGTAGTCCTCCACCCGGAGCTTCGATTCGTGAAGGAATGCGTTCTGGTTGTAGACTTCGCCCAGAACGTTGACCGTCGCCGGCGGGCTCGGAACTACGAAGCGGTCCCCGTCTTCCAACGCCAAGGTCATTAATTTAGTGAGGCTCGCGTCACTGGGATCGAAGTTCAGGACAATGCGGCCCGTGGCCTGCAGCGATTTGAGTTGTTCCACGCTCCTCCGCTCCGATTGAACTTGGGCGGAGAGCGCCGCTGTTTCCTCCGCGCCTGAGGCGAGTGTCGTTCGCTTGCTTGCCTCCTGCTCAAGATCCTTCTCCATTTCCTTGGCGAACTGATTCAGGCGCTTCTGCTGGTCACGCCGTGTCGATTCCCTCAAGAACTCGGCGCCGTACAGATAGGCCTGTTTCGTCAAGCCCCCGGCACGCTGGATGAGTTGTCCCAGGGTCTCGCCCGGCCGGGCCAGATAGACCCCGGAGGCATTGAACTCCCCTTCCAGATGCACGAAGCGGCTTTGTTGCGCCAAAGGCACGTGAATGTCGTTAGTCGAAAAGATCGTCACTACATCGCCCGACTGCAGCTCATAGTTTTGTGCGTCGTCTTTCTGGAGAACAAGCTTGCCCAAGTCGAAGGCGACCAATTGAGTGACGAGCTTTTCCGAATCCAGGCGCTCAATTACCGCGTATGACCAGTTGATCTCAGGTGACGCTCGCCCCAGTTCAGTTGTCATGGGCTGCGGCGGTGCCTGGGTTTTGTCCGTTCGGGACTCGGGATCTTGAGCCGGAGACCGGGAATCGAATCCGTCGGGGTCCTGCGGCGCAGTACCATCCACGGTTGTCAAGCTGGCCTCGATCAGACGCCCCTGCTGGTGTGAACGTCTCCAATCGTCCTGAGCAATTCTGAGCGGCTCCTGAGCGGTTGGCCTTTCCAGAGCCGGCTGAAAGCCCTGGGCATTTCTCTTCACCCAATAATCCCTCGTAATGAGAGCTTCCTTATCCGGGATGATGTCCCGCAACCGCATGCCCTCGCGCCAGGCGAACCTTCCGGGGGTCGCTACATTTCCACGAAGTGTAACGGTTCGCTCAAAGTGGGGACTCAGGGAGCGGATACTAAGAACGTCGGCCTCCCGAATAGCCACTGCCCTGCCCACTGCGTCGAGCGAAAGCTCCAGCACCTCGCGGTCGTGGCCGGCGCCGACGCGCTCAAGGACCACGCGCTTTAAGTCGGCGGTGGAAGCCACGCCACCAGCCACCTGAAGTAGTTCGCCTACTGTATGCTCATCCTTAAGTTCAAAGACCGCCGCGTTGCGAATACTGCCTGCAACGGCAACCTGGGGCCCGGCCTGGGGAATGAAGACCACGTCTCCTGGCAGCAGCCGCGCATCTCTTGACTTGTCGCCCTTCAGCAGCAGGTCATATAAATCGAACTCCGACACCACCGCGTCGCCCCTTTTCAACTGGATGTGACGCATGCTGCCTTGCGCTGTGGGTCCACCGGACGCAAAAAGAACATTCACCAACGTGCTCAGGGAACTGACCGTGTAGGTCCCCGGACGCCGCGCCTGACCGATGACAAACACCTGAATCGATCGCAACTGCCCCATGCTGACGGTGAGATCGAAGTTGCGAAAAACGCGCCCAAGGTTCGATTTGAGGAACGCCGGCAATTGCTTGAATTGCAAGCCCGAGACCGACACGTTGCCCGCCTGCGGGATATAGATCGCGCCATTGCGATCCACGACCAGCTCGAGATTCAGGTTGACTTGGCCCCAGACGCGCAAGAGGATTTCGTCGCCCGGGCCAATCACATAGTCCGCCGTCACCGGCGCCCGCTCATTCGGCGCGAAAGTGGTGGGCACTCTTTGAAAGAGGGAGGCACCAAAGATGGGAAGAATTGTTCCAACCGAGTTCGCGGCGAACCGTTGGAACTCATTAGGGGCGTCGGCGCCCGGTACCAGCTCAGGCGCCGCGGGCGCCGTCAACTCTCTCGACAGGGCGGCAGGATTCGCCAAGGATCTCATCTCGGGCACGACGCTCGGACCGGGCGCGACGCGCCCGCCCGGAATCTGCTCTTGAGATGTTCCGAGCGCGCCGGGCGCGGCCTGACACTCAGGACTCAATGCGCCGAGCAGGCCATTGCAATAATCCGCGCTTCCCGGCTGCCGATCGGAGGTCTGGCCAGACGCCGACGCGTCAATAACTAACAGGGCCAGAACCCCGACGGCAAACGCAATGCCGAAGCGAGACACGCCTAAAGAGAGGGGGAAACGGGAACTCGCCTTCTTGATCTTAGATTTCGCCATTTAATTAGTGGGCTAACTTCAATTTCGGGTCCCAACTGAGCTGGAGCCAGCCGCTCAGGTTTCTGGCCGGACCGCCCAGTACCGGAATCAAGTAGCGCTCGTACTGAAACATCGCGCTCGCGAAGAACTGGTGAGGCAATTCGAGTGATCCTTTGAGACTGGCGTCCGTCTGTGTGCCGCCGCCGGCAAGGAATTGACTGCCAATGTTGCGCTGCCGATAACCCGCCTGCAACTTGCTTCGCGGCGTGAACCAATAAGTGGACCAGCCTTCCATGGCGCGGCCATCGCGGCCGACCGAGTTACCAAGCAGATACCCGTAGTTGGTGTTTGAATCGTGGTACGTTCCGTTCCAATAGATGAAGCCTGGACCCTGATCCCCTTCCATGGGTGTCGTCGATGCCGCCTCCACACGGAATTCCCACCTGGCAAACCCCGGTACATGGCTCAAGTAGAGTCCAGGGCTGACGCCGGCTCGCCGGGGCGACGCCAGCGGAGAGGGATCGTCATCCGAGTAGCTATCGCTATACAGAGTTAGCCAGTTCCGAAGTCCGGGAATCCGATACTTGAAGTCGAACCCTCCTTTGACCTCGCCCGGGTAGTTCCCGGGCTTGCCGGCTTGCGAGGAGGTAGTGGTAAGGTTACGCCAGAAGAGGTCTGCGGTAATCGGATTACCGACGCCGCCGAACTGCGACCATCGCGTAAATCCCATCTCCAGGTCATCGGTCAGCTTAAACGATATCTTCTGCGCGTTGAACCAAGGGCGCCATGTGTAAGCCTGCCCGCCAAGCTTGCCAATCACCATTTCGCCACGAATCTCTCCCAGGTAGCGAAGAATACCGGGCAGGCGAATGGGACTCACAGTCGAAATCTTCGCGTTCTTGGCCGGTTCGGCATTGTCGCTGAAGAACAGCGGCGCGTCATCCGTCGGCCCCCAATAGAGCGACTGTTTTCCGACCGAGAATTCAAAGTCGCCGAGGCGCGCTCCTACATAGGCTTCAATGGTTCGAAAGCGATTTGTTGTGCCCGTGGCGTCCGGCGCCCGAAGCGGATTGCCATCCAGACCGGCGATTGTCTCACGAACTGGGAGTGAATACGCCGGCTCGCCTGGCGCGTGCTGGTACTCGCCGTCGATGTAGGCGAAGAAATGCCCGGACTGCGCATGGCTTTGAAAACCTTCGATGGAATTCAATCCACGTCCGTACGGGCGTCCAAAGTCGTTGCTCCAGGTTTGTCCGAAGTGATAACTGTCGTTGAGTAACGGACCGGCAATGAAGCCGTCCCTCACATAGAGACTGTCCAATACAACCGCGCCGCGGCCGGTGTCCAACTCGTCGAACTCGCGATGGAGGGCGGCAATGTATTTTTGCGCCTCATTGAGCACGGCCGAGGTCTGCGAATCCATCTGAATCTTGATCTGTGCGTCTGCCTCCCGCACTTGGCGACGGCACTCGGTTCGGGCCCAGGGGCGCAGCCCGGAGGTTTGTGAAGGAATGAGTCCAAACGCCGCCAAACGATCCAGTGCGTCGTAAACCCAGCTATCCATCGGCACCGAGGCCGAACCGCCCGATTCGTTAGTTTCGCCACCATCCGCCGGCGCCGAAGAAGCTTTCCGTACCGGGGGCGCGGCAAGTGAGGTTTTGGGCTCGTGCTCCTCAAACCAATAAGCGCGGTTCTGACCGTCGGTGCGCGCCACATACTTTCCGACCAGAAATCCCAGTGCGCTGCCCACTACAACATCGGATGGGAAATGGGCTTGCGCCGGCACTCGGCTCACGCTCACAACCGACGCCAAGCCGTACAGGCCTATCTGCGCCAACCAGTTGGGATACCGCTGAGTCAGAACTGCGGCCGTGGACCAAGCCGCGGCGGCGTGAAGAGAAGGAAATGAAGATGACGACGGCATTTGAAAGAATGCGCCCGACTCATTTCCCGGGTTTGGGCGCTCGCGCCGCGCGATCAATTGAATTCCCTCCGCAACAATCAGACTATCGGTCACGGCCCGCACTGTCAGCACGGCGGAATTCGCGTAGTAAGTGTCACCATGCCGCCAGCCCCACCAGTAGACGGCTGACGGAATCAGGGCCAGGGAGGCTAGCCCCAGGTTTGAGATGCCGGCGCTACGCGATTCAGCCAATGTGTTCGTATGCAGCCGCTCCGTCATATTCCGCTCGTCCGTCGCCAGCAAGAAGGCCGTGCCACCAGCCAGCGGCAGAAGCCATGCCATGTCTGTCTTCTTCACCCGCCGTGGGCTTGTCAGAATCGACTTCTGGTCCAGAACCACGTCGTCGAGGAAGCGGCGGATGGGTGGGCGCGCCTGCGCGCCTGCTACGTTCCGGGTGTCCACGTTCCGGGTATCCACGGCGCTCGACTCCGGAGCTATCACGCTTCCAAGCTGCATCTCCGGTGGAGGAGCGCTCTGAGACAAGGCACCGGCCGACACCATCACGAACGCGACGCTGAACTTAGTAACTCGAAGAATCAAACCCTCTATCCAGATGCGTGTGCGACTCATACCATCATTGGCGCCCGCCCTAGCGGTCGCCGGCGCCCCCAACGAGGTCCGTTCAAGAAGAAGCGGCCGCCGCTCCAAGCGTCTGCTTAATTTCGTGCAGATCCTGCATCAGCAATTCGAGAACCTCCTCGATTCTTCCCACCCGGCCGTTGAGATTCGACGAAGCTCTGTCCGTTCGCGCGCCGAACGGCGCTAACGATCCGGCGGCGGCTACGTTCTTGGCCGCTTGCCTTGCCAGGTCACTGATACTCCGCGACCCAGTTTCAAGACAGGCAATTTGGAGCGCCCTGAATTCGTCTTCCGAAACGCGGAAGGCAATCTGTTTGTCTCGTTTTCGCAGGACAGTCACGAAAGAACCTCAATCGCCTCGGCATCCACCTCGGCGGAGATACTTCGACAAAGCAGTTCCACGGAAATCACCAACCGGTGCCTATTGTTTACTTGCTCCAGGCGCCCTTCCAGTCCCTTCAAGGGACCGCTGCGCATTCGCACACGGCTGCCCGTCCTTAAAATCGAACCGCCGGACAGGCTTAGGCCGCTGTCGATCATTCGCCGGACGGACTCAATCTCCTCCGCGGGGATCGACGCCGGACCATCGGCGAACCCCACCACGTGAGCGAGGCCGGGCGCGCCGAGCACTCGCACTGGTACCTTCTCTTCGAAACGGCCAAACAGATATCCGGGAAACAACGGGCATCGTATTGTCTTTACCCGATCTTTCCATTGACGCTTGGTTGGATAGTCCGGCAAGAACACCTCAACCTGACATCCTCGTAGGTAACCGGCCACCTTCGCCTCGCAGTTAGACATTGTATGGAGGGCGTACCAACGCGGACCTTCGTCGGCGGGTAGGTTAGTGTTAGCTTGCCGGGCCTCAGTCATTACAATTGCTCCGCAAAATTTGTGGCTTGATGCGACTATTTGGGTGGACTTCTCGACCGAGGGCTCCGCGCGCGGCGTGAGCCTCGATCCAATTGGTTTCTGAGCGACAAGGGAGCATCTCCGACCAGCCTTTTCGGACAGGCTTCGCCCCCTTCGGCACCATAACGATTTATGGGAACAGAACAGACGGACCGGTTGCGCGGGCTTTAGACGCGCTTTAGGGCCGAACACCCTTGCGCCAGCAACTCAACGGCGACTGGTCTTTGGTAACGATTCGGCTCTCGATGTTGAGCCGCTCTTCGAACACGACTGTTCTAACTGGGATGGTATGCCGCTTGATACCAAGTGTCAACCAAATATGGATCAGTATTCTGATTACCAGGAACTCGGATTTCCCTGTATTGGGCAAGTAAGATCTTCATAATATCGTTGGTTTGCAACGCTTTTTCATGTGTTTCTATGTCTGCGGTAAAGCGCATGAATAGCCTCCGATGAAGTCGCACTGAGTGGACACCTTTTGTTGTCGATTTGGTTGACGATCGCGCTGTGAAAAGCATCTGGGAGACAATCGGAGGAAATGGAGAATACATTTAGTGTCGCTTCGGACGAATTTCTCGCTCGTCATCTCGATTACGCGCCCCAGGACCTGAAATTTGGAACCAGCGGCCGCCGCGGCGAAGTGGTTCACCTGACGCAGTTGGAGATTTACATTAATGCTCTTGCCGAGCTTCAATACCTGCTTGGGCTTCCGCCCTCGGACGGGGGAATCGTTCGCGACGACGAATTTTATTTTGCCTGCGATCTTCGTCCCAGTTCGTGCGCATATGTCCCGAGCCAAGGCGGCCGCGGGGAGATCGCCCAGGCCATTCAGCGCGCCATCGCGGATGCTGGAATGAGACCCGTGTATCTCGGACTGATTCCGACACCGGCGCTCACGTTCTTCGCGATCTCTCGCGGGCGGGGCAGCATGATGGTGACGGGCAGTCACATTCCCTTTGATCGCAACGGTTACAAAACCAACACCTCGCGGGGCGAGTTGCTTAAGGAACATGAGCAGCCTATCGGCCGGGTCGTCCAGCAGGTCCGCAGCCGGCTCTATGAGCAGCCCTATGCCGAGTCTCTGTTCGATGAGCGCGGTCTCCTAAAGTCCGGCCATGCGGCTCTGCCGCCGGAGAACGCGGCCGCCAAAGAGGAGTATTGTCAGCGTTATCTCTCTTTCTTCGGCGGATCCTCGCTCAAGGGGAAAAGGTTGGTAGTCTACCAGCACTCGGCGGTGGGCAGGGATATTCTTGTCGAAATCCTTCGCGGGCTGGGCGCGGAGGCGATTCCCGCTGGCCGCAGCGACGAATTCGTTCCCATCGATACTGAAAACATCGATCACGCCCAGTTAGCCGCGATCCAGGCATTGGCGTCCGCGGCGGCACGCGAGAACGGCCCGATTGACGCCGTCCTCTCGATCGATGGCGATAGCGACCGCCCGTTGGTCCTTGGCGTCGAAGCAGGATCTGGCGACGTCAGATTCTTCGGCGGCGATCTGGTGGGAATGGTGACCGCCGAATACCTTGGCGCCGACGCCGTGGTGGTGCCCATCAGTTGTAACGACGGCATCGACAGAGGCCCACTTGCACCGGTCACCGAACCCAAGACCCAGATCGGCTCCCCTTACGTGATCGCGGGCATGGATGCGGCCCGCCAAAAAGGCCGCCGCGTCATTTGTGGATGGGAGGCTAATGGCGGCTTCCTGACCGGCTCCGATATCTCACTGAACGGCAGGATTTTGAAGGCGCTCCCCACACGCGATGCGCTGCTGCCCATTCTGTGTACTTTGTTCAGCGCACAAAGGAAGGGCCTTTCGCTGGTAGAACTCTTCGCTGAACTGCCGGCCCGCTTCAGCCGCGCCGCGCTGTTGAAGCAGTTTCCGCGCCCGGTTAGCTTGGCAATTATCGAGCGATTCTCGCCGGCCGATTCCCGCATTGGCGACGTCTTCTTCGATGCCGGTCACACTAGGGTTCTTGACCGGAGCGGCAGCGAGCTCCAACCGCCGGATATCGAGCTACAACGCCTCGCCTCGTTGCGCGCTGAACTTGAAGGATACTTCTCCCCGGCCTTGGGCTTCGCGCCCATCGCCCGTTTGAATTATGTAGACGGCGTTCGTATTACGTTCGAAAACGCTGACGTCGCGCACATCCGGCCGTCCGGGAATGCCGACGAGTTGCGAATCTACGCAGTGGCCGATACGCTTGCACGCGCCGAAGATATTACCCGTCTTGGAATCGATACGCCGGGCGGGATTCTGCGCTCCATTGAGGCATCGGTCAACGCTTGACCCGAATGGCCTTCCGCGAACGTCGATCTTAAGATGGGAACAGTTATGAGAAGCGCACAGCCCGCACACTGCGGCGAGGAACGATTTTGGAAGCCCGTTGACTTCGCGGTGCGCAAATTTCCAGAAAGACTCCTAATCGCTGCCTTGTTTTGGTCCGCTTGGTCTTTGCCGCTTGGCATTGCGCTCCACGGACGTCACCTGCCAGCGGCTGCACTACCGATGCAGGCCACACCGGGACCAATGGACCTGGAGCGCGCTCGCGATGCGCAAGACCGCTCTGCCCTGGATCGGGCCATATCAGAACTGCAACCTGCTGCTGCGGGCAATCGGCCCCAGGCGCTCTATGCCCTCTCCACCGGCTATTCGTATGCCGCCGAAATCGCGATTGAGCTGAAGGATAAGAACAAGGCAGAGTCTTATGCCGAAGCCGGGATTACGGCCATGAAAAAGGCTGTTTCCAGCCAGCCCAATAACGCTGAATACCACCGGCTGCTCGGGGAACTCTGCGGGCAGGTGATCCCAGCGAACGCTCTCATCGGCGCGCTGCAGTATGGCTCTTGTGCGCGGGATGAGATCAACCGGGCGCTGGAACTCGACCCCAACAATTCCTTGGCCTATGTCTCGCGCGGCGTGGGAAACTACTACCTGCCGCCCCAGTTTGGCGGAAGTATTGAAGCCGCCCTCAGGGATTTCGAGAAGGCCATTTCCTTGAACCCGAAGCTGGATGAGGCCTACCTCTGGAAAGGTATCGCGCTGCGTAAGTCGAATCGGAACACCGCTGCCCGCGAGGCGCTCGAAACAGCCGCGAAGCTTAATCCGAATCGCCTCTGGATTAAACAGCAGTTGGACAAAACGCCGGCTCATTGATGCGAATCTCCGCGATCCCACGCACGCTACTACTCGTAGCGGGCATCGTTCTCTTTACCTGGATCGGCTTTTCCGTCTTTCCCGGCCACACTTATCTTCAGTCCGATACTCAGATCTATCTGCCGATCCTGGAGCGCCTCGACTCGCCGGGTTATCTTTCGCGCGATCCGGTTGCCATTCGTCCGCACGTTTCCTACACCATCTATGACGAGGTAGCGGTTTCACTTCATCAGGCCTTTAACTGGCCTTTCGAAGACATTCTGATCGCCCAGCAGTTGATTTTCCGCGCCCTCGGCTTTCTTGGCGTTTATCTATTGGTCCTTGCCGCCGGACTTTCGAGACTCGAATCGTTTTTTGTCGCGGCGCTGTTTCATCTGGGGGCTGCGTTGCTGGGGCCTGCTGTTTTACTAGTCGAGTATGAGCCTGTGCCCCGAGCATTCGCCTTGGGCCTGGTCTTTCTCGCGCTTGGCCTTCTTGTTCAGCGGAAGCCGCTGCTGGCCGGGCTCGCCGGCTCGCTCGCCGTTCTCTATCAGCCTCCCACTGCTCTGCCGTTCTGGGGCGTCATCCTGCTGGGCTTCCTTTTTGACCGGCAGTTCCGGCGCGGCGCCAAACCGCTCTTCGTTCCGCTGCTCGTCGCATCCCTGCTATTGGCCAACCTTGCCCAACTTCAACCCGGCGTCATCGAAGCCCAGACGTTCTTTGGACAGTTGTCGCCTCAGCTTGCGGCCATCCAGCATTTCCGCACGAAGTATGTGTGGGTGTCGCTATGGGCCGGACACGATATTTGGAGCTATCTCGCCATCTGGATCTGTTCGCTATGGGCCACGGCACGCCTCTGGCCGCATTTCACGCGCGAGTGGCGCTGGCTGGCGCTGGCCATGCCCCTGGGCGGTCTGCTTAGTGTGCCATTCTCCTACCTGCTGCTCGAGGTCGCAAAACTGGCTGTCGTGCCTGCCCTGCAGCCAGCTCGCGCTTTGGTTTTTACAGTCGCCTTCGGCTCACTGCTCTGTGGAATCGCGGCCCTCTATGCCATTCGCGGGGGCCGTCGTCTGGAAGCCTTTGGCTGGTTGCTGCCCGTTTTTGCACTACCTTTCCGCGTCCGCGTTCTGGATATCTTGCATGTCACAAGCGCTGCAGAGGCTCGGCAGTTCGGCCTGTGGATGGCGCTCGCCGCGCTCGCTTCGCTACTGCTTACGGCCGTGCGCCGCAACTCGCTCCAGTTCGGCCTGAGCATCGCCGCCATTCCGGCTTTGGCGGCCTTTCTTATTCCGTTCTCCGGTGTCACTAACTTTCCGGGCTTTCAGCAGAAGCCCGTGGAGGAGCTGGCGTCTTGGGCGGGGTCGAACACCTGGGGAAGCTCTTTGTTCTTATTCCCGGATGCTGGTCATGGCCTCGATCCAGGCGTATTTCGCGCTCGCTCTCGCCGCGCGTTGTGGGTGGATTGGAAGAGCGGCGGCCAGGTGAATTACTTTGAGTCCTTCGCCCGCGAGTGGTGGTCACGCTGGCAGGAGACGATGGAAGGAGAATATTCCACCAAACGGCTGCAAGGAATGATGGATCTGCCGGTAGACTACTTTGTCCTGCAGCGCCGCAACAGGCTGGCTGACATTAAGCCCGTGTACCAGAACGAACGATACGTTGTCTACGATTCGCGCGATCTGAGGAACTCTTCCACCTCGTTGCGCAAGGGCACCGACGATTGAGCACCGGGCCGCGTCACTGAAATGGCCGCCGCCGCGCTTGCGAACTTCATCGCATACGACCGCGACTTGCCCTCCGCCAAGGCCACCGCCAGCGCGCCGTTGAAGACGTCGCCGGCGGCCGTCGTGTCTACAGCCTGCACCGGATACGCTGCTTGATGGATCTCTGTGTCGCCGTCAAAATACACAGCGCCCCGGTCGCCCAGTTTGAGCACTACGGAGCGCGCGCCGAGTGCCCGCAACGCGCCCGCCACTTGCCGGCATTCCGCCAGGTCGATGCGCGCCGGCTTCCGGCCAAGTAGGATGCAAGCCTCGGTTTCATTGGGCGTCAGCACGTCTACGCTCGACATGATATCGGCCGGCAGACTCTGCGCGGGCGCCGGATCGAGAATCGTCCGCGCTCCCATTTGCCGCGCCATGAGGAGGCCTTCCTTCACTACCGCCACCGGGCTTTCCAACTGGAACAGCGCGTAGCGGGCGCCCTGAAACATGCTCCGCACTCCGTTGAGGTCCGCCGGCACCCAGTCGTGGTTCGCCCCAGGAGCGACCACAATCGAGTTCTGTCCCCGCTGATCCACCCAGATCAACGCCACTCCGGTGGGTTGCGACCGTACGGTCTGCACCGCGCTGACGTCCAGTCCGGCCCCCGCGAGACTGGCCTTCAGGCGCTCGGCAAAGAGGTCGGAGCCCACTCGCCCGATCATCATGCCCTGTGCAGCTTTGCCTCCGGTCCTTCCCACCGCGCACGCCTGATTGGCGCCCTTGCCGCCCGGGATCATCTGAAAGTTCGAGCCGAGAGTGGTCTCGCCGGGTGCGGGCAATTCCGCCACCTGCACCACGAAGTCGATGTTCAGGCTGCCGAGGATGACGATGTGGGGAACCATGATGAGCTACTGGGCAAGATCGATACCGAGCTTCTTTAATTCTTCGGCGTAATACCGGCGGTGCAGCAGATTGTATTCGTCGCCGCCCTCGGTTATCTCGCGCTTCTGGGATCGGATCTTCTGCCGCGCTGCCTTGTCCACGCGCTCTTCCATTTGAAGCAGGTCCGTGATCTCTTTCACCAGGGCTAGCCGCACTTCGTTCGGATCCTTGCGCACGCGCGTCACGCGCGACTTTCGCAGGACATCCACCAGTTTGTGGGCCAGATCGTTGATCTTGTCCCGGGAAAGTTTCATCCCGTCACCCGTGTCGCGTCCCGATGCCTTGATGACTTTCTTTTGGGCCAGTAACTGATTTTTGACCCGCCGGAACATCTCCTGATAGGAGACTCCCTCACGGCGCATATACTCGCTGTACTGCTCCAGCAACTCGCGGACTTCATCATTCAACCTGTCTTCAACCGTCAGATCTTCTTCGATAACGGCGGCAATCGTCTCGGAGGCGCTCTCAATGTTGGCCACCTCGAACATTTGTGGCGTCAATCGCTTCACCAACTGCCTCGATAAATACCCTATAAACTCACGGGCCAGTAGCATCCGTCGAGTAGTGTAACAGGCGGAACTACCGTCGCGCCGGGGGGGCCGTTGCTCAGTCGCCGGTGCCGACTGAGCCGCGACCGTCTGGAAGCGTGAAAAAATTGGAGCGTCTCTCGATCCCCAGCTTTTCGCGAGTCAGCGTGAGGAGCGATACCAACGCCAGCAAGCCACAGAGGCATATGGGGGTCGCCGGGATCGACGCGACGAAACGAACTGTTCAGGTGGGTGCGGGCCTCAAATTTGAGCACACAGAACGGCCAGCAGATGAAAAGTTGTGTTTTTCGGGGTGGATTTTGGGCTTTCTGGCCTTCGCCTGAGCGGCGTTGGGGTGGGGTCGCATGACGCGGACACTTACTGGAGGCGGATTGTCAAAGAACAGAAGCCGGCAGACTGCGGTTAGCAGGCTGACAGCAGATTAAATGTTAGGCGGCCAGGGGTTGCGGGTTGGGGGCATCCGGCGGCGCGGATGTGGAGTCGGGAGCGGCGGGTGGCGATGGATACTGGCGCGGGCTTTGGAATGTGCCTGGCTCAGGGACGGCGGAGGTGTCAGGAGATTTGGCGTTTGCCTTGCGCTGCTTTTGCATGTCCACGAAATCTTGGTGGGCGGCCCGGTAAGAGTGGCGCTGCGTGGTTTCGTAGCGAAGGTAGAGCGCGAAGGCTTTGTCGCCGCCGGATTCCAGAGCGTCGGTTTGGAGGTTGCGGGCGCGGCGCTGGAGCCACCACGCTTGGGCCATGTCCGCGAGTTTGTGAGCCTCGGCGCGAGTGCCCGGACGGAACTGGGCACGGATGTCAGAGACGAGTTCAACGTATTCGGCGAGGCTCTCGCCGGGGAGGAG
>CAJCIT010000294.1 GCA_903970405.1 Acidobacteriaceae bacterium | reverse complement strand
GAGCCGGTAGTTCTCATACTGATCCAGAGGCCAGTCGGCTTGAGGGTCGACGATAAAGGCCAGAACCTCCTTCTTGGTGACGTTCCAGGCGTGCTCACACTCAAGCCACGTGATGCTCTTGGCATCCGGCTGACCCGTGTCATTAGGAACCCAGCCATAGCGGTGGGCGACGATCGCGATGACTAGTTCAGCCTTCTCCACTTCGCGCAGGCATTCGTCAAGTGACGGACCGCGGCCATTGGCTGGAAAGTCTTCCATCATTAACGGAGCGAAGCCCAGCGCCCGAGCGGCCTTGGCGGCTTGCTGGCGGTAATCTTTCAGGTCCTCAGAGGTAGACGAGATGAAGACAACGGGTGCGTGGGGCATGGCCGTGGCCTCGATTTTAACTAAGTCGTCCATCGTTCAACCACAGCCCGTCCTGACCTAACTAAGCCGGCAAGCCCTTCCGAGCCGCGACCGTCAGGGAGCGACCGGTTGCTGGTTCCGGACGCTGCGGCGCTTCGACTCGCGCCTACTGAACCGCGCGCGTAAAGTAAGCAAACGGGTGAGAGCGGCTATTCGCCCTCCAGACGACCGACACTGGCCACATCGTCCGTTCACTGGTTCCGCTCTTACCGCTTATTGAACCTGCGGGTAGATACCGTACCCGGCGAGCTTTAACGCTTCGGGTATCGCCTTGACCTGGTCTCTGTCCCACTGCTTTGCATCGTCATCGAGCTTGTCCCACGGAACCAAGTAGGGATGCGTCTTCGCAACATCGTCTCGCTTCGGTCCATAAGAGTAATTCTGGAGCAGCAACTCCGCACACCAACTCTCATGCTCCATCCGGGCGAGTAGTTCGGTCTGGTCGCCGTTGAACGACTGGACGGGCGGCAGATCGCGGCGGATGTCGTCTAAGCGATAGCCAATGGCGCGCAGCTTAACCCTGATATGGTCGGCTGCCCGGCGATTTGAATCCCTGAACCGTTCCGGCAACTGTTCCCAGTGGTAAAACGCTGGGCGCTCCCCGATCCTCTTCCCGTCCGCAAGCTTCTTTTCAAGAAAGTCCTCGTGCAGCGCCCGGGCAATTCTATCCTCGCGCTCATGGAAAAGAGCTTCCAGCGACCATGCTTCTTCCAACATGCCGAACGCCCGCACCTGAGGCCCAATGGCGCGGCTT
Organism: Acidobacteriaceae bacterium; assembly: GCA_903970405.1. Lineage (GTDB taxonomy): Bacteria > Acidobacteriota > Terriglobia > Bryobacterales > Bryobacteraceae > CAJCIT01. The sequence goes on along the minus strand of CAJCIT010000294.1, from coordinate 4,964 downwards.
CGCCCCTCCACTGGGAACAATGACGCAAATCCGGCCTTGCGAGTCTGAAAGGCCAGCACATTCCGGCTGCCGGCGCCATCTTGCGCAATCGCAAGGGCGAGGCTCAGGTTCGTGGCGTCGTCGCGTTCCAGCCCTTGCAGAAAATCCGCTTGGTCGCTATCGCCCGTTTTGGAACTGTCCCAGCACAACGCAACACTCACAAGTTCCTTCGGGTCAGACCGTGGCAGAAAGCGGAGAATGACGTCCGGGTCCAATGGATCGCCGGATATGTCGTCCGGCGATGCGAAGTCACACACGTCAGCAAACTTCTTATGGCCTTTCGTGAATACAGCGGTACGCTCGCTATCCTTCTGCTCCACCACCGTGATGCGCAGTTTCTTAAAGTTGGCAAAATGGCCAATCCGCGCGGCTTGCATGGCGAGATGCTGGCCCATCGATCCAAAGCCAACGATGACCAAATGGACGATGGTGGAGTCAGCCGGGTTGATGCGTTCGTAGTCAAGAGGTACTCTTCTCAATACCTGTCGTGCGGCTAGCTCGAACAGGTCAAGCCCGCGCACGTTCACTTGGTAATGCTCTCCGGTATGCGGAAATAATTGGTCCAGTTGAAAGGTCTGACGCAGCCGGGGGTCGGTTATAAAGATCCAGCACTCAAGGCAGCAGGCATCGCCGGACTTCTTTTTGCTGGATTCACCCGCGCTCCGCCGGCCGGCCAGCAACTCTCCAACTGTCGCGGCGATGGCAACGTTCGTCTGCTCGTCGTCGCACACGGCAATGATTTTCGAAGCCCTGTCGACGGCGGCGTGCGACAGGGTTGCTGGGCTGGTCGCATCGCCCACTAACACGGCTACTCCAGCGTTGGCGGCTGTCGCGATCGATCCGGCTGCGCCGCTTCGCTCGATCGCGACCACGCGGAAGCCGTTGCGCCGGAACTCGTGAGCCAGTTGTATGCCCAACCGGCCGAGACCGCAGATGACGATGTGTCCGCGGCGAAAATGCGCTACCCACAGCCAGAATTCGGACCGGAAAACTGTCAACAAGCCCCGGACAACTGCAACCAGCACAACTATTGCCGCCAGCCATCTACCAACATGGAGTTGCCATGGCACCGTGTGATCCAAATGCGGTGCGTGCAGTAAGAAAAGCTGAAGAGTGTGATAAGCCACGCTAAAGACATCTGGGGGCGGCCCATACTTGACTTCATAAATCCAGAGCCCGCGGGCGCCGAACCCAGCGGCCACTAGCCCAAGAAACACCGCAAGCAATACTTCCCGCCGATGAGCGTGGCCGTAATCGGGATCTTCAGGAGTCGTTGAAGCCATGGCTTACCTCGAATGGCAACTGTTAGCCAGACCATGCGTCAGCCATTGTCTGACAATTACTTGACAGCGCTCACAAACTAACAGATTGCCTGGGAAAACTTCCCGATTATATACCTCGCGGAAGAGTTCAGGCGGCAGTGACTTCAACTGCGATCAACCTTCTTCAGTGGTCCCTTCCGCAGCTTGAGCCGCACGAAGACTCCTGCGAATACGCTGAACTCGTCGGCGACCGACACCCCAACAGACCCCAAAATCATCCGCAAGACCCCATAGAACCCGCCACACGCCTGGGAAACGCCAATCTCCCGATTGGCGAAAGTCCGCTCACGCGTGGAGGAAACGGCGGCCCGAGTTCGTTCCGTAATGTGTCGCCCGGCCCGCCGTTTCCGCAAAACAGCAGAAACTCTCCTACGTCGGGTTCGTCAGGCGCCCGGCGAAGAGAATGAGTCCCGTGGCCGTGTCGCGGATCAGGAAGATGAATGGGTGATCGGCGCGGAAAACGACATTGGGCTCGGGCCGCATCATGCTCATCGCGCGCATGGCGATGCCAGTGGCCGCGGCAGCCTCGGTTCCCTGTTCCGAAACATCGACGAACGCCTTGTGGAAGACTCCGGAGACCTCAAGGCCACGCTTGGGATCGATACCTGAGAAGTCGGCATTGGCGCTGAAGGCTGTGGGCATGCCCATGGTTGAGAGGACCTCGGCGAGTGAGAACTTGGACTCGACGCGGAATTTCGGCAAGCTGATCTCCACCTTCCGAACGGTAAGGTTGCCGAGCCAGCCGGCCACGCTTTCAGGTGTCAGCGATTTCTCGAGATCGGCAAGGCCCGTGACGGTCTTCGGCAGCAGAACGTCGAAGGCGATGCCCGTGCCGGCATAGCGCATCTCCAGGATTTGCGCGGCCGGAGTTTCGGCGTACCCGGCGCGCGATGTCTGGCTCATGAAGTTGGCCTGGGTAGTAGCGCCGGTCGACAGGGTGAATGGCGCCGGCTGGGTATGCGAGGGGAGGAACGGGTCCTGCCACTTGCCATAGAAGTAGATTGCGCTGGTGAGGACAAGGCGGGTGCGGGCGTCAACCGAGCCCGGCGGAAGAAGGTTTTTGATCTTTGCTTTGGTGTGCTCATCGGTCCAGTTATTGATCTGGGATCGCGCCGCCTCTGGATTCGCCATGAAATCGAGCGGCGTCAACGGCGCGCGATAGTCGTTCGCCAGAATATTCTCGAAGGCCGGCTGGATGGCGAATCCCTTTTGCACCCAGAGTCCGTTCGCCGTCTGAAGTTCGTTGTCTCCAATGTTTCCGCTCTTGTCGAGGCCTGCGAGCAGGGCGCCCAGGGCAGCATCGTAGTGCGAGTCGTAATGGAGGCGCAGAACCGACTGGATTTCTTCGGCAGTCCGGCCGCGGGCCCCGGCCTGTAGCATGGAGAGCGCCGTGGCGATGTTGAAGGGGGAAAGGATCAGGTTCCCGTCGCCTCCCATGAGCTGCCTGTAGGTGGCGATGGTGAAGGCGTTCATCGCCGGCGGGATAGGAGAATCGGCGGCCGAAACAGCAGCGGCGAACAGGATCAGCAGAACGAAGAGTTTCATGGGACCTCATACCCATGATCTCGCGCTCATGACGTCCCGCGTGCGCCGGGAGCGGCAATCGCCCGAGTGAGCCGCCCGGCGAGACGTTCGCCCCTAGCGCCAGCGACTTAGGCTGTATCCTTATCCCTAGGAGTATCCATGTTCCGTCTGTTGTGCTGCCTATCTGTCGCGCTTGCCGCCGATGCCGCAACGCCGCTCTTCCAAACCTCTTTCGAAAAACCAGACCGGGGCTGGACTGTTCTCCGCGGAACCGCCACGCCTGATTCGACGGTAGTCCGGGGCAACAACGCGTCGTTGCGCCTTGAGCCTGCTAAAGAAGGCGCGGGACCCGCCGTTCGTTTCGCGCCGGTCGCGCTCACCATCGGCAAGAGATACGAGGTCAGCGGCTGGGTCCGCACCGAAGACCTCAGTGTGAAGGATCTGGACCGGTCACCGATAGCCGTGGGCGCCGCGCTCACTATGGCCTCCATGCCGTGGGATGTACACTCGGCCTCCATTGGGGGCACTCAGCCCTGGACGCGATTGTCTTTGAAGTTCATCGCCAGCCGCGCGCAGGATTCAATTGTGCTGACCGCGGGAAGCGACGGCGTCATGCGCGGCAAAGCCTGGTTTGAGGGCGTCAGCCTGGACGAAGTCTCTTCCGCCGACGAGTGGCCATCGCGTGAAGCCGTCGAGACTTTCGGCCCCGCCTATCGCTACCCATCCGGCGGTTGGATCTATCTCCACATTGAAGGCGCTCCCTACGAACGCGGCTACCAACACGGCCACTTGATGGCGCGCGAGATCCCTGAATATCTTGCCCGTTGCGCCTCCGTGCTTGGCTCCAAGGATCAGTGGGACCAGTACCGCACCACCGCCAACGCGCTCTTCCTGCGCGGCTTCGATAGGGAAATCATGGAAGAGATGCGCGGCATTGCGGACGGCGCTGCTGACGCAGGCGCCAAGTGGCTGGACCGGCGCATTGATCTGATGGACATCGTGGTGGCTAACGTCACCGTGGAACTCGGCGAGCTTTCATCCGCCGTTTCTACCACCGCTACGGGACTGGAAGGCCTGAACCTTGAGCGGCCCGCTTACGCCGGCGGAACGCGCGATTCGGTGCTCGATCATTGCAGCGCTTTCGCCGCCACCGGTTCCGCCACGCGCGACGGCAAGATGGTGATCGCTCACGTCACCTGGTGGCCTCTTACGCTCGCCGAGCAGACCAACGTCATGCTGGATATCAAGCCCACCACCGGCCACCGCATGCTGATTCAGAGCTACCCCGGCGGCATCGAAAGCGGAACGGACTGGTACCAAAACGACGCTGGGATGGTGCTCACCGAAACCACTATCGATCAGACTCCCTTTAATATGCAGGGCACGCCTATTGCGTTCCGGGCGCGCATGGCCATTCAATACGGCGGCAATGTCGATGAAGTAGTCAGCCGGCTTGGAACCCGCAACAATGGCCTCTACACCAATGAATGGCTGATCGGCGATGCGAAGAACAATGAAATCGCCATGTATGAGCTGGGTACCAACAAGAGCAAGCTGTGGCGCAGCTCGAAGAACGAATGGTTCGGCGGCACTACCGGCTTCTACTGGGGCGATAACAATCCCAAGGACCTGGACGTGCGCCTGGAAAACCATCCCGACCCGAAAGGCGAACCGGACTACGTTCCTTACGTGCCCGGCATTCGCGATCTAGCTTGGCAGGATCTCTACCAGAAGCACCGGGGCCAGATCGACGAGCAGTTCGCCTTTCTCGCGTTCCGCACCGCGCCTCTAGTCAGCGCGAGCACCATGGACGCCAAGGTTGCCACTGCCGACATGGCGAACCGCATGATGGTGTGGGCGGAAATCGGAAAGCCCAACCAACGCGAATGGACGCCTTCGAAATCCGGATATGACAAGAACGACGGGCTCTATCCATCCGGTTACGTGCTGCTGCGCGCCGAAGCCCCGGAGAGTCTGCGCACAACGATTCAAGAGAAGGAAAAGGCACGCCTTGCCGGCCAGCCGAAGTCCGATGGCAAGCCGATGAAGGCCGGTTCGCTCACTGACCGTCTCTGGAAC
>CAJCIT010000293.1 GCA_903970405.1 Acidobacteriaceae bacterium | reverse complement strand
CGGCGCCCGTATCGGACGCCGTTTTTGCGCGCCGAGCCTACTTCGATCTGTGGGGCCTTCCGCCCACGGTGGAGCAACTCTCCGCGTTCGTCGATACCAGCGATCCTGAAAAGCGGGCCAAACTGATCGACCACCTTCTGGCCGACGGCGCCATGTACTCGGGCCACTGGATGAGTTGGTGGAACGACCTGCTGCGGAACGACGTCGGCGTGAATTATCAGGGTGACCGGAAGTCGATTACGCCCTGGCTGATTCAGGCCTTGAAGACAAACGAACATTACGACCGGATGATTCGGGATCTATTAAACCCGAAACAGCCCGGCGATCCGGATGGGTTTCTCATCGGAGTCAACTGGCGCGGCACCGTGAACGCAAGTCAGACTCCCTACATGCAGGCCGCCCAGAATACGGCGCAGGTCTTTCTCGGCGTCAATTTGAAATGCGCGTCGTGCCATGACAGCTTCGTCAACAGATACAAGCTGCGTGAGAGCTACGGCATGGCCGCCTTGTTTTCAGAAACGCCTCAACTGGAGCTGGTTCGCTGCGATGTGAAGCAGGGCAAGTTTGTCGCGCCGGCGCTGCTTTATCCGGAACTGGGATCGGTGCCCCCGGATGCGACGCTTGCCCAGCGGCATCAGATTGCCGCGCAATTCTTTACCGATCCCCTCAACGGCCGGGTGCCCCGGACCATCGTGAACCGGTTCTGGCAAAAACTCTTCGGCCGGGGCCTGGTGCAGCCGGTTGACGAAATGGACGCCGAGCCCTGGGATGCGGACCTGCTGGACTGGCTGGCCGCCGATTTTGTGGCGCATGACTGGGACCTTAAATACCTGCTGCGCACCATCATGACGTCGAGGGCGTACCAGATGCCGGCGCGCGTCACTGAGGAACTGCCCGACAAGATTTATACGTTTCTTGGACCCAATGTCCGGCGGTTGACGGCGGAGCAGTTCCTGGACAGCGTATCCGAGGCAACGGGCGAGTGGCGAACTCGCCCTGATGGCAATGCGGCCGTGCGGGTTCGCGACTGGGAGTTGAAGAATTCTCAACTGTCGGCGGCTCTGGGAAGGCCGATTCGCGATCAAGTGTTTACCACGCGGGAAGGCCGCGCAACAACCTTCCAGGCCCTTGAGTTGGTGAACGGGGATTTGCTTGAGACTCTGCTGCGCCGGGGGTCGCTCAGGCTTCTCAATGAGCTGCCGCCCGCGCCCGCCAATTTATTCGACAGCGGCTCGCGGAAAAAGGGCGCTCTTCCGTTCGACGTGGATATTTCGCAGGTCCGCGAGATTTGGCTGTTGACGGAAGACGCGGGTTCGTATGACCCGTCGCGAGCCGTCGCCGGTTGGGCGGATGTGGAGCTGAGCGGGCCGAAAGGCACGGCTAAACTGGCGGACCTGGCGACTCTTTCGAAGTTCAGCCGCGAACCCCTGCGGGCCGGCGGCAAAGACCTGGGTGAGGGCGTTGTGGTTCCGCTGGGAACGAAGCTCTTCTTTCCCATTGCCGGATTGGGGTACACGCGCATGACGGGAAAGGTGGTTGTCGACGATCGTTCTGTCCCGGTGGATATCGGTGGCGATGTCCGCTTCTTCATCTTCGGCGCGAAGCCCGATCCTTCACAGCTTGTGAAGACGGTTGGCGATTCGCCGGCCCCGGCGCCGCCCGCTGTCCTTAGCGTGAACGAAGCCGTTCAGCGTTTCTATGTGGAGCTTCTCGGCAGGCAACCGCGTCCTCAGGAGGTTGCCGTGGCTCGGGCATATTTTAAGGCCGGCGCCGGCGCCAGTCCGCGGCTGGAACCGGCGGCTCTTGAGGATTTTCTCTGGAGCCTGTTTCTCCACCCGGATTTTCAATACATCTACTGAGAGCCGCTGACGAGCATAAGCGGGCCGGATACACCGCTTGCCCCGCCCTAAAATCTTCGCCCGAGTACCATAGATAGTAGAGGATGCCAGATCATGACTAGAGACGAACGCCGCATCGCAGGCGAGATCGCGTCCGGTTTGTCGCGGCGTCATTTTCTACGCGCGACAAGTGGGGCTGCGCTGGCTGCCCTGGTGGCGGGCGAGCCAAGACTCATAGCCGGCACAACCAAAATTCCGGCGCGTGCCGACCGCATGATCCTCCTGTGGATGGCGGGCGGCATGGCCCAAACTGAGACGTTCGACCCCAAACGCTATACCCCTTACCGCACCGGCCTCGAATCGAACGCCGTTCTCAGCACGTTCCCGAAGATTCCCACCGTCGTCGATGGGTTGGAACTCTCCGAGGGTTTGGAGCAAATCGGGAAAGTGATGGACCGCGGAACGCTGCTGCGTTCGCATCGCGTTGGCGACTTGGGCTTCATTCTGCATTCGCGGCATCAGTTTCACTGGCACACCGGGTATCCGCCGCCGCAATCGGTGGCTGCCCCGCACATGGGCGCGGTAATCTCACGCACACTGGGTCCGCTGAATCCCGATATTCCAGCCTTTATCGACATCGGCCAGAACCTGGAAATTGGCGCGGAGACGGATTCCGTCAAGGCCTTCCACACCGCGGGCTTTCTGGGCAGCGAACATTCGCCCTTCCTGATTTCCGATCCCAACGACGCCGTCGCCCGGACCCGGCCCTCTGAGATGATCGGCCCCAGCCGGTTCGCCCGGCGCTATGACCTGTACAAGCAACTGGTGGCCCAGAGCCCGGTGGGCCAGTACGGCAGCGACTTCCAGCGCGAGAGCTTGGCGCGATCGATCGACAATGCGCACCGGCTGCTGAATTCGCCAGCCGCCAAGGCCTTCGACCTGAGCCTGGAACCCAAAGCCAGCTACGATACCTACAACACCGGGCGCTTCGGCCTGGGTTGCCTGCTGGCGCGGCGCTTGATGGAATCGGGCGCCCGGTTTGTGGAAGTGACCACCGAATACATTCCCTTCCGCTATTGGGATACGCATGAGAACGGCCACACGCGGGCGGCGGGCATGAAGCATGACATTGACGCACCCGTGGCGAGGCTCATCCTTGACCTGGAAGAGCGCGGGCTATTGGACCGCACGCTGGTGGTGCTGGCCAGCGAGTTCGGCCGCGACATGATGACCGAAGGCAAGCCGGGCCAGGAAGTGCAGAAGCAGGTGGAACAGCCTGCCGTCATGACCGAACTCAAGCACTACGGCATGCACCGTCACTTCACCGAAGCCTGCTCGGTTCTGATGTTCGGCGGCGGCTCGCCGAAGGGCAAGATCTATGGCCGCACCGCCGATGAACGCCCGTGCCGGATTGTGGAGAATCCCGTCTCGATCGAGGACCTGCACGCGACGATTTATACGGCGCTGGGCATTCCCCCCGATACTTATTACGAGATCGAAAAGCGCCCGTTCTATGTGACGAACAACGGCAAGGGCAAGGCCGTGGCGGGACTCCGGGCGTAGCCCCGCCAGTAGCGGTATCTTCGTGAACCCTGATGCGTCCCGGTTCGACGATCCAAAGTCGGCCGGCGATCGGGTAGGAAATCCTCGCTCAGTATCCCCAGCTCCAACGTGATGATATCCTGGCGGCCATTGCCTACGGCGCCGAGATGAGCGCTTTGTGGATTTGCCCGGCATCAGCGCGGCATGAAGTTTAAACTGGACGAAAACCTCGGTTCACGGTCCGCCTTCGCTGAGCCTACTCGAGAAATTGGCAGGCGATTTGATACGGTTTTTGGGACGGGGCGGAATCGGTGGCTGAAGGTGGCAGAGTGCTTCGACGAGTTGGCGATTTGTGGGGGCAGGCGATGTCGCTAAGTCATGGAAAACAATAGGGCGCGGGTTACGGAGCGAGCGCCCCCAAGGGCTCACGTCAGGCCGTCCCCTTCGGCCTCTCAACCGCATTCTCCATCCGTTTGGTTTTGCTGGCCTTTTCGAGCGGTCTAATGCTACGGAGAACGTCCAGAAAAAGCTTGTCGAGGGCTGGGCCTTTCCGATCATCCGCGACATAGCAAAAATGAGCCTCAAACAGTTCCCGATTGAATTCCCAAAACGCCGCCACGCAGCGCTGAACCTGCTGATCCGGGCTGAATCTCTCCTCCGTGTACGAGGTTACGACCGCCTCTGAGACGCGTGAATCCTGAGGCATCTCTAGCGGGTTGATCGGCGGGTTGCCGTGCCATCTCGGGCGCGTATCATTGACTGCCTATTCGCGTGGGGTACGCCCGATTTGACGTCCGCCGGGCAGAGTATTCTGCGCTACGACTACCATGGTGGCGCCGCCCCGGGGAAGATTTAGTTGAGATAAACCTTTAGCTTTCCTTGAGCCAAAGTTTATATACATAGGCGTATCTCGTTCGAGGGCGGCGTGCCAGCCGGTAGGGATTGACATTGAGAAGCCGTATCTATCGCTAACAAATCGCCTTGCCGTGCCGGTGCCTTGCAATCGGCCTTGGCCACGCAGTAGGGGAAGGGCCGTGAGAGCGATCGCTATGAGGGCTCTCATGGCGGGGTCTAGTTTTGGGGCGTTTGGCATGGGAACGTCAAATTGTTGGGGTTTGCAGATCTTACGCCGAAGCCGGGGGTGCTTTGTTCGAGGAGGAGCCCGGAAACGGTTCTGCCAGCGGCCTGACACATGGCCGCCTGCGCCTGCCCCCCAAGGTTTCTGGCGCAATATCCTGGGTAAGCCACTACGTGCTCGTGCCAGCGTCCGGACGTTACATAGTTGTTGCCGCTGTGGAGCTGAGAAACAGAGGTCTCGTTCCAACTATAAATGAATTTGTTTAGGGTAGCCCCCTCGGCCTGCACGGCATTAAAAGGCGTGGTAAAGCGGAGGCCGGGACCTAAGCCGAACGGATTGTTGTTCTTGAAGTTGGTTCCGCTTGACGACTCGGTCGCCGCTATCGAGTCCATAAGGCGTGGGTCTATATGATCCTCCTGTCCTACACTGACGAGTTGGGCCCCAAGCAGGGACGGGCCCCAAGCAGGGACGGAGAGATATGGCCCCGGAAGAGAAATCCGCTCGGCACCGCACTATCCTGGCGTATGGCTCGATTCGCGCGCGCCGTAGCGGTGGGCTTGGCGCATCACGTA
>CAJCIT010000292.1 GCA_903970405.1 Acidobacteriaceae bacterium | reverse complement strand
GGCCGCGGGATTCGGCTTGCCCGATGGCGGCTTGTTAGCTGGTTTCGGTTCGGCGGGCGTTTGATCTTTCAGTTTAGGAGCGGCGGCCGGCGCCGTTCCTGGAACGGGCTTCGCCTCCAGAGGCTTGGCCTTCTCAGCCGTAGCCGGTGAACCCTCCTTTGCGGGTGTGGCGGGCTTTTCCGTAGCTCTGGCGGCACTCTTGAGCGCGGCATCGGAATCGCCTTGTGAGAGCGGGGCGGCATCCTGATATTGCACAATCACCGAGATTCTTCGGTTCCCGGGGTCTTCGGGATTCTTAGGGATGCGAAGCTCCTGATCGGCAAATCCCCGAATCTGTTTGACCTGGTCCGGACGCACTCCATTGGCCATCATCAGGCGGCGCGCAGCGTTGGCGCGATCCGATGACAACTCCCAATTCGAATAACCCTTTTGGTCTCCCGAGAAGGGCTTCGCATCGGTGTGTCCTTCAATCAAGAGATGGTTTGGCAGCGTACCAAGTTCCCCCGAGAGGGTCTTCAGAATTTCCTGCGCGGCTTCGGTCGGGCTCGCGTTTCCAGATTCGAAAAAAACGCCTTTCTGAGTTTCGAGCAATTCAATACGGAGTCCTTCACCGGACATCGAGATGGTGATCTGGCTCTTCAGCTTTTGAAAATCCGGAATTCGTTTCCGCAGGGCATCCTCGATTTTCTTTTTCAGTTGCTCGAGTTCACCCTTACTGAGCGACATGGATTCGCCCGAACCCACCAGCCCGGTGCCCATGTTCCTGCTTTTGCTCGTCGGGTCGATGAAATAACTGGCCACTGCCTTCTTCACCTGCTCGCTGGAGGCCAGCAGCCAAAGGACGATGAACAGCGACATCATGGCCGTCACAAAGTCGGCATAGGCTACCTTCCAGGCTCCTCCATGCTGGCCCTTCTGCACGGCCTTCTTCCTGATAATGACAGGCGGCGTGTTGCTAGGCATCGACCGGTATCTCTGCGGGCGAGGCTTTCACTTCCTTGAACGACGCTTCCATTTCCTTCATCGAGGGGCGCACCTGCATCGGGATCATGCGGCGTGCGCTTTCCGCCGCCAGTATCGGCGGCATTCCTTTCAGATACGCCACCACGCCATAGCGCAGGACGCGGTAGTAATCGTCGGCCTCATTATGGATCTTCGAAATATTGGCTGCCAGCGGCCCAACGAAGCCGTAGCACATGAGGATTCCAAGAAAGGTGCCCACCAAGGCCGCCGCCACTTTATGGCCAATCTCCTCGGGCGGGCCACCCAGCGCTCCCATGGTGATGATCACACCCAATACAGCCGCGACGATGCCCAGTCCTGGGAAGGACTCGGAAACGGCTGTCAACGCCTCCACCGGAAGCCCGGATTCACGATGTCGGCCATCGGCATCCGTTTCCATCAGCATGTCCAGGTCGAAGGGAGCGATATTCCCGACAAGCGACATGCGCAGCGTATCGCAGACATAGCTAACGGCAAACTCATCTCGGAGGAAGGTTTGGTACTTCTCAAAGACTGGACTTTTCTCCGGCTCCTCAATGTGCTCTTCGAGCCTGGCCGGCCCCTCGCGGCGCGCCAACTGGAAAAGCTCGTTCAGCATATTCAACGCTTCCCCGTACGCTGTCTTTGTGTAGGGAGAGCCCTTGATCACCAAGAGCACGCTACCCATAATCGACTTTAAGACAGGCAAGGGATTTGCTATGAGCAGGGTTCCCAGGCCGGCTCCCCCAATGATGATCAGCTCCGATGGCTGCAATAGCACCAGCAGATTCCCCTTTTCCATGAGGTATCCAGCCGCGATCGCGCCGATGACAACCAGAATTCCGATAAGTGCAAACATGTCAGTTTCGCCGAGTCCTTGACGAGTGCCTACACTCCTAATCGGCTAGGCTAGGCAGGTTGTTTAGGGGGAGTAGGAGAAAAGGCTGCAAGAAAATTAGCGGGCAGAGCGGAGACTTGAGGATTATCCTCGATGGGTCAATTGGGGATTGGCGGTCCCGCCCGCCTACTCCCGGAGAGGTTGCGGCCCGGTTGGCCTCGGAGCTACTCAGTCCGGCACATTAGGCAGAGCATCACAGGAGACCGTGAAAGCCTTAGGCTTCGGCGGCGTTTGCTCCCGTATGCTTGCCGGGCGGGCGGCCCCTTCGCTTCGACTCACCGGACGCTCCCTCATTCGCTTCAGAGGAATTTGGGCTCCCGGCGGCGGCAGCCTCCCTTAGCCAAGCAGGCGGGCGCCCGCGGCGTTTTCCCCGTCCCAGAGCCAGCCGCTCCAGGGTCAGGATCGCCTCGTCAATCTGCTCCCGCTCCCTGTGCAGGTCCGCCAGCATCTTGTCGACGTCCAAATGTTTTTCTCCTTCTTGGTTTCGAGGCCTTTCCGCTGAAGGGCTGAGGATACAGTCTCTTGAGCCCATGCAGCACGGATGAAAACCCCTACCACTGTGAAGTTTAGACCGCAAAGCCAATGGATTCAATCAGGGAGGCTTCCCCCATTTGCGGAAAAGTTCTAGGACCACCCGTATTGCCGACGATCCGCCATTATCGGATCACGTTGCTGCGGTTGACTTTGTAGTACAAATAGATTGGAATTCCGAGCGCCATTAGGACCAATCCCAGCAATGACTCGCGCGGGTATTTCTGCAGCGTATTAATAAGCAGCAGGATGGCTACAAGCACGAAGCTGGCGGGCAAAAAGGGATACCCTATGACCCGATACGGTCTAGCCATATCCGGCCGCTTTACCCTTAGAACGAAGACGGCCGCCGCCGTCATTCCGTACAAAATCCAGCTTCCGAAGATCACAAATGTATAGAGTTGATCGAACCACCCGCTGAGGACCACGGCACACGACCACACGCATAGGGTAATCATCGAATTGCCGGGCGTCTTATATCTTGGATCGACCTTCGCCAGGGCTTTGAAGAAGTAACCGTCCCGCGCCATCGCGTATGGGACGCGAGCTCCGGAGAGAATCGAGCCGTTCAACGCCGCCAGAATCGAGATTAGGACAGCGATTGATACCATCTTCGCGGCGGCGCTTCCGTACAGGGCGCTCATCATCTCAGCCGCCAAGCGGGGCGCCGCTGCCACCTGAGCCGGAGTCAGCACATAAAAATACGCCACGTTTATCGACAGGTAGGTGGCAATCACCGCCAGCGTTCCAAGAATCAAGGCTCTGGGCAGATTTCGCCGCGGGTCCTTGATCTCTGAAGAAACCATGCTGACGTTGTTCCATCCGTCATAGGCCCACAGTGCACTCACCATGGCGTTCAGAAAGGCGCTCAGGCCGACCGCGCCCACTGGAATCGCCATGTTTAGGCGGCTCCAGTCTCCTTTGCCCGAAAACAGTCCGACGGCGATTACGCCGCCGATCAGCACCATCTTTAGAGCAGTGACCGACACCTGAACCGCGCCACCCGCCTCCACGCCAACGTAGTTGACCCAGCACAGAATCAGGATCAGGACAATGGCCACCAACTGCCCGTAATGAATCTCGAAGAGCGTACCCCCCGGTCCAATACGATACGGCGTCACCAGCAAGGGACGCCCGAGCACCGGAAAGAAGCCGGTGAGATAAAGGTAAAAACCAGTCGCCAAGGTGGCGATGGATCCGGCCTTGGCCACTGAGAGTTGTGTCCACGAATAAAGGAATCCCCAGAAGGGCCCGTACGCCTCGCGGAGGAACACGTACTCGCCGCCCGCTTCCGGCATCGCCGCCGACAACTCGGCATACGTCAGCGCGCCGAACAGCGTCAAGATGCCCGCCACCACCCAGACCAGGAAGAGCAGGTGCACCGAGCCCACGTCTTTGATCATTTTTGTGGGTACAAGGAAAATGCCGCTGCCGATCACTGTGCCGATCACGATCGCGACGGCGCTCCAAACGCCAAGCGCGCGCTTCAACGCGGGCTGCTTTCCGGCCGCCGTTACTTCGAGGTCGTCACTCGCCAGGTTGGTATTGGGGTTCGGCATCGCAGTTTCGAATGTTCGGAGGCTTCAGATTAGACTCTCATACCCGGAGGAGACGGATTCACGACCCAAACCGAAAAGCGGTACCTTACTGAAGCTGGTCTTAAAGCGATCGTAAGAGTGACGCACTCCTGTTACCGTTTGCTTCCGCGCTCCGCACAGGTGCCTTGGTGGCACAGCCTTTAGGCTGTGAACCACCGGCTAAGGCCGCCGGTGCCACCAGAAGCTCATCATGGGGCCGACTATTAGTCGGCTATTTCGAAATTGGCGGTGCGCACAAACGATCGTCCGGCCGAATCCATCGTTTTCACATCCACTTGGTAGGAGCCCGCGGCGAGCTTCGAAATCGGTAGTTCCGCGACAAACGGCACCACGGGCGATTGGGCCTTCACGAGCAAACGCTTGACGTCGGAGGTCACCTGCTTCTCGCCGGTCTTTTTGTTCGTCACCGTGTATTGAAATCCAACCGCCGCCGGCTTCGCGCCTGCCTCCAGGTTTGCCAGCAACGGCTCATAGACTTCGGCGAACACCATCAAGTGCTGGTCTTTCGTAAACCGGCTGGTGCCCGACGGCACAATCTGGTAGCCTTCCACGATCAGCGGCACTTCGTCCTGCACCAGAAGCGCATCCAGTCCTGAGTCCACATCGGCAGCACGGTGATATTCCTTACTGAGCACCAGCGCGCTCATTCCAAAATCCTGCAGCGCGTGTTTATCGATCACCAGCGGTAACTCGCTCTTGCCGAAATGCTTGTCATCGGATGTGAAGGCCACCTTCAGCGTGTATTGCCCGGGCGCGATCTCAAACTGCCGTTCGTAATGGGCCGGCCGCTCGCGAAGCTGTGAGAGTTCCTTCTTATCGGCCGCTTCCAGCTTCATCGTGTCGCTGAATCTGGCGGCGATCTTTCCATCCGGGCGGTACGCTACACCCAGTACATTGACGTCCGAAGTCAGGCGTCCTTTTGATTTCTGGAAGGCGAGCTTGTCCGTCGGAATTTCCATGGCCAAATCCACACGAGCGGTGTCGGCCGAGCTATAAAGAAACGGAGCTTGAAAAGAGGCCGGAATGTCTCCACTCCCTGCCGAAGAAACTCGCGCCTCGAGTGAGCGCCCTTCTGTTGTCCCCGCCAGATAGTCGGTGGGCTTGGCATTGCAATAGCCGGTTCGCGAGCGCACACTGTAGCCGTGCTCCACCTTGACCTTCAGACTGTGGCAACTGCCTTCCTCCGATTCCTCAGGCGTGTAGCCCAACAGATAGTGCTCGTTCTGCTCTTTCGCAATCTTCTCCATGCCGCCCAGAAAATCATTGCTGTTGACGATGACAAAGCCACCGGTTCCGCCCGCCATCAGGTACATGATGTCCTGGTTACCGTAGGCCATATTCAAAGGCGGAATGATGCTTTGTCGCGATTGGCTATAGGGATTATTCATATAGGGCTGGCTCGGGATCGACCCGGCCCCCCCGCCCCCGCGTCCGCTGCCGGCGCCACCCGTTGTGCCGCCCGCTTTTCCGCCGCCTGTGGAACCGCCCGTTGAGCCTCCGGTTGAACCGCCGGAATGACCTCCTCCAGCAGCTCCGCCGCCCCCCGCCGAGCCGCCACCCCCTCCTCCTCCGTGCGCCTGATACAAGGCCGTGCGGAACACGCTGCCGGAACCGGTCCAAATAGCCGGAAGCAGAAGCGAGGCGGGCGCGGGCGAAGGTTCAGGGCTCTGGAGCGACGCATGGTCCGCGGTTGTGCCGCCTGCAATCAAGCCGCGAATGTCGATGGGATAGACGGCGACATTTGCCCGGTTGCAGGCGTCGATTGTCCCCGTTACTTCGGACATCATCTCCGGCGGTATGCGGAAGCCGCCCGTGAGCCACACCACGCTCTTCCGGCCCGGGACTCCGGCGAGGCCCTTCGCCAGACCGTATATCGCCTGCAGCGACGAACGCACTGAGAATTCCTGAAGCGCAATGTTAAAACTGCCGGGATCCCCCGCGCCCATCACCGTCAGCTTCAGATCCTTACACGCCTTGACAAGCTTTTCCTTACTCGACGTGAAGTTCTGCGTCATCTTGAAAACGCCATTAAAATCGGCCACCGCGATTAGAGCCTGGGGGCCGGCGTTATGTTCCACAAACTGAACTGCCGCCTTCCGCGCCTGTGCCTGGGTAATTACGTCAGGCAGGTTCGCGTCGTCAAACAGCAGAACCATGTAGCGCGTGCGATTGTCCTTAAAGGCGGGGTCGGCTTCAAAGGTGAAACTGGTGATCTTCTGTTCCTTCTTGTCCTCCCAAACTTTGAAATCCTTCACGGTCAGATCCCGGACGTAGTTGTTTCGCTTATCGGTGACCACGGCATCCACCAGCACCACCCTGGTTTCCGCGCGAATAACGGTAGTGGGTTCCGATTGTGGCGCGGCCGGCGTGCCGGCAGCCTGTCCGGTGGCGTTGGCTGAGGGCTCCTGCGCCGCCCGGCTGGGCAGCAAAATGAATGCCGCCAGGCACGCCGCGACGGCGTGTTTGCGCCAGTTCTGTGTAATGAATCGACTTGTTGACACCACTCGCCCCCCTTTGGACCTAGACGCAGTCTAGTTCGGGATCTCCACGCCGCTGTTATCCGCCGCCATCAGTTTGCCCTGCTCATCGCGCAGCACAACGCGAATCACGTAACCGCCGGGCGGAACCTTAAACTCGTTCTTGACCACAATACCGCCATTGACGCGAGTTTGGAGCGTCGTGTCCCTCATTCGGATCTCAAGCGTCTTGCTTTGCGCGCTCACGTAATTGCCATTACGGTCGAACAACGCGGCGACGATGGTGACGTTATCGCAGTTCCGGTCGGCCTCTCGGCGGAACGGCAGGCGCCGGATGTCGACGCGCGCCAGCACGTCCAGCCGCGCTTCGGTATCCGAGATTTTGAAAAACCGCGAACTCAGGCTCAGCGGGACGTCGCTCAGTTGGTCCCGCGAGAACACGGCTTCCTTCATTTCTTCCTTCGCCTGCTCGACGGGATCTTCCAGTTGCTTCGGCGCATAGTACCCGCGGCGGGCCTGCAACGCAAAGCCCTTGGGCGAAGCCAGCGTCACTTTCAGCTTGTGATAAGCGCCATCCAGCTTTAAGTTCTCCGGTGAAAAGCCCAGAATATAAATGGTTTCCGGTGTTGCCGCCACTTTCAAGAAACCGGCTTTGTAATCGTTGTTGTCGTGGAACCAAGCGCCTGACGTGGCATCCGCCAGCTCACCCAGAATGTCGCCTTCCAGGGTGGCGCTGGTCCGCTCATACATCCCCTTGATGGCCATATCCTGGCCGTTGGTGTTCAATACCTGCGTGCTGGCGTCCGGCAAACCGTACACCGCGAGGCCTCGCGCGTCAAACGCGTTAATAATCACCTTGGCGCGCGTCGCCTGTTCGATTGCATCGGTGATTTCGACATGGTTTGCGTCAGTCACCAGAAACCCCGGCGATACCAGCACCAGCGACCGTTCTCCCGGCATCGTCGACAAACGCCGGATGACATTCTTCAGGGTTCCGAGTGCCATGCGGGACGCGTAGTCGCCGGCGGAGAGCGTTCGGGTAGCGGTAGACTGGGCCAGACTTTGAGCCGCCGAAAGCATATTCTTGTCGGTAGTTCCCATGCAGGCCATAGCGTCGTCGGTGGCGAGTTGGATGGCTTGCGCGTCCTGCTTATCCACCACCAGATCGGCCTCATAGTAAGTCATTTGAGGACACTCGCCCTGGCCAACGCCCGGGGGAGTTACTGGCCGGATCAGGTTCAGCGTGGTGCGGATCTTATCGCGATCGTCGGTGAAGTCGAGCTGCGTCTGTCCGGATGTGGTGAAAATCGCTACCCGGTCGGTCTCACGCATCGTTTCCTCAAAATGCTTCGCCGCCGCCTGCCGCACCTGGGCCAGGTCGCCGAATTGAAGATGGAGGTCGTCAAACAGGTAGACCGTAAAGTGATTCGCAATCGGTGGCGCGGGCTTCGCCTTCGCGTCGTGAGTCTGTGAATCGAAGGGGTCGGGCTTCTGCTCAACCGGCGTCACATCGCGCAAGGCGCCGGCTTTCTGCACCACGAACTTCGAAATAACCTGCGGTTTTCCACGGTCGGAGAGATGGAAATCGTTCTTTGTGAGGTTCGAAATTACGTTGCCCAATGAATCCCGCACCACCACCTGCACCGTGACCAGATTCACGCGCGTTTGGAAGGTAACGGTGGCCGGCCGGGTCTCCACCTCTTTATCCGGTTCCTTGTCGGGCGTTTGACTGGGCGCGGGAGTGGCTGCCGGTTGTTGGGTCTGCGGTTGCGCCTGCCCTGGTCCCGTGGCCGATGAGGGAGTTTGAGCCCAGAGGATCAAGCCCGCCAGAATCGATGCGAGCGCGCTAAAGCGCGTGACGAGATAAAAAGAGCGACGCATCCAAGTCAGGGCAGCCTCCCATCGATAATTCAAACGTTTACCTGCCCCCCAAGGTTATCAGTTTGAACGGACCGGCAAAACGGGCTTGAGATAGCGTTTCACAGAACTTACGACGGGTAGTCTGCAGCCGCGCTAGGCTTTGGGAATTTGGAAGAGCGGCGCCAAGGGCGCTGGCCACCACCGCCCCAGCCACGAAACAGCCGCGAGACGGCCGCTAGGAGGCTCCCAATCGTGAACAAGATCACCTGCCGGTTAATGAATCGATGGTAGTCCATGATAGTAGGTGTTGGGCAGTGCTCACACACTGAATCAACCGGTTCTTTGCGGCGCCCCGCAAAACGATCCCGCACAGCGCGATAGGTTGGATTATTCACAACCCCCATGTAAGAGTGTTCCCCGTTCTTGCCGATGGTTCCGAAGTCGTCGCGTTTCTCGAATGTTGTATCGCATGAAGCGACGGTGCCGTCCCAGTTGATCGCGGCTGACATATAGTGCCAGCCGCACCGGGACTTGGACTTCGCCGCAAGAGCTTCATTCAGGAGCGCAATCTGGTACAGAGGACTTTGCGGTGTCCACGAAGCGATGGCTTGCTTATCGGCCGCCGATAACTCGAAACGACCCTCATCGAGGTAGGGAGCGCGGAACGTGATGCGATCCGCGCCAATGTCAGCGGCCATCGCCGTGGCTTTGTCGATCTCGTGTTCATTAAAGCGGAACACTAGAAACTGCCAGGTAATTACCGGGAAGGTTTGTCCGAGCCGCCGCTTCGCCGCGCTAATTCTTCGGATGTTACTAATGACCAGATCGAACTTGCCTTTCCTGCGGTAAGTCGCATAAGTATCGGCGCTAGCGCCATCGAGAGACACGATCAGGTGGTTGAGTCCGCTTGTCACCAGGCGGTCGATCCGGTCGTCCGTCAGGGGCAGACTCAGATTCGTGCTCATGATGGAGACTATCTTCTTCGCTCGCGCCAGGCGGATAAATTCCTCTATCCGAGGGTTTAAAAGGGGTTCCCCCCAACTGAAAAAGTCGAGAAAGAAAACATAGTCGCCAACTTCCTCGATGAGATGTTGGAACATATGAAGGTGAGCATGGCCTATATCGCGATATTGCATCTGAAGGCCGGTTGGGCACAGCGGGCAGCGCAATTGACAGACGTTGGTGGCATCGAATGTCAGCTTCAGCGGACGGGCCTTAATCTGTGAGGCGCCGACCATGATTTCGTAGTTGCTGAGCAGCCAATTGGCGTAAGCGCGCAATCCCTTGAAGTGAGGGTCCATGAGGGCGGACTGGCTGCAACTCGCGCCCAAGCCGGAAATGCGGCTAAATATGGACGCAAGACTCGCTCTGGTTCTGGACGACGTTTCGGACATTTCGTTCCCCCCCGGATACCCGAACCTTGTCGGCTGATAAGTGTACGCTCAACGGCGCGATTTGTCAATCGTTCCGGGTCCGCTGTCAAGGCAAAGTAGAAAGGTCCCTTGGTCCAGTACCGGTGGTCGGCGCCCAAAGCGGGGACGCGCCCAAAGCCAAAGCGGGGCGCCCAAAGCGGGGACGCGCCCAAAGCGCGCCCAAAGCGTGGCCCAAAGCGGGCCCAAAGCGGGGACGGAGAGATATGGCCCCGGGAGAGAAATCCGCTCGGCACGGCACTATCCTGACATATGGGCCCAAAGCGGGGCCCAAAGCGGGGACGGAGAGATATGGCCCCGGGAGAGAAATCCGCTCTGGGAGCCAAAGCGGTAGGGTCCCAAAGCGGGGGTCCCAAAGCGGGGAGAGGGGTCCCAAAGCGGGGACGGAGAGATATGGCCCCGGGAGAGAAATCCGCGCGGCACGGCACTATCCTGACATATGGCTCGATTCGCGCGCGCCGTCGCGGCTCAGTTGGCGTTCACGGGTCTGTAAGCGTCGTCGCGGCTTTAAGCCGCCCCTAGCGGTCTCAACATGTCTTCCTT
>CAJCIT010000291.1 GCA_903970405.1 Acidobacteriaceae bacterium | reverse complement strand
AATTGCTCAGCCCGGTTCGGTTCTCGAGCCGCGAAAATACCGCGCCGCCGCCGGACGAAAGAGAAGCCAGGCGATGAGGGCGCAGAACAGACCGTGCATAGCGGCCTCACCGAGCGAGTGAAAAGCGCTCAGGACGACGTGGAATGCGATCCAAGTCAGCGCAAGCCAACGTGCCCAATTATGGCCGCGGAGCATAAATGTTCCGGCGATAATCGCGGTGAACTCGACGAACTCTACCCAGACGTCGTCAAGTTGAAACCCGGGCCTCGCCACGATCTCGGTGAAGTGGGAGACAAAGAAGACGGTACCCACCGCTATGTACACCCATCCGAGGATGGTCACGGAAACAGGGCGCTTGTTCCCATTCATGGCAACACCTCCAGTACCGCTTCGCTAGGCTCCAGATCCTCCGCATGCGGCGGCGTCACCGACCCCGCTTCCCGAAGCGCCCGGACCGTTCCGGCGAAGTCTCCTGTATCTCGATGCCAGCCGTTCCCGGATGCGTAAATCGCCCACCCAAGCGCCGTTCCCTCATACTCCCGCGATTTCAATTCCAGCGCGGGGTGAAAGCGCAAAATTTCACGAGTCATCTCCGCATTGCCGTTGAACCCGGCCCAGTGCAGCGCCGTCGCTCCCATGTCTCCTTGGGTATCTACCGGCCAACCTGCCTCCAGCATCAGCCGGACTGCCTTTGTGTTGTTGCTCTGGGCGGCGTTCGGCAGCTTGCGCCGGTCTGCCTCCGATAGCGTCTTGGCCGCCTCTGGATGCTTCGATAGAAAATCGTGAAACACCGCTTCGTCGCCCAGCTCGCAGGCCAGCGCCAGCCTCAGCTCCTCCGGCGTCCGCTCCAGCAGCAATTGGAAAACCGGCTCGTGGCCGAAATCGCGCGCCACCGCGTGCGCGGTGCGGTTCGCCCCCAGTTTCCAAATGTAAATCGTGCCGCCTGCGCGGGGATCCCGCATAGGAAACCATTCTTTGCATACACTCGTGCGAATGCATTCCGCGTCAGCATCCAAGTGCCGCCGCACCAGATCCGCATCGCCGAGCGCGGCCGCCATTAGAATGTCTGTCCGGCATCCACGCGCCACAAGGTACCGGGCCACATCCTGCCGGTCATGCGGATAGTGGCGCTTCTGCTCCACGCGAAGCATATACTGCGCCGGGGTGGATTCGTGATCCACATCGCGCGCATCGATCTCGGCGCAGTTCGCCAGCAGGAACTCGGCAATCTCCACCGTGGACGCGAAGTGCAGTGGCGTCTGCCCGTCGCCACCCCGCGCGTGAACCGCTTCCGGGTCGGCGGTCACCAGTTCCTTGAGTTTCGCCGCCATCCCCAGCCGCGACGCCGAATGCGCATCGAGCGGCGCGCCCCGATCCAGCAGAAACTCGGCCATGCCCGGATCGCAATCGTCCAGCACACCGAACCCGCCCGCCCACCATTCGGTTCTTTTTTGGATGTTCGCGCCAGAGCGCAACAGCACATCGACGGTTGCCCTATCGCTCCGCTGGACCGCCGCGAATAATGCATGTTGCCCGAACCCATAATCGGGCAGCGGATCGTCGATTTTCGCCCGCAGCTCCGGATAGCGCTCGATGACTTCCAGCACGCGCGTCGCGTCGCTATCGCACACCGCGGACTTCAGTGCTTGCGCCGGACTGAGCCCGAGCGACTGCACGTGGGATTTCAGCTTCGCCCACGTCGCAAAGCCGTACTCATTGGCCAGCGTATGTTGCGCAGCCGCCAGTTTGCCCTGCCGCATACCGCGCAGCAGTTCCTTAGCTTGCTTCTTGAGATATTCGAGACTTGGTCTTTCGGGTAGCTGACGAGACATTACTCCTCCTTCATAGTGCCCGGTGTCCGCTGTGACGGGCCGAAGAGAAGTCAACGCTCGGTGCTCAAGAACTGCTTCAGGTGGGATCATCCCTCTCCGCGGACGGGGTGCATCCTGAATGGCAGGCTTCAATATACCAAGATGAGTTAGTGTGGCCGCCGCGAACGTCGCCTGCTGCTTGTGGCCCCGGCCAACAGACCCGGTTGCGGTTTCCGGAAGCCGGCTTTATGGCATTTCACGATATGCGGTGGGCTGTGCCGAAGAGAATCTATGCTTTCAGGAATTTCTTGGTGGCTTCCGAAACGGTGTACACGTCTCCGTCGATTAGCAGGCGTCCAGTATACGGCCCGCTTGGGGCCTCAAACTCCCAGGCCACCTTGTGCCCTTCTCTCGAAAGCCTGGCCCACTTCGAGTCCTTCGATGAGTTCTGCTCCAGCCAAAAGTGACCCTGCTCATCGGTATAGGTTCGCAGGCGGGAATGCCCCAGTCTGTCGGTCCACGTAGTTATGTCGGTAAACGTCGGCACACTGCTTCCATTGTGGCCAACTCCGCTGCGGCGCGCGAGTCCGTTGAGCGCGAGTTCCTTAAGATGCTGGACTCTTTAGCCCGGCCGTTTTCGCTTGGTGCTTATGGCGGCTGGCTCGCTGGAGCAATAAGCCGAAGCCCAACAGAGAGGCGCCCATAAGGCTTATGGAAGCGGGTTCAGAGACTGGCGGTGCATCTTGGTAGATGAATTCCTGGGTATCGCTGCCGACGCCGGCCGTGTTCGATATCACGTCATACACGCTGTAATTCAAGGCTCTCCCTAGTGATCCACCGGTGGCCATATCCGTCACCTGGTCGTAAAACTTCAACGACGCCTGAGATTGGGCATCGTTTGTTTTCAACAGGAGGTTGTAAAAGGCGCTGTCCGTGAGGGCCCAGGCGGCATCCTGAATTTCACCTTGGGTAGCGAGGTTCGGCGCGGTAATGATCTGCGCGAAAAGGTACGTTTCCTCTTCGTAAATCGTCCGATTTGACGAGTACGTCGTCAGCGGGGATGTCGGTATGTCGCTCACTGGCGTTGCGTAGCCCGTGTAAGGCGGGTTAACCCCGTACGGCAAGTCCATGCACATCACAAGCATGTCGCCGATGGACGTATTCAATAGATAGGGGCCGATCACCCCCCCATATGGGTCTTGTTGGTAGCCTGCCGCAGTGGCTGGTTGAATGCTGTAAACGTTGATTGTAGCCGCGCTGAGAAGACCGGTACAACCCAAGAGTAAGAGTGCATATTTAGGCATGTCAGCATCCCTGTTTGACCGTGTCGAGCCTACTAGGCTGCGGGTCTAAGACAAAGGTAAATGAATGAAGTCAAAAGGGGTAGCCAGATAGGTCCATCACGTGGGAGTACCTAAGTGGAGTTTCTTCAGGATAGTCCGGGAGAGAGCTGCTTCGTTTGCAGCACTCCAACGAATCGGCGATTCAGCAACTTGAGAAGGGACGAACACGGTGGCGCGCCTTCAAGTACTAAGGGTCCTAGCCCGCAATCGGGGCTCGCGTACGGGCACAAGAGTTGCCACGCGATAGATCCATGAATGATGGTGAGCGTGGTCAGGCCCGGAAAAAATAAACTCACGTTTCTTGGAAAATGCAATGCGCTTAATGGCGTGTTGGCGTTTGGGTATATAGTTTCAATTTGGAACTTATCCGGCACTTTCTGTGGAATCCGGGCCTCCGCCCTTTGCAATGGCTGAAACCCATATTGGGGACCGACCCGCGCATAACCGTCAGTGCCTCACTCTTGCGGTCGGTCACGCGCTTCAAGCCGCGACCGTCAGGGACCGTGAAAAATCCTAAATACAAGCGCCCGCACCCGCGCCTACTGAGCCGCGACCGTCAGGGAGCTGTGAAACAATCGATTTGCAACATTTTTGCTCCTTTATTTTTCAACGACTTACACTGTGGAAAAGTCGCGAATTTTGGATTGTTTCACAGCTCCTCAGGGAGCGACCGGTTGGCTGCTCCCGACCTTCGCACATCGCCCACTCGCCCCTTCTGAACCGCGCGCGTTAGCAAGCGGGTAGACCCGCAGCACCTTGCTACGGCAGTCACTTCCTGAGACGGAATTTTTCACGCGTTCTAAGTAAACTAAGAAACTAAGGAAGAGACTGCGGTGGTGGTCTTGCCCTGTCAACCCGTCGCTCCCTGACGGTCGCGGCTCGGAAGGGTTGCGGGCGCTTAAACTAGAAACGCGCTTACCTACAAGCCCTCGCTTGGTTCATAGGCTTCGCCTGGACTACCCGATGGATAGAACGCCCCCAATAGCTTGATGGTGGAAGTCCCCGGATTCTCCACGCAATGGCGCACGCCCGTGGGGAAGTAAATGCTACTGCCGGGCCCAAATTCGGCTGATCCATCGTCGGTATGCACAACCCCGTTCCCTTCCAAAATAAAAATGCCTTCTTCGTAGTTGTGGTAATGGACCGGGGCTTTGCTTGGTGTAATCCATCCGGCGAATTGAGTGATCTGTTTACATCCAAGATCCTTCGAAATCAGGTAGCGGAACACCCGGTCTTGGGTGGCGCGAATCTCTTCACGACCGTCCTCATGAACCGCCAATAGCGGAGGCTCGCCGGACGCGGATCGCATCGGTTCGTCAACAATGTGACGTTGGGGGTCCTCCGGGCAACAGGAACTGACGACTCGAAGAATCCCCCCGCCGGTGTTCTCGATAGCATAGACCGCGCCGGGGGGAACAAAAATCGCAGTCCCGGATCTGAGCGGGTACTCGAATCCGTCGATGTGGCATTTCCCTCGGCCGCTCGCCACGTACAGGACCTCTTCGGCCCTCGGATTCACCACCGGAGGCGACCCCCCCGGGGCGTAGTCGCTCACCGTCTGCGTAATTTGCCGGGCGCCGCTGTATTTCGAAATGACGACCCGAGAGGTCCAGTTGCCTAGATGGAAAAGCTCACCGTCTTCGGCCGAGTAAACGCGGCAACCGCCAGTCAGAACCTTCATGAGCGCACCAGAGGGTCAAAGGTGGTCTTTAAAAGCCGGAAATGCGAAAAACGGAAGCCCACTATTGACGCTCTCCAGAGCATTGTAAACGTTGCGATCCTCGAACGTCTTTGCTTAGCGTAAGGGCTATCTCAGGATCTCCACCAGCAGTACCCAGGCGCTGACGACGCCCGCAACAAAGGAAAAGATGAAGCCTAGCACCAGCCAGTAAAGACCCTCTGGATTGCCAAGGAAAAGCACGGCGCCCGCTACCAGGAACGGCGCCGTCGAGAACTGGCTCATTACCGATCTGGTCAGCAGCCACGACCAGGGATGGCCTGCTCGAGATTTGTAGTAGCTGACCTGACTCATGAACTGAAAGGACCATGAAGCAATGCAAATAATGAGAATCTCGGCAGCCAGTGTGGCGAGAGGCTGACGGGGAATCAGCGCCATCGAAGATACGAAGAAAACCTGAAGAAGTTGGACAATCGATTCGCTGGCGCGCCCCGGCAAGCCCGGCCCTTCGATGATTCGCCCGAGATTAATTGACACCGCAACGAACACCAATCCGGTGAGCGTCGCGGCGGCGCCCGCCTGCACGGCGAGGAAGGTCTGCCATTCGGATACAGGAGGCATGGAGCGTTCGATCCTACCATGGCGGCGGCCACAGACGTATCATCGTGATTCGGCCTTTCGATCATGCGGAGGAGACGTCACATGCTTCAACACCCTTGCTTACGCGCGATATGCGCCGGCTTTCTGGCAACCGCGATGACGTTCCCGGGCGCCGGCGCATCGCTTCCCACGGCCAAGCCTGAAGAAGTGGGCTTCTCTTCCGAACGCCTGGGACGGATTCACGATATGGTGCAGCGGCGCGTCGAGGCAAAGCAGATTTCGGGCGCGGTGACGCTGGTGGCGCGCCGCGGACGTGTGGTGCAGTATGACGCGGTTGGCGTGATGGACCTGGATTCCCAAAAGCCGATGACCAAGGACTCGCTGTTCCGGCTGGCCTCAACCACGAAGCCTGTCACGGCCGTCGCGGTGCTGATGCTGATGGAGGAAGGCAAACTTAAGCTGACCGACCCGGTCTCCCAATACATACCCGAATTCAAGGGTTCCCGGGTGATGGTGGATGCTGAACGAACGGCCCCGCCGATGACGGACCGCGCGACATTGCCTGAGAAGACATTCACGGTTCCCGCCGAACGCGAGATCACCATCGTCGATTTGTTGACGCACACCTCCGGGCTTGCCAGCGGCGGGATTGCCAACGCGGAATTCGTCAAGCTGTTAAACGAGCGGAAACCGGCCGATACGTTAGCCGGCTTCATTCCCCGGCTGGGCGCGCTGCCGCTCGATTTTCAGCCGGGCACGCGTTGGCGCTATAGCGGCCTCGCGGGATTCGACACGCTGGGGCGCATTGTGGAGATCGTTTCGGGCATGCCCTTCGATGAGTTCTTGCGCACGCGCCTGTTTGAGCCGCTGAACATGCACGACACGTTCTTCAACGTGCCAGAGAAAGACCAGGACCGGCTGGCAACCATTTACAACCACACCGACAAGGGACTTGAAAAGCCGGCAAATCCACTGGCCATCGGCTCGCCGGTGTATTTTTCGGGCGCGGGCGGCCTGCGGTCCACCGTGGCGGATTATTTCCAGTTCGCGCAGATGCTGTGCAACGGCGGCGTCCTGAACGGGAAGCGGATTCTCAGTCCGTGGACAGTCGAGCTCATGACCAGCAACAACGTGGGCGACCTGTTTCTGGGACAAATCGGGCGGCCGGCAAAGGGGGTTGGCTTCGGGCTGGGCGGCGAGGTTGTTCTCAATAACGCCGAGGCGCGCATGCGCAAGCCTAACGGAAGTTACGGCTGGGACGGCGCATTCGGAACATATTGGTGGGTGAATCGCAAAGAGCAAATGGTGGCGATTCTCTTCGTCCAAACTCCGGGCCGCGGGCAGCAGTACGATTTTGACAATGCGGTTTCGCAGGCTGTTATCGAGTAGCCCTTATTCGCCGCTCGGCTTGACGGATTTGGACGTCGATTTGTCGCCCCAATTCATAAGTTGATGCAGCGCGAAGGGGACCTCGTCGGGGTGGGTGGCGCACCAGACGATGAGGCGTTCGAGCTTAATGGAATCGTCGGCGATGTTGCTGATTTCGATGAGCTCGGTTTCGATGCTCTCGGCGTCTCGCATGGTGACTTTAGGATGGCACAACTGAGACAGCGGTCACGCGAGCCGAGGTAGTGCGCTGATTCTGTGTGGCTGCTGATTTTCACCGATATAATCGCAAAGCCATGCAAGATCTGGCCTTGCGCTACCTTCATTTCCAAAGTAGACGTAATCGAGAAGGAGTGGCTTATGTTCGTTCTCCTCGCCGTCGTGTTGTCGCTTGGCATTTGGAAGCTGGCGCAGTTCTACTATCGCAGGGAAATCAACGGGCTGACCGCTGAAATCGCCGTGCTTGAACGAAACCTTGCTCTGTGGCAGAATCGCCCACCAACAGAGAGCCAGGTCGTTAAACCTGCGGTCAATGCTCACCGTGAACAGGTTGCTAAAACCTTTGTTAACGGCCTTCCCGATTCAGAAAGATTGCTGCTGAAGTAAGGAGTTGGAGCGCCAGCGCTGGGGTCTGAGTCGGGATATCGATGCTATCAAGCGGTCCTTGGAAATCCTCGGCGTAACGCTGGATAAGCTTGGTCCTGGTAAAGAAGCGCAGTACATTACAGGGCTACCGTTCAGGGATCTTTCTCTTCGGGAAGCCTGCTCGAAGGTCCTAACTGATCACCACGCCGTTTGGATGACCAAATCCCAGATTGAATATCTACTAGTCAGAGGTGGTTATTCATCGGGCGCAAAGGACTCAAAAAACTCCATCGATGTGACGCTTCGCCGACTGGCTTCCGAGAGTCAGATTGATGTGCAACGGGTAAGAGGATCGAAGGGTAGCCAATACCGGGCAGTCCAGAAAGGAACTGATGATGTTGTAAAGGAATCGCGGGCCACCAGCGAGTGATTTTTTATGCGGGTGTGGTGGAACTGGAATACATGGCGGTCCTTAAAACCGCCGTCCTGACAGGGAATTGTGGGTTCGAATCCCACCACCCGCATATCACAAACGACTTAACAGCCCCGGCTTAGACGCCAATCCAAGCCGGGGCTTTAATCACCACAGCCGAAGCCGCAATGACCTGCTAACCCATTATCGGCTTTCTGGTTGTGGATCTCAAGGGGATTCACAATGACCTGTCACTCTTGCCGTATCGAGTGCAAACGGCACGGGCGCGACCGCAAAGGTACCCAGCGCTTCCAATGCCGACAATGCTCTAAAACCTTTCTTGAGCCGCAAGAGAAGCCTCTAGACGGCATGTACTTGCCGCTGGACAAGGCCGAAATGGTGCTCAAGCTTCTGCTCGAAGGTAACAGCGTTTCGAGCACGGAGCGTATCACAGACGTTCACCACGGCACAATTCTGAAGCTGCTTGTTTTGGCCGGCGATAAGTGCGAGCGCATAATGGCCGAAAAGGTCCGAAACGTGACCGTGCGCGACGTGGAGACCGATGAGGTGTGGGCCTTTATCGGCAAGAAGCAAAAACGGGTTCGCCCCGGAGACGATCCGAACCTGGGCGACTACTATACCTTTGTGGCAATCGAGCGCCATTCCAAGCTGGTGCTGAATATCGCCATGGGGAAGCGCGATCAAGGGACCACCGACGCATTTATTGAAGGCGTCCGCCAAGCGACTGCACGCGGCTACCTCCAGATCACAACGGATGGCTTCGCGCCGTATCGCACGGCCATTCCGAACACGCTGGGCGACCGCTGCGACTTTGCCCAACTCATCAAGGTCTACCGCGCCGCGCCGGAAGGCGAACGGCGGTACAGCCCTGCCGAAGTTCAATCGGTGGAGGTGGTCCCAGTCATGGGCCGACCCGACCCGGGGCGCATCTGCACTTCGATTGTCGAGCGGTCCAATCTGAGCGTGCGCATGGGGACACGGCGGTTCACACGATTAACGAACGCATTTAGCAAGAAGTGGGAGAACCATTGGGCCGCTGTCGTGTTGTGGTTCACGTTTTACAACTTTTGCCGGGTTCACAAGAGTCTACGAGTGACCCCCGCTATGGAAGCCGGGATCGCCGATCACGTGTGGACAATAGGAGAACTGTTATCCGCTTAGATTTTGGGCACACCATTCAAGCCACCCATCGCGATAGTTTGTATACGATGCGTGGGCGTGCTGGGTCGCGCATCCCATACCGTAGCGTTTTGAAATGAGAAACAACATGACTTCATCACACGAGACTTGGTCTATCCTCCAAAGTTGGCTCACACAACGAACACCAGTAACAGTGTCCATTGATTCTGACGGGGTCATATATGACGGCGTCGCAACACTATCTGAACTCGACTCTTTACAAGGAGGGATAGAGTTTTCCATAGCTACGCTAGGAAAGTTAGCCTTTCGTTTTTCTCCCGAGGTCACGGCCTCCACCCTATCACCAGACGACGATCCCGATTCAGTACATGTCTCTATCTCTTCGCGTTGGGGTAAATGTCTCATTTGCGGTCGCCGTCCTAAACCGATGAGCGGCTCGAAGCCATCAATAAATTGATTCGGAATGCAGAGGACGAAGCGTTATGCTACTCCAATGCTCATATCAAATCGTCTCTTTCTATGTTTCACATTGGCCCTCGTAGTGGTTGTCGTTCTGCTAGGGCAGGATAAAACGACGACAGTCGCGCCCAGCTCGCGTTTCCAATTAATGCAGGGCGAATACCATGTGAATATTTCGGGGTCAATTACCGAGAAAAACCTTTTCAAGATCGACACAGCCACCGGCAAAACGTGGATCTTTAATACCGGACTAGGCCCCGACAAAAAGCTCTACCAAGAGTGGGATT
>CAJCIT010000290.1 GCA_903970405.1 Acidobacteriaceae bacterium | reverse complement strand
GCTGCGCCTACGTGGCGGTCCGAACCGGGCCATTTTCCCGCTATAAACGTTCCCATGCAATCGGCCGATACTACTTCAGCAATGCCATCCCCGTTCGCAGACACTCGCGCCTTAAGGCTCGTCCTGTTACTGGCCCTATCTACAATGGCCTACGGTCAAGCCCAGGCGCCTGATCCGGCGGCAAAAGCGCCTGCCCCCGAAGCTGCCAACGCCGTCCCAGCTCCCGCTCAGGCCGTCGTACCCCCCACCACACCAGAAACCTCCGCGCCACCGGTCCTAGCGCAGCCCAAATCGCCGCCCGCCGACCCACAAGCCTCCTCTCTCGGTGCGGTGCAGCAATCCATTTACCTGCAAACAAAGTCTGTTGCCATCCAGCGCTCTGCGCAAGCTAACTCCCTTGCCTTGCAGCGGGCATCTTTGCTGAAACAGGCTAACGGTGCCTCGCCCTCGTTCATGCCGCCCTTTGATAATCCGGCGCCGATCGAAGGACCATCCGGAGAACTGGCAGCCACTCCCGATCCATCGACGAGCAATGCCAAGTCTCCAGTCCTGGCCGCGCTTGCCCGCATGAAGCGAATGGACGACCCTTCCTTCGTTCTACCCTGGGATCCTCCTGAAGCCATGACTATGCCCAACGTCCGCGTGCCCGGAACGACGTGCGCCGCATTGGAGGATCAAGAAGTCGAGAAACTCACCCAGGCGGCCGCCCAAAAAAGTTCCATTCCCGCTGATCTCATAGCGGCCGTAATGCGCCAGGAATCCGGCTTTCATCCCTGCGCTGTCTCAACGGCCGGCGCCATGGGCCTCATGCAGCTAATGCCGCAGACCGTCGAGAGCTTGGGTGTCGGCGATCCCTTCGCTCCCGACCAGAACGTCGAAGCCGGCGCCCGTTATCTGAAGCAACTCCTGGACCGCTTTCATGGCGACCGTCGTCTCGCGCTGAGCGCCTACAACGCCGGCGCGGCCCGGGTTGACCATGCCAACGGCATCCCAGACATACCGGAAACCCAGGAGTACGTCCGCCGCATCCTCGACGCGCTCGGCGAGCCATAACCCCGCGACTGTCCCCGGAGCCCCGACTTGGTGGCACGGCCCTTAGGCCGTGAATGCACAGAGTTCAGTCTGTGGTTGGAAAACCATAGATTGCGAGCCGTCTGGAGCGCCGCTCGATCCACATCGGTAGCGGGCTTTCCTTCATCCACTGCGGGAAAAAGCGGGCCGAGCGCGCGACGCCGCTGAGAATTGGCGCACGTCGATGGCGCCATTGTATGAACGCCGCACCGGTCCGAAGAAGGTCGCGATTTAACCGCCTCGCCCCGCTCTTTACAATGAAGACGTGAGCTTTCTCCCTGTCGAACAACAGTTGACCTACATTAAGAAAGGTCTCGTTGAACTGATCCAAGAAGACGATTTGCGTGACCGGTTAACCGCCGCGGCGAAGGAAGACCGCCCCCTGCGGGTAAAGGCGGGTTTCGATCCCACGGCGCCCGATCTTCATCTCGGCCACACCGTCCTACTCAGAAAGCTGAAGCATTTTCAGGACCTCGGCCATCATGTCATCTTCCTCATCGGTGACATGACGGGCCTCATTGGCGATCCCACCGGGCGCAACAAAACGCGCCCTCCCATGACCCGCGTCGAGATTGAGAAGAATGCCGAAACTTACAAGGCCCAGGTTTTCAAAATCCTCGATCCTCAACGGACCGAGATTCGCTTCAACAGCGAGTGGCTGGCGCCGCTCCAATGGGAGGACACGATCCGCCTGTGTTCCCGCTATACACTCGCGCGTTTGCTTGAACGCGAATACTTCTCAATGCGCCTCAAAGCGGGCGTTCCTATCTCCATGCATGAACTTCTGTATCCCCTGGCGCAAGGCTATGACTCCGTGGCCCTCAAATGCGACGTCGAAATGGGCGGGACCGATCAGAAGCTCAACCTGTTAGTGGGTCGCGAGTTGCAGCGCGATTTTGAGCAGCCGCCGCAGATTGTAGCCACCGTTCCGCTTCTCGAAGGCTTGGATGGCGTCGAGAAGATGTCGAAATCCCTGGGCAATTATATCGGCGTCGCCGAAGCGCCGAAAGACATGTTCCGGAAGGTGATGCAGATCAGCGACGATCTGATGTACCGGTATTACGAACTGCTGACGGACCTTCAGACGGATGAGATCGCTGCCCTGCGACTCTGCGTCGAGAAGGGCGAACGCGACCCCATGGACGTAAAGATGGAATTGGGCCGCCGCTTGGTCGCCGACTTTCATTCGGAAACCGATGCCACGGCCGCATATGACGCCTTTGAACGGGAGGTCCGCCGGGGTTTGGAACCGGACGACACCGAAACCGTTGAAATGCCGGAAGAGGCTCACTCTGAGAAGGGCATCAGACTTGCCAAGCTGATGGCGCGAACGGGTCTTGCCGAAAGCGTGGCCGACGCCGATCGCAAGATCAAAGCCGGCGCGGTTGAAATTAATGGCGTAATCTGCAAAGATTTGGTGCTGAACTCAGCCAGTCCTCTGCTCGTTTTACGAGTGGGGAAGAAATGGAAACGCGTGCGCGTTGCGTAGAGCTCTCCAACCTCGATGCTTCACTTTCAGGACAATTTGAGCGAGAGTCTGACAGCCCTGAAGGCTCATAAGCTCCGCGCGATTCTAACCATTATCGGGCTGACCATGGGTGTGGCCACCCTGATTACGGTGATGACCATCGTTCAGGGGGCGAACCATTACGTGGAAACCAAGATCGCCAACCTGGGCACCGGCGTCTTCCAACTGGCGAAGACGCCTTTTGCCGCTACCAACTTTGACGTCATCATCAAGTCGCTCCGCTACAAAGACATCAATGTGGAGGATATGCGCGCGATCGCAGGGCGGTGCCCGCATTGCGAAGCAATCGGCGCCTCCGTAGCCACCACCGTTCACGCGCGCCATGAGAACAAAGAAGTCGCGAGCGTCAACCTGCTGGGCCAAACGGCAAATATGTCTGCCATCGATACCCGCGATGTGGCGACGGGCCGCTATTTCACCGAGTCAGAGGATGAGCGCGGCACGCATGTCTGCCTGATGGGCGTTAGCCTGGTGGATAACCTGTTCGGCGGCGCGTCGCCGCTCGGCGAAACCGTCCGCGTCGACAGCGAAGAGTTCACCGTTGTCGGGACCTTTGAGAAGCTGGGCTCTGTACTCGGGCAGGATCAGGACAACTTCGTTGTCATTCCTCTCAACACTTATCTCCACGTCAAAGGCACTCACAACAGCTTGACGCTGAATGTGAAGGCGGCGCCCGGCGAACAGGCGTTCGAAGCGGCGCAGGAAGAGGCGCGTGTGGTGCTGCGCGCCCGCCGCCATGTCCTGCCGGGAAAAGACGAGGACTTCTTCGTCGGTACCAAGGACAGCTACATCAGCTTGTGGAAGAGCATCAGCGGCGCTTTCTTCAGCGTGTTCATCCTTGTCAGCGCGATTTCAGCGGTGGTCGGGGGCATCGTCATCATGAATGTGATGCTGGTCTCCGTCACTGAACGCACGAAAGAGATCGGCGTACGGCGCGCCATGGGCGCAACCCAGGGCGACATCATGAAGCAGTTTCTGGCTGAAAGCGTCATGCAGTGCCTGATCGGCGGCTGCATTGGCATCACCGCCGGATTTGCCATTGCCGAATTGCTGAACACCTTCACGTCCTTCCCGGCGTCGGTGCAAACCTGGGTGGCCGTTCTCGGCGTGGTCCTGAGTTCCGTCATTGGACTCTTCTTCGGCATTTATCCGGCAACGCGGGCCGCTAAGCTCGATCCGGTGGCCGCCCTGCGGAAGGAGTAGGCGGCAACCGCGCGGTCACTGCCTGCGCTTGCAATAGAATGAAGACCGGGAGGAACGAACGTTCCATGGCTCAATCAGAGGATTTGTCTCGACGGGACCTAGCTCGAATTGCGGGAGCCGCGGGCGCGGCCATTGCCGGCGCCAAACTGGCTACCGGCCCGGCCATTCTCAAAGTGCGCGCCGCCACTGAGCAGGTGAAGTACGGCATGATCGGCACCGGGAGCCGCGGCGCCTATCTGCTAAAGCACCTGACCTCAGTCGATAACGGACACTGCACGGCGTTGTGTGACCTCAACCAGACCGCGCTCGATGAAGCCGCGGTGACCATCGGCACGAATCCCAAGAAGTACCTGGATTATCGAGAACTGCTGGCGGATAAGGATGTCGACGCGGTCCTTATTGCGGTTCCTCTCTATCGGCACTTCCCGATCACCAAAGACGCTCTGCAGGCCGGCAAGCAGGTGTTCTGCGAAAAGAGCCTGGTGTTCAAACCGGAAGAGGTGCATGCCCTGCGCACGCTCGCCTCGGAACACTCCAAGCAAACGCTGCAGGTGGGCCTGCAACGCCGCTACAGCCACTATTATCAGGCTGTCAAGGACATGATCGACAAGGGCATGCTGGGCAACGTAACCCACATCCACGCCCAGTGGCACCGCAATCCCGGCTGGACCATGAAGGAAGGCGGCAAGAGCAATCCGAAGAACTGGCGCCTCTTCCGCGAGTACTCAGGCGGCTTGACGGCCGAGTTGGGTTCGCACCAGATCGACGTGGCGGAATGGTTTTTCGGCAGCAGGCCCGACTTTGTGATGGGTCTGGGCGGTCTCGATACGTGGAAAGACGGTCGCGACATTAATGACAATATCCAACTGATTTACCAGTTCCCCGGTGGACGCAAGCTGACCTATAGCGCCATCACTACGAATGCGCACCTTCCACTGTTCGGCTCGGCGCGGCCCGAGTTCGGCGAAGTGATCATGGGAACGGCGGGCGCGGTTGAGATCACGGTGGGAGACGGCCAAAAAACCATGCCGACGGCGCTCTGGTACAAAGAAGCTACGCCCACCACGGTGACCGCGGGTCATGAGAAAGCGGAGCCGACGAAGGCCGGCGCGACGTTCGCCCTCGCCGGGCCCACCAAGGGCATCCCCATTTATCTGCCTGAGAACGAAGTGAATTGGGAAAAGGATTCGTTCCTCGACCGCGAATCGAAGCTCGGCCGCCGCTGGCTCTATTCGAAGGGCGTGATTGTGCCGGAGGAGACGCGCAACCCGGTGGAGACGGAACTGGAGAGCTTCTTCAACGACGCGAAAACGGGCGCGCGTCCGAAGGCCGACGTCGAAATCGGCCTGGCCGATTCCACAACGGTCATCCTTTCGAACTTGGCGATGGACGAAAACCGGCGGGTCTACTTCAGCGAAATCGACAAGATGGGCCTCGGCTCTTCGAGTCCGGCGTCTCCGTCGGGCGCGGCAGCGGTCACAAAGCGCGCGTAGTTTCAAGAAGCCATGAAATCGGTGCCTGACTTAAGCGCCCTTCGGGGATGCCTTGTAAATAAGGGTCTCCGTCCGGGCGCGGCTGTCTGGCTCCGATTTTTTCACACAAGCGTAGTTTCAGGCCAGGGCTTTGCCGTATAGCACAAGCAACCGGCTCCATGCCTTCTCTGCTTGAGGCTCGTTGTAGACTCGCGAATCCGGAGGGCACCAGCCATGCGCGGCGTCGGTATACACCTCGATTTCCGCGGCTAGATTCGCTTTGGCGAACGTCTCTTTCAAAACAGTCTTGTCATTGGGCGACTTCGCATCGTCATTTGCGGCGATCGCGATGAGGAACTGCGCTTTACTCGTCGCCGCCTGCAGATGCGGGCTGTTCGGCTTGTCTGTTACTAGTCCACCGCCATGGAAAGATCCCACTGCTCCGATGCGGTCAGGCACAGCGGCAGCGGTACGAAACGCGATCGGACCGCCCATGCAATAGCCCTGAGTGCCTACCTTCCGGTCCTTTGCGACGGACGGTTGCCCGTCCAGCCACGCGACGAACGCCTTCGCGTCGGTCATTTGCGTCGTCTCATTGAGAGCTTGCGCCAGCGGCATGAGTTGTTGGATTGGCGTTGCGGTGCCGGCGTCCGCAGTCGGGGCCTTCCTCGTGCGGTAGAACGGGTTCACCACGAGCACCGAATAACCCGATTCGGCCAGCCGTTTGCCCATCTGTCGAAAGGCGGGCCGCAGCCCGAAGATGTCCGGCCACATCAGAACGCCTGGGGCCGTGCCGCTTGCCGGATGCGCGAAGTAGCAGTCGGCGCTGCCATCCGGCGTTGTCACGTTCACGTCCGATTCAGTGACTGTAACCGCATTCGCAACCCGGGGCAGCATCATCGCCATGCCTGCCCCCAGCATGATGCCGAATTGCTTCCTTGTTACCCGGCCGAGCCTCTCGAACTCTTGTCCATCCTTCTCGAAATGATCCTGGTCACACATATGGTTTCTCTCGACGCCTGCGTTGCGGTGGAAGACCGCACGTCTTGGGGTATTTTATACCCACCCATTCGACAATGTGACCTGCGCGTCGGCAGCCCGACCAAGCTTAAGCGCTCGCCTTCAGAGCCGCGACCGTCAGGAAGCGACCGGTTGCTGGTCCCGATGTTCGCAGGGTTCCGTCGCCCTCTTCTGAACCGCGCGCGTTAGCAAGCGGGTAAACGCGAAGCTCCTAGTAGGGCCGACGGCTGAAAGCTGGCTGACCCTGGTGACATAAACTAGCTCTTGCTCCCGACACTAGAACTCGAGACAGCAGGGCCGGAGGTCCTACCATCATGAAGAAACTCAAAGTTCCCATCTGCATCGGCGCTGTGTTGCTATGCGGACTCCTATTCGCGCAGCAGACGCCATCCACAAAGCCCTGTCCGGCGGAAGGATTTAGCGGCGGGTTCAGCTACGGCTGCCCGCAAAAGCATTTTGCGAACCCTTCAGATATTTCGGCGATGATGGCCGCACTGCCCGATAAGCCTTTCGCTACGCCGCAAAGCCTTCGTCATGTACTCGTATTGTGCAAGGCAGCCGGATGGGTACACACGTCCATCCCGCTGGCTTCGAAGATGGTTGAGTATCTCGGCGACAAGACGGGCGCGTGGATGACGGATATCACGTATGACCCCGCCGCGATCACGCCTGAAAATCTTAAGCAATACGATGCGCTCTTCCTGGACAGCACCACCGGCGAGTTCCTGGATGATCCCAATGACAAGGCGGTGTCCGGCTTGCGCAGGCAGGCACTGCTCACTTTTGTCAAGGGAGGAAAAGGACTGGCAGGTATTCACGCCGCCACCGATTCATACCATACCAGCGGACGCCCAGCCTCACCCGGCGGGCCGCCCACTGTCGCAACGGGAACGTGGCCCGAATTCAACGAAATGATCGGTGGGTTTTTCAAGTTTCATTGGACCTACCCGACCTTGATTCCCGTCAAGATCGATGACCCGCACAGCCCGCTGACATCTATGTTTCCGGCACGTGGCTATGAGATTGTCGACGAGACCTACACCTTCGCACAGGACTCGTTCAGCCGGAAGCGCGTTCACGTTTTGACGAGCATCGACTACAAGAAAATGAGCGCGGAAGATAAAGCGAAGGAACCCGCCAGCACAAGGCGCACCGACGGCGACTACGCCTTGAGTTACATCCAGCGCGTCGGTGATGGCCGTGTCTTCTATGAGGCGCACGGCCACGATGAGAAGATCTATTATTCAAGGCCCTTTGTGGCCCACATGCTGGCTGGAATCCAATACGCGCTCGGCGATCTCAAAGCCGACGATAGCCCAAGCGACAAATAGACTCGGCGGGAGCCGAAAATTTGTTGAGTTATCCAAAGGGTAAACAGGTGGATGTGTTCTATGACCCTGCCAATCCCGCGATGTCGGTACTTCAACGATAGCGCCCCGCCCATCTGCATTCCGGCCAAGCCAGTTAGCAGCCTACTTACTGGCCGTCAGATCAGGACAGGCGTGGAGACGATAAAGTACCACAGATTGTCCTCAGGAGCTTTACGGAGGCGGCATGGATCGAATAACTTCCATCCCTAGATTCTCTTGGACGCCAATTTGGAACCGACAAGTCGTCGAACGAGCATGATTACCTTTCGTCGTAGAAGATCTGCACACAAATTTTGGCGCGTTAGCAACGCAATTCCGCGGATCGTCAAGTATCTTTACAGACGCGCTTGCCTTCTCAAGAAGGCTTATAGGCCGAATCCAAGCAAGCTCGACGCTCCTGGGTGTGAATCGAACGATATCGCAGAAACCGCATTAACAGACGGCCAGGATAACGCCGCAGGTCATCGTACGAGATGGGCAATCGGCGTGAGATGTTGATACAATGGTGCTCGTTCAGTGATCGGATGAAAACTGGTTTTAGAACTCATTGAAAACAAAGGCAAGCGGGAGTAATTCAGTGGTAGAATGCCAGCTTCCCAAGCTGGACGTCGCGGGTTCGAACCCCGTCTCCCGCTCCATTTTTTCAACAGCCGAGAGTTACCGATTCAAATCTCTGCTTCAATTTGTGCTCCAATGAGCGGGCATGAAGAAGTCCGAAGCCGTTGAGACTCTAC
>CAJCIT010000289.1 GCA_903970405.1 Acidobacteriaceae bacterium | reverse complement strand
CACGTCGTCCTGAGCGCTTTTCACTCGCTCGGTGAGGCCGCTATGCACGGTCTGTTCTGCGCCCTCATCGCCTGGCTTCTCTTTCGTCCGGCGGCGGCGCGGTATTTTCGCGGCTCGAGAACCGAACCGGGCTGAGCAATTACGAAGTGGCTCTTACGGTGGAGAACGGCTCTCCACTTCCAAACTGGTCGAATGAGCCCTTTCCGGGGTATCGCAAAGCAGAGTAAGTCCCTTTGGCTCAACGTTTTCCCGCGAAAAGGGACAGACCCTTTTGGGGGGAGACGGCTGAGTTTGCGGGGGGCAACCCGGACGGTTATTCGAGCGTCATCGATCGACGTGAGCTGCTGGTTGTCGCAGCCGGTTCGGTGCTGGCGACAAGTGGAAGGGCCTTCTTCGAGCGGCTCTCAGAAGAGAGTAAGTCCCTTCTCCTCAACGCTTTCCCGCGAAAAGGGACAGACCCCTTTTTCCCAGACACCTTTTTCGCGGGGAGACAGCGCTCACTTTGGGGCGAAGCCGTGCCACGCCACCAGCGACGCCGCTAGTCATCGATCGTGATAGGTCCCTTTAGCTCTCGCGATTTCGATCAGCGTCGGATAGAACTGCACAAATGTGGTATCGACCGCGGCGTGCTGCGCATGGCAGGAATAGCAGCTTGCCGAGTGCTTGATTTCCTTGGCGGGCTGGGTGTCAGGAAATGAGAAGAACGCCCAATTCCCGGAAAAACGTGAGTCCTTTACGTGCATCTCAACTTCGTCGAGAGCCGCAGCCTGGAAGTGACCGGACTTGTTAATGGAGGAGTTGCCGCCGGCTACGTGGTGCTCCAACACCAAAACGGTCTTCTCCGGCCACGTGCCAGACACTTTAAAAGCCCGATAAGCCTCAGGATTGACGAATACGTTTCCGAAGGCTGAATCCATCTTCATGCCTGCCATGCCGGGGTTGTAGCTCATGTCCAGATCAGACGTCAGAAAGATCCATTCGCGGAAGTTTGCCGGAAAGATCATTCGGCCATCGGCGGTGTACGAAGGTGTGTAGGCGGGGGTCGCGCCGGCCCGCGTGTTTTCGCCGCCGGAATGCGCCGGGTGCAAAGAAAGCATGAGTGCAAGACACAAGAACAGGCTGATGCGCATGAAGCTCCTGGTGGTTCGACGAAAACGGACCGCCACGCTTATTATGGCGAATCCGGTTACCAGCCACCACACGGAGATGCTACTGGCCGAGGTTATTCTTCGCCAGCAGATCGCGCATCATGTCATCTTCGGGGAACAACTCCAGTTGCTGGCGAATAGCCTCCAGCGCCTCGGCATTCTTACCCATGGCAAGAAGCCGAATGGCGAGCGCGCGGCGAATGGAGCGGTCATACGGCTTGATATCGAGTGCGATTCTCAACTGCGCCACCGATTCGTCGAAGCGGTTGAGCCGAGAGAGGGCATCCGCCATTTCCATGTGTACTTCGGCGGTCTGCGCACCGAGTTCCAGCGCGCGCCGGTAATGATCGAGCGCGGCTTCGGTGGAGGCATCGCTGCGCGATTCCATCAGAAGCCTTTGGCCGAGTGATGCTTGAATCAACGGATCGTTGGGCATGGTGCGGCCCAACTCCTCAAGCAGGGCGAGATAACGGGCGCGGAAAGCCGGTTGTGCGCCGGACGCCTCGGCGTAGGCCCTCAGCAGGGCTACGGGATTGGGCGTTTTCGCTCCAGGGGGAGGATCGATCCAATCCAGTTCGTCGCCAAATTCGGGGGGCGCGGCGACGCCGGGACGCGCGGGAATGCGATGGTTGGTGAGCGCTGTATGGGCGATCTGGCCGATCGGCCGCTTAGGCATGTGACAGCCCGCGCAGTCGTTCGCCGGTTGGCGCGAAGCCAGCGGGAGTTTGCAACTCGCGTCGGTGTGACAAGTGAAGCACTTCTCCCGATAGTAGGCTGCCGATTGGGTCCGGTCGATACGCCGGTGCGGATCATGACAGGTGATGCAGCTCAGTTTGCCCTGGCTGGCGCGAAAGCAGCGGCTTTGCTCCATCGCGTCGTTGTGCTCCAGGACATCGGCGTCGCCTTTGGTGGCGCGGATCTTGAAGACAGCAATCGTTTCGCCCAGATAGGCGCCGGGACGGAAATCGCCATAGGCTTTCCCGGGCAGCAAGATTCGCGAGTCGCCGTTCTCATGGCAGAACATGCAGACGTTGTCCGCGAGACGCGGCTTGAGGCGGGCGGGATTCACGATGTTCTGGCGAGTAGGCTGGCTGGCGTGGGCCTCGCCGGGACCGTGGCAGTTCTCGCAGCCGATTGGAAGTTCGAGGAAGGGCGGGTCGGCGAACAGGCCGCCGCGGTCGGCGATGGGCTGCGGGCGGGCGCTGTGGCAGGCGATGCAACCGGTGGGGATGGGGCGGCTGAAGCCGAAGTCCACTCGATCGTAGCCGGGCGACAGATCCCAGGCATTGGTGGAGGAGTACCAGGAAAGAGGCGCCTGAAACAGATGGCGGCCTCGGAGGGTAAGAAACGACAGGCCGTGATCTCCCGAGCCGATGGTGTAATCCATGCGATACGTGGCGCGAAAGACGACTTTGCCGGCCTGTTCGCCCGACTCGGACTGAAAGAGGATGCCATCGCGCGCGAATGATTCGAAGACGCGATTAGGAGGGCCGTTCGCAACGCGTCCCGAAGCCGGGATGCGCAGATTGGCGGCTGGCGACGACACAGCGGCCGAAAGAGACCTCCCCATGCCGGTTTGGCGAAAGGATTGGGTGATCTCTTTATGGCAGCCCGCGCAAGCCTCGGAGCCGGCGTATTTGCTTGTGTCCGCTGCCAAGGCGACCGAAACGTCGAGAGAAATCAACGAGACCAGACACAGTCGCAAATGCATTCCGGGTTCGGCCCGATTATAGCGTCATGTGTCCACGGCCTCTAGAGCAACATTCCCGCGATGCATGCCGACATGAAATTTGCCAGCGTGCCGACGAACATTGCCTTCAGACCCAGCCGAGCCAGATCGGATTTTCGCGACGGCGCCAGCGCGCCAATGCCGCCAATCTGAATGGCGATGGAGCTCAAGTTCGCGAAGCCGCACAAGGCGAACGTGGCAATCACAAACGAACGCGGACTCAGCGTATTGCCGATCTTGCCCAGATCCACAAACGCCACAAACTCATTCAGCACCATCCGGGTGCCCAATAGATTTCCCACCGACGCACAGTCGTTCCATTCCACACCCAGCAGCCAGGCGATGGGGGCAAACACATAAGCCAAAATCTGCTGCATCGTGCCTGGAATGAACGGAACATACCTGTGCACCCAACCCAGCCCGCCATTGACCATCGCAATCAGCGCGAGGAATGAAATCAGCATCGCGCCAATGTTGAGTGCCAGGTGCAAGCCGTCCAATGTCCCGCGCGCGGCGGCGTCGATCAGATTGACCCCCGGTTTCTCCACTTCTATCGAAATGGTTCCCCGCGTCACCGGCTCGCCAGTTTCCGGCATGAAGAGCTTGGAAAGCATGATGGTGGCCGGCGCGGTCATGATCACAGCCGTCAAGAGGTGGGAGATGGAAACATGAGCAATCAGCACGTACGCCGCCATCACCGACCCTGAGACGTGCGCCATGCCGCTGGTCATGATGGTGAACAACTCAGAGGTGGTGAGCCTCTCAAGGAACGGCCGGATGGTGACCGGCGCTTCCGTCTGGCCCATAATGATGCTGGCCGCGACGCACGTGGATTCGGCGCCGCTGGTTCCCATGAACTTCTGCATCACCACGGCCATGAGCTTGACGAACACCTGCATCACGCCCAGGTAGTAGAGAATGGCGAACACGGAACAAATGAAGATGACAATCGGCAGAACCTGAAACGCGATGATGGTGCCGAAGCCGCCTCCAGGCAACCCCAACTTTTCGCCGAACACAAAGCTGGAGCCGGCCGACGAATAATTCAGGACCGCGTTCACCGCCTGACTGATCTGATAGAAGACTTGCCCGAACGGCGTCTTCAGAACAAGGAACGCGAATCCGAACTGGAGGACAAGCCCCCAGAGAACCACGCGCTTATCGATTGCCTTTCGATTCGAGGAAAAAAGCCAAGCCGAGGCTACGATCGCAACCAAACCCAGCAGCCCGCTGTATCGTCCCATGTTGGCAGGCGACTAGCTGACAACTTCCAGAATCAGGTCGCGTTCCTCCACCGGATGCTGCGAAATTTTGAAGGCGTCTTCCACCAGATCGGCGGCCTCGTCAAGATTCTGTTCGCTGGTGTGATAGATGCGGCACAGAATACTGCCCGCCTCAATCTTATTTCCCACCTTTACTTCCAGAATCACGCCCACTGCCGGATCGATGGAATCCTCTTTTGTATTGCGGCCCGCGCCAATCATCGACGACGCCTGTCCAATTAACTCGGCGTCAATGCCGCTGATATAGCCGCCCCGGGTAGTGCTGATCTCGCGCGCCCCCGTTGCGTTCGGCAGCAGGTCGAAGCGGTCAAGCACCGCCGGATTACCGCCCTGCGCCTGAATCACGTCCTTGAACTTGCGATACCCGGAGAGGTCCAGCAGCTTCGCCTGCGCCAGCTCGCGCGCTTCATCCAAAGTCTTCGTGATCTTCGCCAGGAAAATCATCCGCGCCGCCAGTTCCAGCGAAATCCGCGTCAGATCGGCGGGACCGGCGTTCTGCAGGGTCTGCGAAACCTCCATCACCTCAAGTGCATTGCCCACCGCATATCCCAGAGGTTGATTCATGTCGGTGATCAGCGCCTGAACTCGCTTATCCATCCGGCGGCCTATCCCCACCATCAGTTGAGCCAGCCGGCGCGCATCCACCTGGCGCTTCATAAACGCGCCTGAACCCACTTTCACGTCCAGCACCAGCGCATCCAGCCCGACGGCCAGCTTCTTCGACATGATGGAAGAGGCCACCAGCGGAATGGATTCAACGGTGGCCGTGGCATCGCGCAGCGCATACAGCTTCCCATCGGCGGGCGCCACTTCTGGCGTCTGTCCGATGAACGCCAATTTGTGCAGGAGTAACTGCTCCCGAAACTCGTCAATGGTCAGATCGGTCCGAAAGCCGGGAATCGATTCCAACTTGTCAAGCGTGCCGCCGGTATGACCCAGCGCCCGCCCCGAAATCATCGGAACAACGACGCCTGCCGCCGCCGCAATGGGAGAAGAGATCAGGCTGGTCTTATCCCCAACACCTCCGGTTGAATGCTTGTCGACCTTCACACCCGGGATTCCCGACAAGTCCACCAGCGTTCCGGAGTTCATCATCGATTCCGTCAGTGCGCTGACTTCGCGGTCTGACATCCCGGAGAAAAACACAGCCATGAGAAACGCCGAGACCTGGTAGTCAGGGATATCCCCATTGGTGTAACCATCTACAACAAATTGGATTTCTTCGGCGGATAGCTCTTCACCATCTCGTTTCCGATGAATTAGATCAACAGTACGCATTCGAATTCTAAGCGTAGCAGGTCAACTTCTTTGAAAGCACACGAGTTGAGCCCCTTATCTACCTAGGCGGGGTATGGGCACACTGCCCCTGTGGGCTTTGGGACTATGGTCGCACAGGCTTTTGCCGGCTTTCGGTCCGCTGTGCCGACATTCGTGTCTGTATCCCGGCACAGCCGAGATGACTCTCGACTCAGCAGGCTAAAAAGCCCGCGCCACGTGGGGACCGCTTAGCCATTCACTGCAAGCAGCATCCGGGTGAGATTCGCGACCGGTAACCGCACTCCCACGTAGAATGCTC
Organism: Acidobacteriaceae bacterium; assembly: GCA_903970405.1. GTDB lineage: Bacteria > Acidobacteriota > Terriglobia > Bryobacterales > Bryobacteraceae > CAJCIT01. The sequence continues at coordinate 13,970 of CAJCIT010000289.1, read as the reverse complement.
CAAACAGAGCATAAACGGCACTCACCTCGTCAAAGCGCATTTCGTAGATCAGGCGCTTGAAGACCAGCGGGTCATCGGCAAACAGATCCACGCCCCACTCCCAATCGTCCAAACCGATGGAGCCGGTGATGATTTGCCGGACCTCGTCCGCATACCGGCGGCCCACCATTCCGTGTTCGTGCATCATCCGCTGGCGGTCAGCCATGGGAACCGTGTACCAGTTTTTCGATTCGCCTCGCTTGCGGTCCATCGGATAGAAACAAATATACTTAGACGACGGGATGCGCGGGTACAGACGCGGCTCCATCGCCGCACGCTGCCGGTTCAAGACATCAAGGATGCCACGGTTCCACTCCGGAGAATGGGGCGCATGCCCTTCTTCGGAAAGAGCCCGATAGGCCTTTGCAGTGGACTCGTACAGTCCTAACTCCACCACCGACAAGTAACTATGCTGGATCTCCAGATACTCGGTTAACTCGATTCTGGCGATGGCAATTTCCGCCTGGTTCAAGTCTTCCAGAGTGTCGCGAAAATGAATTAACAGTAGATCGCCTTTGTGGCCGATCTGCGAGTAGAGCGCGGTTTGATTCGGGCGCCCTTCGGCCGAACCGGCTTCAAGCGGGCTGAGCACAGCCACAGCCTCCGACAAAATCCGCTTCTGGTGAAAACAATCGAGCCGCGCCCACGCCCGCCATTTGAAACGAAACATCTGGTGGAGCGCCGCGGAGCCCTCAATCGTCAGCGGAACTTCGGGCATCTCACTCATGGCCGACGGCCTCGGCAATCACCGGGAGTTCAGGCATCGGGTATCGATATCGGCCCGCAAAGACCTCCGCGAATAACTCCAGCGTTTCCTCGTGAATCAAGCCGTTGCTGGCGAAGAGTTGCGGCCCGTAGAGATCCAGCGGTTCTCCATGCATTCCGGAGACCCGTCCACCCGCCTCCTCCACCAGCAGTGTCCCCGCCGCCATGTCCCAGGGGTTCAGCCCAAACTCCCAGAAACCGTCCAGCCGTCCGCAAGCGGTGTAGGCCAAATCCAGCGCCGCCGACCCGGCGCGCCGCACGCCGTGCGTGATCATGGCGAGTTGGTAGTAGAAGTGAACATTAATGTTTTGGTGCCGCCGTCGACTCGGAAATCCTGTCGCCACCAACGCGTCTTCAAGAATCGCCGCCGGGGCGACGTGGATGCGTGATCCATTCAGCCAGGCTCCGGAGCCGCGCTCGGCGGTGAACATTTCGTCGCGAACCGGATCGAACACCACGCCCGAAATCACCTCACCGCGGCAGGCCAATGCCAGGGTCACATTCCACATCGGGAAGCCGTGAGCGAAGTTGGTTGTGCCGTCCAGCGGATCCACAAACCACCGGTATTCCGATTTCATTTCGGCCGCGCCGCCTTCTTCGGCGACGATTCCATGCTGAGGAAATCGGGAATGCAGGCGCTCCACAACCAGGAGTTCGCTGGCGCGATCCGCCGCTGTGACCAGATCGTACTCGCCCTTGAGTTCGAAACGCACACCGCGGTGAGCCATGAGGATAGCGCCGGCTTCGCGCGCAATCTCGACGGCCGCTTCCAGAAATTCACTCATATTCTTTATTGTGGCGCACGGACCGAAACGGACGAGCGCGATGGAAGGGCAGATCAGATTCTAAATCGACGCCGGGTTCAACGTTGTAATGCCAGGATAACGCTTGAAATCATCACCGTTAAACGTCAATACCCGCCGCACTCCGTAGACGCCCATCGCCGCCGCCAGGTGCGCGTCATGCGCCTGCTTGCCGGAAACCAGACGGTGACTGACCAGCTTTGCCCATGCGTCAGACACCTACCGCTCCGTCGAGCAGATAAAAATACTGCGCAGCTTGAGCATTTCATCCCTTGCCTTGGCGGGACTCATCCCTAGGCCGCGACTCTCAATCGGCCGGGTAGCGACCGCCCAGAATTCAACAAGATTCTGTGTCGCCACGCAGAGGTCAAAATTCCGTTGCGACAGCTTGTCCAGAGCGCCGAGCGCCACAAGATGTTCGACATGGGAAGGTTGCGCGATTCGCAGCAGAATGTTGCTGTCAGCCAGAACCGGAAGCATTAGCGGCCGTGGTTGCCGTAAATGGATTCGCGCTCCATGTCTTCGTCGGCCAGGACTACCGTGCCGCCGGCATGGCTTTGAGCCCAAGCCTGAAGATTCTGACGGCGCTGTTCGACTGAAAGCTCATGCGCCTGCCGGGAGAAATCGGCGGATGTCTTGGCCAGGATTTGGTCGCGAACGAGATTCTGGACGTAGTCGGACACGTCAATGCCTTCCGCCCGCGCTTGCGAAAGCAGACCAGCCTCTATTTCGGTCCCCAATTGGATGGTCAGTGTCATCAGGCCTTCCTTCGCTCATTGTCGCTCGGAAGGCGGCCATGTTTCCATAGCCCACCAGTCCCGGCCTCCGCCTCGGCGCTCGGGCTGCACCCCTGGATTGCGACTGCCGAAGAAATCAGCTATAACGCCGTGCTTCGTGAAATGCTCGGCCTCCCGAGCAGCAAAGCGGTGGAGCCGACCGATACAGGGTCTTTGCAACTTGCCAGCACCTGGAATCAGGGTTCATAGTAGCCGCTGCGCACCGCTATCTTCATGCCGTTCCCTTTGGCCAGCAGTTGCACCTTGTGGAACTGGCGCGGTTGCTGAACCAAGCCCTTCGGGTAGAAACCGATGAGGTACTGAGTCCGCAATTCATGGAGAATGTCGCCGAAGGTCTGGTCGAGCTGGTCATAACCCGCGGGATAAAACGTCCGTCCGCCAGTGGATGCGCTCAACGTCGCCAGCGCGTGCTCACCACCCAGATTGCGTCCGGCATCGTTCGGAATGGGAATTACCACCACCGGGTACAGAACCGTGTCCGCCTGTTGCGCGGCGCGCTGCGCATCGCCGAATTTCTTATAACTTGTGGTGTCGCCCCCATCCGTCACGATCACCATCACGTGGCGTCCCTCACGGGTGGAGAGCTCGTCGCTCGCCAGATAGATGGCATCGTAGAGTGACGTCCCGCCCTCGCCCCGTAAACCCCTCAGCGCTTGTTCAGCCCGGTGCACATTGCGGTTAAAGGCGGATTCCAGGCGTACTTGCCAGTTGAAGCTATACAACGCGAAGGTGTCCTGCGGATTCCCATCCTTCACCAGCGCCCGCAGAAACTTCGTCACCGCTCCCACCTCGTACGGCAGGTCAATTCGTGTCGATCCGCTGGTGTCGATCAGAACCGAAATCGAAAGCGGCACTTCGGTGGTGCGCTCGAACAACGCCACATCCTGCGGAATGCCGTCGGCCAACACATGAAAATCCTCCCGGTTGAGGGAGGTCTGAACCGCGCCGTTGGCATCGCGGACACTGGCCAGCAGCCGAACCAGATTTACTTTGACGGAAAACGTCGTAAAGTCGGGCTGGTCGCGGCCGCCGCGCGCGGTCACGGGAGGACTGGGAGGGTCGGCGGGCTTGAATTGGGCCCGGAGCGAGAGGGAAAGGAAGAGCGAGGCGAACAACGCAGCGCCTGCCGCTAGTGCACGCCGGCAGGAGGGCGAGCAGAGCGAACTGGCCGAAGCAATGGCATGCTTCATCCCAGCTGACCGGAGAGAAGCCGCTGGTCCCATTCGCCGTCCACCCAAACCTCTCCGTCTTCGAAGAACTCCTTCTTCCAAATGGGCACTTCTCGTTTCAGCCTGTTGATCCCTTCCAAAGCGGCATCGAAGGCCGGCTTCCGGTGCGGCGCCGTGGCGACGATGGAAACGCTGGCTTCGCCGATTTCCAAGCGGCCCAGCCGGTGAATCATCGCCACGCGGCCGATGTCGAACGTCCCTGCGATCTCGCGTCCAATGGCCGCCATGCGCGGCAAGGCCATGGCCTCATAGCATTCGTATTCCAGAAACCGCGTGGCCCGCCCCTTGCTGTTGTTACGCACGATGCCTTCAAAAATCGCCACCGCACCGTCTTCCCTGCGCTGCAACGCTCGCGCCAGCGTTTGCGAATCGATCTCTGACCGGGTCAAAGCGAAGAAATGCCCCGCCGGGTCGCGAATCTCCTGGATGAATCGGCCGGCCTCTCGCCAACCAGCGCCGCCGCTGACCGGCGGCAAAAATGCCACTTCATCGTTATCCGCCAGCAAAGCATCGGGGCGCGAAAACTCCCGGTTTCTTGCAAATAGAATGGACGGGCGGCTACTCTTCAGGGTTTCAAAACGCTCGGCATAGGCCGCGAACACGCTTCCTACGGTGGCGCCGGTCGCGAGTTCCACTTCGTCGCTCGCCAGCCCGGTGATTTCCTTCAAAACGCCAAAAAACAAAATCCTGACGCGCACGCCTCATCGTAACCTGTACGAAGCCATTGAGCCGCTATGCTTAGCCATGGCCAGTCATGAGTGCCGGCTTCGCGTCCGCTACGCCGAAACCGATCAGATGGGCATTGTGTATCACGCGAATTACCTGATTTGGATGGAAATCGGGCGTGTGGAACTTGTTCGCTCCCTCGGCCTGAGTTACAAGCGCATGGAGGAAGCCGAGGGCCTTTACCTCTCCGTCATTGAGGCCAACTGCCGCTACCTCTTCCCCGCCCGCTACGACCAGGAGATTGCTGTTGCCACTGAGATCGTGAAAGCCAACTCCCGAAGCGTGGAATTTGCCTATCGGATCGCCGCTTGCGAGCCGGCACGGGTGCTCGCCACGGGATACACACGCCACATCTGGCTGAATCGCGAGATGCGGCCCTGCCGGATCCCGGAACACTACGCCTCGCTGATCGCCGCCTCGGCCGGCCGGAAGGAGCCGGAAACGGCGCGAGACGAATAGCGGACTCGTCTCAATCCAAGAACATGGCCAGGCCCGCGGCCGCCGCGCACCACACCGCCCAAACCACTAACAATTCCCGCTGGATCAGCGCATTGCCGATAATCGGCGCCGTGATTTGCGCTACCGACATCAAGGACTGCGTCAAGCCTATAATCACGCCCTGCTCGCGCCGGTCAGCCTTTTGCGTGATCATGCTGGTTAAAGCCGGCCGCAATCCGCCACCGCCGACCGCGGCAACGGTATTCACGGACAGCAGTTGCCAGACTTTCATCGACAGGCCGACACCCACATAGCCGATGACGCTCGAAACAAATCCAAGCCGGACCACGTTCTTATCGCCGAACCGCTTCACCAGCCGTCCGACGACGCCACCCTGCATGACGATGCCCAAAAGCCCGCTGTAGGCCATGATGTAGCCCACTTCCTTTGGGCCGAACCGATGCCCGTCATGCAGAAAACGCCGCTCGCAGAACAGCGCAAAGCCTGAGATGAAGGTGGCAAACGAAAAGGCGAAGCAGAACCATTGCCCTAACAGACGGGCAAGTTGCCGGTCTTTAAAATACTTGGTGTAGGCGCCCCAGTCGAAAAACGTGAGCCGCCGGCCGCCCGGGCCCGCCGCTTCATTCCGTTCATGCACAACCTCGCGCCGGGGCAGCATGAAATAGGTGCAGAGGATGCTCGTAAATGAGAGGCCCGCCGCCATGTAAATCGGGACCGGGTACCCGAACTGCGACAGATAACCGGAGATGCCCGGCCCAATCAGAAAGCCTAACCCAAACGCGATTCCGATCACCGCGAATGACTTGGTCCGATCTTCCGGCTTCGTGACGTCGCTGATATAGGCTTGCGCAATGGTCAGGTTCCCGGCGGTAGCGCCGTCAATGGCACGCGCCAGAAACAGCATCCACACCGCCGTCGAGTTTGCCAGAATCAAGAACCCGATCAGCGTGCCCAACTGGCTCACCAGCAGCACCGGCCTTCGCCCAATCTTGTCCGACCACCGCCCAAGGAACGGACCGGCCAGCAATTGACACAGGGCGAAGGTGGCGACAATAGCGCCGATGGTGGTGGGGCTCGCGCCCAACCTTTCGGAATAGAACGGAAGCAAGGGCAGGATAATCGTCATCCCCAAAACGTCCACCGCCACCACCAGAAAAATGGCCAAGAGCGGAGACATTGGGCCTTTACCCGGCGCCGCCGGCGGTTTGAGATGAGAAGGATCGAGAGCCGGCCTGGGACCTGCCACACCTGATTTTACCGAGCCCCGCCCGCAGTTCCTTCTTGTCCGTCTGCATCGCGCCCGGTACTGCGTTCACTTCCTGCCCGCAAGTCCCTTTGTTGTGTGGCGCTTGGCGCTGGGTACACTGGAAGAATGGCTGTGCCCGACGACGAGTTTTACCGGATTAAGAAACTCCCGCCCTACGTCTTCGCCGTGATCAATGAGCTGAAAGCGAAGCTGCGTGCGGAGCAACTCGATATTGTTGACATGGGGATGGGAAACCCCGATGGCGCCACTCCCCAGCCAGTGGTTGACAAGCTGGTGGAAGCGGCGCGTAATCCGCGCAATCACCGCTATTCGATGTCGCGAGGCATTCCGCATCTCCGCGAAGCGATCGTTAATCGCTACAAAAAGCAGTACGGCGTCACGCTGGATTCAGAAGCCGAAGCCATTGTCACCATCGGCGCCAAGGACGCGCTTGCTCACCTGCTGTTCGCCATCATCGGTCCCGGCGATATCGTGGTGTCAGCCAACCCGGCGTATCCCATTCACCAGTACGGCGTCATCATGGCCGAAGGCGAGGCCTGTATGTTGCCGATGCCGGACGGGGCTACGTTTCTCGATGAGTTGCGCACTCTCTACCGCACTGCGGCGCGCAAGCCGAAGGTGATCCTGATTTCGTTCCCGCACAATCCCACCACGGTGTGCGTGGATCTCGACTTCATGAAGGAAATCGTGGCCCTGGCTCGCGAGCATGGCAGCTACATCATTCATGACTTCGCCTACGCCGAGTTGGGGTTCGACGGTTATAAGCCGCCGAGCATCCTGCAGGTAGAAGGCGCCGCGGAACTCGCCGTCGAGATTTACTCGATGACAAAAAGCTACAACATGGCAGGCTGGCGCGTCGGTTTCTGCCTGGGCAACCGCAAACTGATCGCGGCGCTGGCCCGCATCAAGAGCTACCTGGACTATGGCATCTTCCAGCCGATTCAAATTGCGTCCATCATTGCGCTTCGCGAATGCGACGAAGATCCCAAACGAATCTGCGCGCTCTACCAGAGCCGCCGCGACGCCCTGGTGGAAGGACTGATTCGGGCAGGCTGGCCGGTGGCCCCGCCGAAGGGCTCGATGTTTCTCTGGGCGCCCCTCCCCGAACCCTATCGCGAAATGCCGTCGCTCGAATTCTCGAAGCTTCTGATGCGCGAGGCCTGCGTCGCGGTTTCGCCGGGGATTGGTTTCGGACCCATGGGCGAGGGCTTCGTGCGCTTCAGCCTGATTGAGAATAACCACCGCATCAGGCAGGCTACGCGCAACATCCAGCAGTTCCTGCAACAGGCCGCGCCGCATCAGCGCGTCTTAGCCGGCTCATCGGCCGTCAACATATAATCAAGGCGCTACATGGCAGCCCAGAGCGAAGCGTTTCTCCCTGAGATCGAAGATCTTCGACGCGTATCCAGCGCCGAATTAGACGTTCTTCTGGAAGAAGAAGCATATGTCTGGGACTCGGAATACATGTGGGATTTCAGGCCTTCCGCGGACCTCGTACGCCGATTCGTGCAGATGCAATCGCTTTCCGGCTTCGCCTTGCGTCTGGGGCGTGAGCTGACCGGCTACGCCTACCACGTTTTTGAGGATCACAAAGGCCTGATCGGCGACTTCTACGTCCGTCCGGGGCCCCACAGCGGCGCCTATGAAATGATGCTGCTCAGCGCTGTAGTGCAAGGCCTGATTCGAACGCCAGGCGTCAGGCGTATCGAATCGCAGTTGCTGCTCTTGGGGGCGTCGAAGGACGTCCCTATTCCGTTTGAGCGCTATGCGGCGCGCTTCGACCGGCAGTTTATGACTATCCGCCAAAACGCCATCCGCAAGCTCGCCCCCAAGACCCCCACCTTTCGCGCACGCCTTGTGCCGTGGAACGACCGGCTCCATGAAGACACCGCCCACTTGATTTCCGGCGCCTACCGTGGGCACGTCGATAGTGAGATCAACGATCAGTACCGGAACATCCCCGGGGCGCGCCGCTTCCTGACGAACATCGTCCGGTTTCCCGGCTGCGGCCGCTTCGCCCCGGCCGCTTCAATCGTCGCCATTGACGAAGGCACCGGCCGCGTCTGCGGCGTCTGCCTGGCCAGCCTTGTTTCCACAGCTTCCGGGCACATCACGCAACTCTGTACGCTGCCGGCCGTGCGTGGCACTTGTCTTGGGTATGAACTGCTGAGGCGATCGCTTTTGGAGCTGCTCAATCTTGGGTGTTCGATGGCGAGCCTGACCGTGACCCGCTCCAATACAGAGGCAATTCGCCTCTACGATTCCGTTGGATTCCGCTACTACTCCACGTTTCCGGCGATCGTCTGGGAAGGATTCTGAGGCGCAGGGCAGGTTGTAAAGCTTTGGGTTGTAAAGCTGCGGCCACAAACGGTTTTCCGGGCTGACGGTCGCGGCTCTGAAGGACTGCGGGCGCCAGAAACTAGCGACTTGAAATGACCGTTCACGGCGTTGTCGTAGGCGGTGGCGTCGGCTTCCGAACGTAAAAGTAGTAATCGGCCGTGTACGGCACCCGCACCTGTTGGTCGATGTGCTCCGCATCGCATCCCGAAGTGGGGGCCCGGCCACCGGTCGTGTGAAGCCGCTGAATACTCGTGATGTGCGCAAAAGCGCCTTCCTCATTTTGACCGCTCCCGGCTAACAGCAGCCACGAGATGGAAGCGTCATGCGGCGACCGGGCGCTGACCAGAACCCTGCCTTTTACCCGGCTGCCGTCGCTCCACTCCCAAATAGGACCGATGTAGTGGCGGCCCACCTCTTTGCCGGCATCGTCGGTGAGAACGGCTTCCGGCGCCCGCAAAACATATCCGTATTGCGCGCCGTTGGCATTGGCCGTGCAGACGTAGATCTGGTCGCCTTTGCCGTGGGCCACGTACTTCAGCTTTTCGTTGTCGTTCACGCGCAACTCGTCGGGAACGTCGGCCGGTGGCGTCTGAGCAAAAAGCGCGGCGCAACCGAGCAATATGATGACAGGGAGTTTCATGACTTCACGTCCGAGACTCCGATGGTAAACCATGGAACCTCGAAAAGACGGCAAGCGTCTATGCAGGCGGCGTTCGGCGCGGGCCAACACGAGTGGCGCGTCGCGCGCCGCCACGGCCCGCGCGACCGGAGCGCGACGCTTCATCGAGAGTTCAATCCGTCTGAGACCTTTTGAGCCATCCACCAGCGCAACAGGTACGCCATCAGCAAGCCGGCGGCAATTCCCCAAGCGTCGGTGCGCACGTCGCGCCACTCCAGTTTGATCAAAGAGATCGCCGCTTCCAGATATTCAGTGGCCACCGCAAAGAGCAGCGCCAGGAGACCTCGCAGCAACCGGTAGCGCCAGCCTGACGATCCCAGCGTCATCAAGGAGGCGGCAACAAAGAAGGCAGCGAAATGCAGAGCATTGTGCAGATGCCCAATGGTATGGAGCGAAGTCTTCACCGCAAGCGGCGCCACCGAGACACCCAATATCACCGTCAGCCATAAGGCCGCGACGACGCGCAACCCCTTTTTCGGGCCGGGTGTAGCACCACCGGCCGCAACCGGATCGAGGAAGGCGCCCACCGGTCAGGCGCCCACTTTCTTGAGCAGGCGTTCAGGAAGCGTCGGGCGTTTTTCGGAAGCCAAAGCCTTCTTGATGACGCTCTCGCGGTCCCCGGCTATCCACGCATCCTTGATTTCCTTCTCACTCACACCCGCAATGCGCCCAGCCAGAATAAATGGCGGAAGCGCGTGGGCCAGGTCCTTCCAGCGGGCCATCTCGACGATCGAAGTCAATGCGCGGTCGCGCATCAGGCCTATCGTTTCCTCACTGCGCGATTCCGTCATCTCCACCAGCGCCAGGCTGGCCGTCCGGCGATCTGACCAGACCACCGAGTTCAATAACTGCACGTACCACGTGGGTTGAATCTGGATACCCTGTTCCGGGTGAAGTTTGCCGCCCACCGCCACTGCTTTAAGAGACCGCATAGCGGCGCTTCGGACAAGTTCGCTGTCATCCGATAAGGCGTATTCCAGATCCTCCACCATCTGCTTCGTAATTCGCTCCGTTCGCTTCGAGTATTGAAGGATGTAGGCTGCGGCGGCGCGCTGCTCTTCATCCGCTGCATTTCGAATCACGTCGTGGATCTGCGGGAAGTAATCCTCGGCCATGTTTTGCAGCCGGATCTGATCGGCGCGGCTTTCGAAATCCGTCATCAGCGAATAGCCGTTCGTCAAATCCTCAGCCGGCGCGCCATCACGGGAGGCCTCTTTCGCCCGGTCGAGGAAGTCCTGATAAAGCGCCATCACATCCTCCGGCAGCTCGACATCGTGTGAGGGGGCAGGATGAAACTCCACGTGGGGCGCTTCGCGCTCCTCCACGCCGACGTAGAGAATCATACGGTGGGCGTCATCGCAGCAGACGGCTTCGAGGTGCGAAAGCGCGACGCCCCGCAAACCGACCAGGCGCAACTCGGCGGCCGTCCGCGAGGGAGGCAGGGGCGATCCCTGTTGAACGCCCAGCGCGTCGAGGATTCTCTTCTCGGGGATCTTCCTGGCTCCGTAAATCTCGATACTGCCGATTCGGGGAGTCAGATCTTGCGCCCAGATTGGCGCGCTCAACGCCACCACCAGGACAAAGTTGTGAATGCGTCTCATTAGCAAATAGGGCCGCGCCGATACGAACAGCGCGCAAATCAGGGAGCGAACGCGAAGACCGCTTCGCTCCTTAACCCTAGACGTATGATCGCAGGTTGCGGTTAAGCCTGCTTCTTGGCGAACTCACCGACAATTGGCAAAACCACCGTTTTGTTGGTGTAAGAACTGTAGGCCAGGTACAGCAACAGAATGAAGGTCGCGAGGCCCAGGAGGGGATAAAGCAGGCCAAGTCCCACCATCCCAACGACATGCAACATTCCTCCGATGATGGCCAGCACCATGACTAAAACCACCCATGCAAGATGGATCAATAGAGACTGGAATGCATTAAATCGGATTGTTTTGTTCTGGCTATATGGCGCGACCACCAGAAAGACGATGGAAATGATAATGCCGATGGCGAAGGGGAAGTAACAGAGGGCGCTGGCGACATTGTCGGTCAGCCCGGAAGCCGCAGGCGAGAATGGAGCTCCGGCGCCGTAGGCGGGGCTTGCGCCGGGATTCGGTCCAGGCGATGAGCTGGCGGGAGCGCCGGCGGGCGCTCCGCAATTCGGGCAAAAAGCTCCGGGGGTCTCAGTGCCGCAATTCGAACAGAACGCCATATTCTTGCTTTCCTCCGCTTCGGGCCGATCACCCTTGCTATGAAGTGAGTGTATGTCAAATCCCGACGGTATGCCAGCGCCATGTTGCAACTGTGCGATGTCGCTATGCAAACGCGGACACAGACTCTCCGATGACCTCGACCGCGGCTTCGCAATCGGCCCGAGTGACGTCGTGATGGGTCACCAGCCGCATCCGGCGGTGGTCAACCCCATTGGCCAGGATGCCACGGTCCTTGAGCGCGTCGCTGAATTGCCCGGTAGTAACCGAGAGCGGAAGAGTGTCGAAGATGACAATATTCGTTTGAACATGAGAGGGATCGAAGTCGATGCAGGGCAGGCGCGCCACGCCCTCGGCCAGAAGCTTCGCATTCGCGTGGTCCTCGGCCAGACGCAAGGTCATCTGCTCCAGGGCGATCAAGCCCGCCGCGGCCAGAACACCGGCCTGACGCATGCCGCCTCCCAGACGCTTGCGGTGAATTCGCGCCCTGGCGATGGCTTCGCCGGTACCCGCCAGCATCGATCCAACGGGCGCACAGAGCCCTTTGGAGAGGCAGAACATCACTGAGTCCGCGTCGCGCGCAATCCGCGAAGCAGGCACGCCGGAGGCCGTAGCGGCATTGAAAATGCGCGCGCCATCGATATGCACCTTGAGGCCGCGGCGATGAGCCTCTTCGCAAATCTCATCGATGGCGGCCTGCGGATAGACCGTTCCGCCGGCCATATTATGCGTGTCTTCCAGCGTAATCAGCGACGTATGCGCGTTATTAGGACCGCCCTGCCTTAGCGCGCCCGCGATGGCCGGCCAAGTGAGAATCCCACCGGGCGCAGCCACGGCCCGCGCCACGCACCCGGCAAACCATGCCATCATCGAATGCTCCCAATCCAGAACGTGGGAGTGCGCCTCGCACAACACCTCGTCGCCGTGCCCGGTGTGGATCTTGATTCCAATGGTGTTGCCCATAGTGCCCGTGGGGACAAACAGCGCGGCCTCTTTGCCCATTGCCTCCGCGGCGCGCTGTTCCAGGCGGTTCAGCGACGGGTCTTCCCCGTACACGTCATCGCCCACCTCAGCCGAGGCCATGGCGGCGCGCATCTGGGGCGTAGGACGCGTGACGGTGTCACTGCGCAAGTCAATGAGTTTCGCCTCAGCCATGTTCGATAGAGCCCCTTCCGCTAAACAAGGCCAGCCCGAACTTCGATGAAATTTTGGAACACTTCATTAGAAACCAGGAAACCACGAGGCGTGAGGCGCAACCAGCCCCCCTCTCGCTCGAGTAACCCGTCACGGATCGACTGCTCAATCGGATCGCGAAAGCGCCGCCACTCGCCTTCAGTTGGCTGAATGCCCCGCGCCAATCTCAACCCCACAAAGAAGCGCTCCTCTTCAGCATCCACTGTCGACGCTTCTCCCGCGGGCGATTGCTCAGCCTCCATCCGATCTAAGTACAGGTTCAGATCATCGACATTCCCGCGCCGTGTGCCGCCATTGAATGAATGCGCATCCAATCCAAAGCCCGCATACGGCTCGCCCGTCCAATACTTCAGGTTGTGGCGCGATTGGTAGCCCGGCTTTGCAAAGTTTGAGATCTCATAGCGGTGAATCCCCAAGCCCGCCAGTTCCACCACGGCTAGCTCGTACATTTCGGCCACGGCATCGTCGGAAGGCAAAAGCCCCGCGCCATACCGAATGCCGCCGAGCGTGGCCTCACGGCCCAGGTTACTGTCCTCGTCGAGTTCAAAGATGTAGATCGAGACGTGTGGCGGCGATAGGCGCTCCACCCAGGAAAGCGATTCGCGCCACGAAGCGAGGGTCTGGCCCGGAAGTCCGGCGATGAGGTCGATGTTGATGTTCCGAATTCCGGCCCCCGTGAGAACCTGAATGTCCGATTCAACAATCTGCGCCGTGTGACGCCGTCCGGTGCGTCGCAGTTCTTCGGGGACAAACGACTGCACGCCCAGACTCATGCGGTTAATGCCCAGGCTCCGCCAAAACGTCGCACGCTCCGCGGTCACGGTGCCGGGCGCGCACTCCATGGTCGCCTCAACCAGCGCCCCGCTTGGAATTGGAGAGAGCGTAGACTCAAGCGGGCCGAACTCCATCAGGCTCGGTGTACCGCCGCCCAGATACAGCGTTTCAGGCTGCCATTGCCACACGTGCGCCTCGATTTCCCGCACCAGCGCCACGTCGTACCGTTCCTGCTGGTTTCGCGTGAACACACCCGACGCGAAGTTGCAGTAGGTGCACTTCTGCGAACAGAACGGATAAGAGATGTAAACGCCAGGCATTGGTGGTGAAGGCTTAGAGAGTAACTTGTTCACCAAGGTGCTGGCCGATGGCGCCGGCGATAAAATCAGCGAGGGCCTCACCGGTCTCCGCCAGAACGAACGCCTGCCGCTGGTCATTCCAATCCAGCTTGAAACTCTTTGAGTGGGCGGAGATCCAAATCTGGCGAACCGGCGAATTCGGGCTGATCACGAATTTGCCTTTCGGTTCGTCAAACTCGATGGCCAGCGCGCCGGCGTTGAAATCGGGCTCGAACTCGTAGTTGTCGGTTGCCTCGGCCAGCCGCTTATAAAGAGCAGTCAGAGCTTCATCGGCTCGTGTCTTGAATTCCTGTTCGGTCATGTCAACTCAGATACTTGCTTTTCTAATGTTCTCCTCT
>CAJCIT010000288.1 GCA_903970405.1 Acidobacteriaceae bacterium | reverse complement strand
GATACTGGCCCACATCAGAGACTTTGGCGACGTTCAATTCACAGACAGTTGGGTGGGCTTTATCGGCCAACAAGTCTGGATTGAAGCCTTCGCCGTGCAGTCAGTGGGCCCGCTGGCTGGCGATTCGGTGGAATATCGCGGCGTCACCTTGGACGGCGTCGAAACGCCTTGGTTAAGCAATCAGGTGCTGTGCGGGAGCCGCGGGCGAGGGATCCCGCTGGCCGGTTTTGCGGTTCGCTTAAAGGCGGACGCCGCGGACAGGTACCTTTGCACTTACAGCGGCAAGTTTGGGTCCGGCGCCTCTGTTGGGCCATTCGATACGGGCGAGCTATGCTGTTCCACCGTTCCGGGCGATCCGCTGGAGGCGATTGAGCTGCACGTGGCGGAGCGCGGCGGCTGTTGGGCTTGAATCCTCGATGACGCGCGGGAAATCGGCCAGGCGCCCTCGCCCCGTTTTCATCAATGCGGGGTGTGGGCCGCCCAGCCAGGCACGCGTTCCGCTGCTGTTTAAGCGATGGCGGCAGATACGCGTGGACGTGGAACCTGCCGTAGAACCGGACCTGCTGACAAGTGTCGCCGATCTTTCGGCCATTCCGGACGGATCGGCGGACGCGGTTTGGTGCTCTCACTGCATAGAGCACCTGTTCGCCCACGAAGTGCCGCTCGCGCTGAGCGAATTTCGGCGAGTGCTATCCGAAGATGGCTTTGCCTGCGTTATTGTTCCGGATTTGCAGGCGATTGCGCAGTGGATCTCCACAGACCGGCTCCATGAGACAATCTACGATTCGCCGGCCGGGCCAGTGACGGCGCACGACATGCTCTGGGGGTTCGGTCCCGCTATCGCCCGCGGTAACACTGCCATGGCGCATCGTTGCGGCTTTACGCCGACCCTGTTCCTGCAACGCCTGGAAGAGGCGGGATTCGCCGAGATTCTGCTGCGCCGCAAGAGCAGCTTGGAGTTGGTGGCGCTGGCGCTGCCGCGGCCGCGAGGCGCTGAAGGCCGCGAGAAATTGATTGGCGAGCTGGGCCTTTGAGAATGACCTTCCTATTCATTCATCAGAACTTCCCGGGGCAATACTTTCATATCGTGCGTCGGCTGGCGGGGCAGAATGACAAGCGGGTTTATTTCATTACTCAGACAAGCCAAATCGAAATACCGGGAGTCTCGAAGATTGTGTATAAGCCGGAGCTGCCGGAGCTCTCAAGCTGCCATCCTTATGCCGCCCCGTTCGACGCGGCAGTGAGGACCGGAACAGCCGTGGCCGAGGCCTGCCGGAAGCTGCTTGAAGCGGGAGTGGTTCCCGACATTGTGGTGGGGCATTGCGGTTGGGGTGAGACGCTGTTTGTGAAGGAGGTGTTTCCCCGTGCGCCGCTGCTCACTTATTTCGAGTTCTTTTACCATGCGCAAGGGGCCGATGTCGGATTCGATCCGGAATTCGCCCCCAGCCACCCTGACGACCGATCCCGATTGCAGGTGCGGAATGCGGTAACCCGCCTGAGCTTCGCCGAATGCGATTGGGGACAAGCAGCCACCGCCTGGCAGCGAAGTCTTTTTCCGGCGGCGATGCAGGCGCGGATTACGCGGCTTCACGAAGGTGTGGACACCGCCACGGTGAAGCCGGACCCCGGTGCGTGGATCAAGCTGGCGCCGCAGAACATCGTCCTGACGCGGAGCGATGAAGTCATCACCTACGTTTCGCGCAATCTGGAACCATACCGAGGCTTCCACATCTTCATGCGGGCGCTCCCGGAGATACTGCGCAGGCGTCCGCGTCTGCACGTTATGATCGTTGGCGGCGATGGGCTCAGCTATAGCCATCCTCCGCCTTATGGAGGCAGCTATCGCGAAATGATGTTAGCCGAGTTGAATGGCCGGTTGGACTTGAGCCGGGTCCACTTTCTGGGATCTGTTCCCTATGCCACCTTTCTGAACGTGCTTCAGGTTTCATCAGCGCACGTTTACTTGACTTATCCGTTTGTTTTGTCGTGGTCGTTTCTCGAAGCCATGTCAGCGGGTTGCGCGGTGATCGGCTCAGCCACGCCGCCGGTAGCGGAAGTTTTACGCGATAGAGAGAACGGATTCCTGGTGGATTTTCTTTCGACCGAGGCGCTCTGTGACCGGGTGGATGAGATTCACGGCCATCCGAATCGCCACCAGGCGATGCGAGAAGCAGCCCGCGCTACCGCCATCCGGGATTTCGATACCGATGCGGTGATTCTGCCGCTTTGGGATCGATTGATGAAGACGCTGATTGAGGGCCGGCGGCCCGTGGAACAACCTCCCGATCCAGGTTTAGGTACGCAGTATCGAATCGTTTGACTCCATTTACCGCGGGAAGAAAGTGCTGGTCACCGGAGGCCTTGGCTTCATCGGATCGAACCTGGCGCGACGGCTCGCGGATGCGGGCGCCGATGTGCTGGTTCTGGATGCCCTGCAGCCTAACGGTGGCGCGAACCGGGTGAACTTACGAGATTTTGAGAGTAAACTGCGGTTCCGGGAAGCGGATCTTAGGCGAGCCGAGGAATACGAGGAGTTACTGCCCGGGCACGAAGTGGTTTTCAATCTGGCCGGGCAGGTGTCCCATATCGACTCGATGACCGACCCAGTCTCCGACCTTGGCGCCAACGTCCACGCGCAGATTGTTTTGCTGGAGGCGTGCCGGCGTCATTTGGCCCAGGCGAAAGTGGTGTTCGCGTCTACCCGCCAGATCTACGGCCGCCCGGTTCGCTTTCCGGTGGATGAGACCCACCCGTTGCGGCCGGTGGACGTGAACGGGATCAATAAAATGGCGGCGGAAGAGTACCATTCTCTGTACCATCGGGTCTATGGGATGCGGACGGTCTCTCTCCGGCTTACCAACACCTTCGGCCCGCGAATGCGCATAAAAGACGCGCGGAACACCTTTCTGGGACTCTGGATTCGCCGCGCGGTGGAGGATGGGGTTTTTGAAGTATGGGGCGGCCGGCAAAAGCGTGACCTGACGTACGTCGAGGATGCCGTGGACGCGTTCCTGGCGGCGGGCGCGTTAGAACCGGCCACGGGCCGCGTTTTCAACATTGGCGGGATACCTCCAGTTACTCTCGCCGAGCTTGCCCAACAACTGGTTGAGGTGTCAGGGCGTGGGCGTTATGAGACCAAAGAATTTCCGCCGGAATTTCGGCGCATTGACATTGGCGATTACTTTGCCGATGATCGTTTGTTTCGCTCATTGACCGGTTGGGCGCCCAGATTTTCATTGCGCGAGGGGCTCAAGCAGACAGTCGCCTTTTATCAGGAGTATTTAACCGATTATGTCTGACCGCGTTCCATCCGCGCAGGAGAGCATTCCTCAGACGGCGCCGCGTGCCTTTTGGGACCGGCACAAAGAGGAAGTAATGGCGGCCATGTTTCGCGTTTTGAATAGCGGCACTTACATTCTTGGCCGCGAAGTGAGCGCTTTCGAAGAGGAGTTCGCGCGGGAACTTGGATTCACGGGCGCTGTCGGCGCGGCCAACGGCACCGATGCCATTGTGCTGGCGTTGCGGGCGCTGGGAGTGGGTCCAGGAGACCGCGTCGCGACGGTTTCCCACACAGCGGTGGCGACGGTGGCCGCCATTGAACTGGCTGGCGCGTTGCCAGTGTTGGTCGACATCGAACCCGATATCTATACCTTGGACCCGGCGGCGCTAGGTCGAACGCTGGAGGCGGTGGATGGCATCAAGGCGGTTATCGCTGTCCACCTGTATGGTCATCCCGCTGATGTTCCGGCCATCCAGCAAGCGGCAGACCGGTTCGGCATTCCGGTGATTGAGGACTGCTCACAATCTCACGGCGCCGAACTCTACGGACGCGCAACCGGGGGAATGGGGGAAATCGGCACCTTTAGCTTTTATCCGACAAAGAATCTTGGCGCGTTCGGCGACGGCGGCATGGTTGTAGCCAAGAGTACGGCCTGTATAACGAAGCTGCGAATGCTGCGCGAATATGGGTGCGTGCGCCGTCACGTGAGTGAAATTCCCGGTATGAACAGCCGGCTGGACGAACTGCAGGCGGCCATTCTGCGATTGAAGCTGAGTCACTTGCGGGAGGGAAACCGGCGGCGGGCGGTGATTGCGGCTGCCTACGATGCCGGTCTGGCGGGTAGCGGGCTGGCGCTGCCGGCAAGGCGTCAAGGCGCCACCCATGTCTATCATCAGTACGTCATTCGGCATCCTGATCGCGACCGGCTTCAGTCTCGGCTCAAAGAGGAAGGCATAGGGACCAACGTGCATTACCCCGTGCCGGTTCACCTTCAGCCGGCGTACGCCGGGCGGCTCGAGATCGATCCAGCGGGGCTTGGCGCATCCGAGGCCGCGGCGCGCGAGGTGTTGAGCCTGCCCATGTATCCCGAAATGACCGATGAGACGGTTGCGCGGATCGTGGACGCTGTCAGGCGTTCCGTGTAGCGCGATCGTCAGAAGCCGTTTGTGGGGCGGCCTGGAAGCCGGCTTTCAGATCGGCTACCTGTTCCATTCACAGTTCTGTGAAGCGATTTCCGGTCGCTCTGTAAGACTGGCAAGCCCTTTCCCCTCAACGATTTCACAGGATAAAGGGACAGACCCTTTTAACGATTTCACAGGATAAAGGGACAGACCCTTTTTGGGGGAGACACCGCTCGGTTTGCAAGCCGCCGCGTGCCATCGTATGTTTCCAGCGGCGCAGGCTTAGACCGGCCTCAGCCCTGCTTCTTGACCAGCAATTGTCGAATCGAATCCAGTTCCCGGCGGCGCTTCGGCGTCGTCTTCGGATAGGACATCTTCAGATCTCTGAGCGCATCCAGGACGATTTGAGAGACACTCAGCCGCGCAGTCTCTTTATCATCCGCGGGAACGGCGTACCAGGGTGCGTGTTCGGTGCTGGTGGCGCTTAGACAGGCCTCATACGCCTCTACATAAGCCTTCCAGTACTTCCGCTCATGGATATCCGCGGCACTGAATTTCCAGTTATGATCGGGTTCGTCGATTCGTTCCAGGAAGCGCTTTCGCTGCTCGTCCTTAGAAACGTGGAGGAAGATCTTGACGATCCGCGTGCCATTGCAGTGAAGATGGCTTTCCAGATCCACAATAGAGCGATACCGTTTGTCCCAGATATGTTTGTCTTCCCTTTCCTCCTTGGGGAGTCCTTGCTTCAAAAGCATCTCGGGATGAACCCGAACAACCAGGACTTCCTCATAGTAGGAGCGGTTGAAGACGCCAATCCGCCCGCGTTCCGGAAGCCGGCGCGTGGTGCGCCAGAGAAAGTCGTGTTCCAATTCCTCGGCGCTGGGCTCCTTGAAACTGGAAACTTCGCAACCCTCCGGATTGACCCCTGACAAGACGTGCCGGATGGCGCCGTCCTTCCCGGCAGCGTCCAACCCTTGAAAGATCAACAGTAGCGCGTACCGATTCGATGCATAGTGCAGTTGCTGAAGCGAACTCAATTCCGCAACATGCTTTTCCAGAATCTCCTTATATTCGTCCTTCGACGTGAAAGGCGGCTTCACCCAGGTGGGCCATTCCCGGAGTCTTACGTTTTGCCCGGGTCGCACACGATAGGATTTCGAATCGATCTTCATCAGTCAGGCTTCGCGGTCTTAGGCAAGCGAGGAATCACTTGGCGGGGAGGCCCTTGGCTGGCGCGCCGGCAGGCTGTTCCAGCAGGCGTTTCAGCGCATCGATCGCCCTCTGCGCATCGCCCAACTGGATCTTGACTTGGTCCAATTGCAGGTTGGCGGCAAGAGCGGGCGCCGGTGTCCCGGTTTGCGTCACTGCCGCCGTTCCGAATAGAGCAGCAAGCGCTTCATCGAGTGTCGGTTCCATGACGACCTTGTCCCCCGCGGCCGCGATCACGCGTTTGAGTTGAGGGAAATTTGTACCTTCAGCGCGGAGATACAGGGGGACGATGTACAGAAAAGAATTCTCAATCGGAATGACAACGAGTTTGCCGCGAATGACTCCGGAACCCTTTTGATCCCAGAGAGTAAGTTGCTGAGAAATGGTCGTATTTTGATCGATCATCGCCCCAATCTGGTTAGGTCCATAAGTCAGCTTCTCTTTCGGAAGCTGGTAGAACAGCATTTTTCCGTAGTCCGGGAAGTCCGACCTGGCAGCCAGCCAAGCGATCATGTTGTCCCTGTTTTGCGGCGTAAACGGACTCATAAGAAGATATTCCAACTGGTCGCTACCGGGCAATTTCATGAGGATGTAGTAAGGCTCCATGGGGGTCAGCTTGCCGTCATACTTCTCCTGCGGTGGCACCCATAAGTCCTCCCGGTTGTAGAAGACCTGGGGATCGGTCATATGGAAACTCTGGTATTGGCCTGCCTGGATGGCAAATAGATCCTGTGGATAGCGTAGGTGGAGCTTCAGGTCGGCCGAGAGCTTATTTAGGTCCCTGAAAACGCCGGGAAATGCATGCCGGTAAACCGCCAGAACTGGGTCGTTCGGATCCATCGTGTAGAGGGACACGCTGCCGTCATACATATTCACGATTACCTTTACGGAGTTGCGGATGTAATTCAATCCGTGGCCCAGGGAAGCCGGATGAGGATTCGAATAGGGGAAGCGATCCGACGTCGTATACGCATCCTGGATCCAATACAGTTTCCCCTCGCTGAGAACTGCATAAGGATCGGCGTCAAGGGTCAGGAACGGAGCGATCTGCGATACCCTTTGCTGGACGTTTCGCCAGATTTGAATGCGGCTCTCCGGCTTAAGATACGAAGTAAGCAGGATGTTGATGTCGGTTTCGGTCCAGGCAAACAAAAGCCGCTTGCCGAGGCTATCCAGCGGAATTCCGCCTGTTCCCTGGTAGCTGGTATAGACGTTTTCATTGCCTTTCGGGTAATCGAATTCCTTGACACCCGTCGCAACAATGCTGGAAGATGGCATGTCCTCGCCATAGTAGATGGCCGGCTGAGCGATGTTCAACCCATAAGTGGATTCGGCGGGGACGTTCTGGATCAGGAACTGCGGGAATCCTCCGCCCGTCGTTTTCGAGACGAAGTTCATGACCAGGCCGGAACCATGAGTGAATTGCAGGTTTTCGTTCACCCAGGTTTGGGCTTTCGCGGGCAACTCCGACGATAGCTCACGAGTGGCAAGCATCACCTGGTGATAGCCGTCCGCCAGATGATAGCGATCGACGTCGACATTGTAGAACTGATAGTAGAGACGAATCGCCTGCGTTTGCTGGTAGGTCTGCAGTAAGGGCCGCTTGTCCCACAGACGGATGTTCTGAATGGTGTCCTGATTCCTGGCGATAACGGGAGCCGTCAAGTCGGCGAGCGCGGGGTATGAGGTCTCCTGGATCACATCCAGGTTATAAGCCTTGCGCGTGAACTCAATGTAACTCTTTAAGTAAGGAGTTTCCAGTTTGAGTTCGTTGGGTTCCACCGCGAATTTCTGGAAGAGAGCGGGAGCGGCGGCGATTCCAATGATGTACAGCCCGGCATAAGCTGCGGCTCCGATGGCCACCGCTCTCCAGTGGGGGCGGAAACGATTAAGAATGAGAAGAGCGCAGGCAACGATTGAAACGCCCATCATCATCCAGAGGGCAATCATCGTGACGTGTGCGGCAGTGTACCCAACGCCATAGACCACTCCGGTGACGCCGTAGAGCAGGGCGAAGCGATCCAAGTAGTAACCCCACGCAAACGCGGCAACCAGGATCGAAAGAAGGGCGGAGATATGCGGCAGTGCGAATCGATGGGCCTCAAGTCTCTCGGCGGCTTCAAGTGTTCCGGGCGTTTCATTCGTTGCGCCGGCCTTGATCCGGAGTAATCCGAAATAGGCATATTCGCAGGCCACAGCCATGATGGTAAGCACTGTCACAAAGACAAGGCTGGTCTGTAAGAGTTGATAAAAGGGCAGGCGAAAAAGGTAGAAACCCAGATCGGCTCCGAATATTGGGTCCGCGAGTCCGAATGCGCCGCCAAAGCGAAAGCGGAGATAAGTGTCCCATTGGGAACCGATGCTGAGCCCGAAGACAGCGGCGACGAGAGCCGAAGCCAGGGCTGCGGCCGGCGCCAGGAGACCGGGGCGGAGTGGCCAAGCGGAGGAGGCATCTCCGGCAAGAACCACGCCCTTCTTGGCCGCATAACGGGTATTGACCCACAGGAAGGCAAACGCAACCGCAAAAGCGGCCCCGGCCAGCCCCCACTTGGCGAACGTCAGAGTCCAGAAAATGCCTTCGAAGTTGAGTTGCCGCATCCACAACCACTTCCGCAGCAGAGCCGGAACGATTGCCAAAGCGGCGATGAGCACGCCAATAAGCGGCAGCGCCCACTTCAACTTCGCCTCCCACCGGGAAGGAGGCTGCTTTCCTGACGCGCCGTGAAACGCATCGGGGAGCCGTTTCGATTGGATAACCACCGTCGGCGTAACGAGCGGCGTTTCGGTTGAGCTTTCGATCATAGAGGTACCTTTGGGCGTGTGAAGAGACACCTTGTTCGTGACAAGACGTGTGGCCTGACCCAGGCAGCGGCGCCGAAGCAAGGCGGGAACGGGCGCAACGGCCGTTGTTTCAAAGGTAATGGGAAATAAGTCAAAAGCGCGTCAAAATTGCTATACGGCGATGCGGGCCGCAAGAGCTGGTTTCGGCTTCGCCGCTGACCCGCGAGACCCGCGCGATCCGCTAGCCGTCAGAGCCTCGAACCCGGAGACAACGTCAAACAACTCTTCGTCAATCGATTCCTGACGCAGGCGATGAAAGTCGCGGTTCAGATCTTCCAGGATGTTCTTGATGTTCTTCTCGGCCCGTTGCATCGCCGCCAATCGGCTGGCGTTTTCGCTGTTCAGCGATTCCGCGCAGGCTTGAAACAGCAGGACAAAGAGATATCCGCGGATGAAAGCTTCAATGGCCGGTTCGGGTCCCTCGATCACTTCCGGGAGATTCTTTGTAGGCCAGGGAAGCGACGCAACCTTGCTTTGCCACGCTCGATTGAGCGGCAGCAGGCGCCTTTTGAGAGGCTCGTAAACGGCTTCCGATTTTGGATGATTGTGAAAAACATACACCTCCACGATTTCCCGCCGCTCCTGAGCCGCGCCGATCTCAATGAGAAGTTGACCCACCAGAGGCGTGATGGCGTTGACTGACGTTGGAACGGACAATAGGATGACGGGGGCAATCGCGGCGTCCAACATGAGCGCGTGCATCCGGTCTCCAACGGCCCAAATGGTCTTGACTTGGCCGGGTAGTTCCTTGAGCGCGGCCACGGCCATTTCAGCCACCACCTCGTTAAAGCGTCCGACTAAGCCTTGATCGGAACCGAAGACGATGGCGCCGGCTGGCGAGACGGCCTTCGACGATTTTTCCGGCGGAACTTCGGCGTGGCCTGCCCGGCGAAGACAGACAGATAGGGCCAGCTCAACGGTTCGATAGTAACCGTCGAGCGATTGAACCGCCTTTTCGTATTGCCCGATGCTGGAGGCCGCCAGGGCCTTCATGGCGCGGACGATGCCTTCCAGATCTCCGGCGCCGCTGATTTTTCGGCTTAAGCTCTGTGTATTTCCACTCATGCTGCAACTTTGGGCGCCGGCTTTCCTTCAGGCGTTGGCTGAAAGGGAGCCAGGGTCCGAAGCGCGATGTCCAGGACCGCCTTCCGGTCAGCGTCACTCAGTTTTTCCGCGGTTATGAAGCGATCTGCGACGTCGGCGCCGATCCCGGAGGCGGCTTCTTCCAGAGCCTTCTGCGCGTCAGTCATCCTTTCAAGCGGCACGGCATCGAAGAGACCGGCCGTCAAGGCGAGCAGAACCGTAATCTGTTGGACGATGGAAAGCGGTTCGGACTCGGGCTGCTTGAGGCAAGCTCGGATGTGCTGCCCATGATCGATAATCTTGCGGGTTGCTTCGTCAAGACGAGTGCCGAACTTGGCGAACGTCTCAAGTTCTTCGAATTGAGAATAAGCGAGCTTCAGACTGCCCGCCACGGCGCGATAGGCAGGCCGCTGCGCCGCTCCGCCAACTCGTGAAACGGACTTACCCACGTCGATGGCGGGAAGGACTCCCAGTTCGAATAATGAGGGCGAAAGGTAAATCTGGCCATCGGTGATGGAGATGAGATTGGTTGGAATATAGGCGGAAATGTCCTCAGCCGTGGTCTCGATGATGGGAAGGGCCGTCAGCGAACCGCCGCCGCGCTGCTTGGTCAGATGCGTCGCTCTTTCAAGCAGCCGGGAATGAATATAGAAGATATCCCCGGGAAAGGCTTCACGCCCGGGCGGACGGCGGAGCAGCAGGGAAAGTTCGCGGTAGACCTGGGCGTGCTGCGTCAGATCGTCATAAACAATCAGCACATCGCGCCCCTGCTCCATGAAATACTCGGCGATGGCGGTGGCGGCGTAAGGCGTGATGTAGAGCAGACCCGGCGCTTGATTGCCCTCTCCCACCACCACCACCGTGTACTCCATCGCACCCTGTTGCCGCAGGTTGGCCACTACTTTGGCAACAGCGGAGGCGCGCTGGCCGATGGCGCAGTAGACGCAAAGCACATTCTTTCCGCGTTGATTCAAAATGGTGTCGATAGCAATGGCGGTTTTGCCGGTCTGCCGGTCGCCGAGAATCAACTCACGCTGGCCGCGCCCGATGGGGACAAGTGCGTCCACCGCCTTTAAACCGGTTTGCAGAGGCACGTTCACAGGCGCGCGGTCCAGGATTGCCGGCGCCGGACGTTCCACCGGCAATCGACGGTCGGCCGCAATAGGCCCTTTTCCATCCAGCGGGTTGCCTAAGGCGTCCATCACGCGCCCCAGCAAGCCATCCCCCACGCCCACATCCATTACGCGCCCAGTGCGTTCCACCTCCATGCCCGCACGCAGGTGCTGAAAGTCTCCTAGCAGGATGACGCCGACTTCGTCCTCATCCACATTGAATGCAATGCCGAGCACATCGCCTGGAAACCTCACCACTTCTTCGTAACCGACGCCGGGAAGTCCGGAAACCGTGGCGATGGCGATGGCGATATTCTTGATCACGCCGACTTCATGGGGCGTCATCCGTGGCCCGAAGCCTTCGAGAGCCACGTGTATGGCGCCGAAGCTCCGGTCAATCGCCGGCTGAAGAACATCGGTGGCACCGGCTTTAGCCGGTGGAATATCGAGTGGCGCGTTCATCTTGCCCCGGCGCCAACCGCCACTTCGACGGGCGGCCTTTTCGAGGGCGCCGTCTTGGGGTCCGGTTTGGCCGGTTCAGTTTTCTGTTGGCTCGCGGCCATCGAAGGCGACGACGCCGGCGCCGGTTGGGCGTCCAGGAGTTCGTCGACTTTCCGATCGAGCTCTGTCAGATAACCCTCGATACTCCAGCCGATTTTCTGTCCGTTCGAAGAGAACTCGATACCGCAAATGGCATCTCCCGCCGTCTCAAACCGGAGGCGAACGTCGGCCGAGAAGGTTTCGTTGAGCGCATTTTGAATGGTGGCCCTCTGCGCGGCCGGCAGATCGAAGGCGCTAGCGACCAGAGCCGGTTCGGATGCCGCTCTTAGCGCCCCGGCCATGGTCTCTTTTGCTTGTGCGTCCATTTGGCCGAGGCGGCGCGTGAAGACCGCCCCCACGCGTTCTTCGAGACTGGCGCCGGCGAGGTCCGTCAGAGTTTTTCGCGCGATGGCAAAGACCTCGTCCTTGGCGGTGCGTGTAATCTCATTGCCCAACCTGGTTCGGTCGTTTCGCAAGGCGATGGCCTGATCAGAACGCAATTTATCCGCTTCGGCGCGGGCGTCATCCAACAGGTGGCCGCGCTCCGCACCGGCGTCCGCGGCTGCCTTCTGAAGCAGAGCAGTGCGCTGTTCGTCGAACGCCTTGTTCTTGGCTTGAAACTCAGTCTGCTCCTTTTCAGCCTCGGTCTTCTTCGCATCGGCATCGGCCAACTGACCGGCGATGCCCTTCTCCCGGGCGTCGATGGCATTGAGGATGGGTTTGTAGAGAAAGCGCTTTAACAACCACACCAGGACCAGGAAGTTCAGCGCCTGGGCGCCAACGGTGAACCAGTCAATGAGCATGGCTCACTTTCCTCCGCCTTGAGCAATAACGTGTGTCCAAAACGGGTTGGCGAAAATCAGAATCATCGAAACGACGAAGCAGTAAATAGCCAGCGATTCGATCATCGCGAGACCCACGAACAGCGTCCGGGTGATGGTGGCCGAGGCATCCGGCTGTTGCGCGAGCGAAGTCAGGGCTGTTGCCACCGCCCGGCCTTCGCCGAGGGCGGGACACATCGCGCCGAGTCCGATGGTGAGACCGGAAGTAGCGATCGATACGATTGCCACGAGAGTACTGCTATCCATTTGGGTATCCTTTGGGAACGTTGTTACGATTCGAATTTCGATCCGATTTCTTAGCTTCTTAGCCTGAGGGCGGCGCCTTCGAAACAGCCTGTTTATGTACTTGCGTAGCGGCCGCTATGTAGACGGCCGCCAAAATGCTGAAGATGTAGGCTTGCACCATGCCGGTGAGGAGGCCCAGCGCCGTCATGACAATGGGAAACAGAAAGGGAGTGATGGTGAGAAGAATGCCAACGATCATCACTCCGCTCATCATGTTGCCGAAGAGGCGAACGGCCAGGGCCAGCGTCCGCGAAAGCTCGCTGATGATGTTGAACGGCAGCATGATGACGGTGGGTTCGGTGTACGTTCTCAGATAACCGGTCAGCCCTTGTCCGCGGACGCCGAAGAGCGGGACGGCCACGAAGACACACAGAGCCAGGGCCGCCGTGGTGGAGAGGGAACCCGTGGGCGGGCGAAAGCCGGGGATCACGATGCAGAGGCTGCACAGGGCGACGAACAAAAAAAGCGTCCCAAGAAAAGAGAGATACTTTTTCGGCTGATTCAGCCCAACATCCTGAATCTGTTTCTCAATGCCGGTAACAACGATCTCAAGCAAACCCTGCCAGCGCGAAATGGCCCCCTCGGTCTTCAGCTTCCGGGTGACGAGCTTCGAACCCAGCCCCATGGCGATCATCATGGCCCAAGTGGTGACAATGGTGCCGTTGAGTTTGACGAAGCCGTGCTGCCACAGAATTTGTTGATCGGAAGTGAGATTCACCGGGCGCCTCCTTCGGCGATCCGGCTCGCCGGTTTACCGGGCGCGCGGGTGAGCCAAGCCATCGACAGTCGCACAATCAGAAATCCGGCCAGGCAGGCCACCAGGCGCCGCCAGTCGGCTTGCGAGACGAAATAGAAGCCGGCGATCACCATGATGGTTCGCAGCCACAGACTGCAAAAGAACCAGGCCGCGGGAGATTTGGATTCGAGTCCGCGCCGGACGGTCCACCAAAGGCCGCCAAAAAAGACTGCCCCCAGCAGAAGACCAGCCATCAGCGGCAGCATGAGCGTCAGCGGCTCACTCATCCTTCCCCTCCGGTTTGTCTTCGGTTCTGTCATTCATGGCTCGAGCCTGCGCGGCGATCCAATGCCAGGCATTCGCACAGCCAATAACCAGTCCGGCGGCCAGCAGCATGAGAGTCCAGGAATGGCCTCCTGGATAACGCCTATCCAGCCACAGGCCGAGGAGCGCGCCACCGAGAGACGGCGCCGCGACGGACCATCCGATGAGACCGGACATGCCAAGACCGAACCAGACACCTTGTTTGCCTTCGCGCAGCACCCGAAGCTTGCGCGCGCTCTCAGAGGCTACCTTGCGCACGAAAGGAGAATCTTCCCCCAAATTCTGGTTAGTCAGGCTATCGCTCATGTTGAAACTCCGCGAAACGGCCCACAAAGCCGCTCTCCATCTTGGCCACCGCCGCGCGCACCGCTTTCTCTTGCTGGTCGAAAACCAGAAACTGGCGCTTCACCGCGTCGTGAAGGCTGCTCAGATCCGTACCGCCGATGGCATGCCGGACGGAGCAAAGTACGTCTTCGCCCGCTTTAACCAATACGCCTTCATCCACCGCGATATAGACGTCGCCTTCCTCTTTCGTCCGGTACGTCAGAATGCCGGGGACAAGGGCCGCCACGCAATCCAGCCGATGCGGCAGTAGTCCAAACGATCCATCGCTGGTATCGGCGATGATTTCGAGGACCCCGGTTTTGTCCGCGAACACTTCCGAGGGAAGAAGGATCTTAAGATGCATGCGCCCCAGCCTGCGCAGCAGTCGCTGCCTTATGGTCGCGGCTCGGTACTTGTTCCGGCTTCTTTGCCTCGCTGATCGCTCCGATCATGTACAGGGCGCTCTCCGGGTAATCCTTGAATTCATCGCGAAGAATGCGTTCGCAGCCCCCCAGCGCATCCTTCAAGCTGACGGTTTGGCCCTCGATCCCGGTAAACTGTCCGGTGGTGAAAAACGGCTGGGTGAGAAACCTTTCCAGGCGGCGAGCGCGCCCCACGATGTTGCGGTCGCCCATCGAAAGCTGTTCCATGCCCAGCATGGCGACGATGTCCTTGAGATCTTCGTACTGCGCCAGGGTCTTGCGGATCTCCTGCGCCAAAGCATAATGGCTGGCGCCGACGATGCCGGGAGTCGCCATCTTCGAACTGGATTGAAGCAGATCGATGGCTGGGTAAAGACCTTGGCTGGCACGCTTGCGGGACAGCACGATGGACGCGGAGAGATGAGAGAACACATGAACCGCCGCCGGGTCCGTCAGGTCGTCGGCCGGGACGTAGACTGCTTGAATGGATGTGATGGCGCCGGCGCTGGTGTTGGCGATGCGTTCCTCCAGGCTCGACAACTCGGTGCTCATGGTGGGCTGATAACCCAGCCGCGAGGGCATCTGCCCCATCAGGCCCGACACTTCCATACCGGCTTGAATGAAGCGGAAAATGTTGTCGATCAGCAGAAGAACGTCGCGGTGTTCGTCGTCGCGCAAGTACTCGGCCATGGTAAGAGCGGCGCTCCCCACGCGCAGGCGGTTGCCCGGCGGCTCATTCATCTGGCCGTAGACCATAACCATGTCCTTCAAAACGCCGGCTTCCTTCATGGCGCTGTACAACTCTTCGCCTTCGCGGCAGCGCTCGCCGATTCCGCAGAAAATGCTGACCCCTTTCTGGTGGCCAATCATGTTGTGGATCATTTCCGTGAGCAGAACCGTTTTTCCGACGCCCGCGCCGCCGAACAGGCCGGCCTTACCGCCGCGTTCCAGCGGCACCAGGACATCGATGGCCTTGATGCCCGTTTCGAATATCTCCGATTTTGTCGAGCGGTCCGCGAGCGATGGCGGCTGACGATGGATCGACCGCCAGCTCACATCAACCGGTTGGGGCTGGCCGTCTATGGCATTCCCGAAGACATCGAACATGCGTGAAAGGATCGTCTTGCCCGCCGGCGCGCGAAGCGGGCTGCCGGTGTCCTTGACGCCGCTTCCGCGGGCCAGGCCTTGGGTGGGAGTCAAGGCCACGCCCCGCACCCGCCGCGCATCGAGTTGTTCCTGCACTTCAATAACGATCTCTCCCTTCGCTCCCGCCCGCAGAACCGAATAAATGGGGGGTAAGCGCCGGTCAAACTGCACGTCCACCACTCCGCCGCGAACAGAAACGACGGTGCCGGAGTTTGACGAGATGGGCTGGACTGTCATTGATAAACCTTCTGACCCGCGACCGTTTGTGGGGCAGGCTGGCAGCCTGCGGCCGATTGGCAATCGGCCCCATGGGCGTCACTTGACCTAACGCTGACGCTTCTGAACCGCGCGCGTAACCAAACGGTCGCCCCTCACGGTCGCGGCTCAGTAGCGCCGCGGAACGGTTTAGGCGCACGGTTCAGTTGCCGCTAACTGCTCCCGGCCATTTCCAGTTACGTATCTCCGGCATATCCTGGCCATGTTTGTCGATGTAATGTTTGTGCTCAATAAGCTTGTCCTGAACCACCTGTTTGAGATACGCGCCCTTCGAGCCCAGATCGGGCAGGCGATCTATCACGTCCTGTACGAGGTGGAACCTGTCAAGGTCGTTCTGCACTCTCATGTCAAATGGCGTTGTGATGGTGCCCTCCTCCTTGTAGCCGCGGACATGCAAATTGCGGTTGGTCCGGCGGTACGTAAGGCGGTGGACCAGCCACGGATATCCGTGGAAGCCAAAGATGATGTGCTTGTCTTTGGTGAATAACGAATCGTAGTCGCACTCGCTGAGGCCGTGCGGGTGCTCGCTTGACGATTGCAGCTTCATCAGATCCACCACGTTGATCACCCGGATCTTCAGCGCCGGCAGATGCTCGCGAAGAATGGACACCGCGGCCAGGATCTCAAGCGTGGGCGTGTCCCCGCAGCAGGCCATCACCACGTCCGGTTCGCTCTCCCGATCGTTGCTGGCCCACTGCCAGATGCCAATCCCTTCCGTGCAATGGACCACGGCGGCGTCCATGGTGAGCCACTGGGGAAGGGCGTGCTTGCCCGCCACCACCACGTTGACGTAGTTCCGGCTGCGCAGGCAATGATCGAAGACCGAGAGCAGGCAATTGGCATCCGGAGGCAGATACACGCGCACAACGTCTGCCTTCTTGTTAATCACGTGATCCAGAAAGCCGGGATCCTGGTGCGTAAAGCCATTGTGATCCTGCTGCCAGACGTGGGAAGCCAGCAGATAGTTCAGCGACGAGATGGGCCTGCGCCAAGGCAGCTCCAAACAGACCTTCAACCATTTGGCGTGCTGGCTGAACATGGAGTCGATGATGCGAATGAAGGCTTCATAGCTGTTGAAAAGACCGTGACGCCCGGTCAGCAGGTACCCTTCTAACCAACCTTCGCACTGGTGCTCACTGAGCATTGAATCCAGCACCTGTCCCGAGGGGGCCAGAAATTCATCGATCTTCACTTCCCGGGCGTCCCACTGACGGTCAGTCACTTCAAAAACGGCGCCCAAGAGATTTGAAAGCGTCTCATCCGGGCCGAAGATGCGGAAGTTACGCTGATCCTGATTGAGGACGGCCACATCGCGGAGGAACTTGCCCAGCACCATGGTGTCCTGGCCGTCAACAGCCCCGGGCGAGGGTATATCCACCGCATGCAAGTGAAAGTCCGGCATGCGCAGGTCACGCAGCAGAAGCCCCCCATTGGCGTGCGGATTGGCGCCCATGCGCCGATCGCCCTTCGGCGCCAGCTCAGCCAGTTCCGGAAGCAGCCGTCCTTTGTTGTCGAACAACTCCTCGGCCTTATAGCTCTTCATCCAATCTTCAAGCGCCCTGACGTGATCCGGATGATCGGAATCCACCAACAGCGGCACCTGGTGCGATCGGAAGGTGCCTTCGATCAGGAGCCCGTCTACTTCTTTCGGACCGGTCCATCCCTTCAGAGTCTTGAGGACAATCATCGGCCAGCGGGGCCGGCTGGAATCGCCTTCCTCCCGCGCTGTCTTCTGAAAGCGGCGGATGTCCTCAATGGCCGAATCCAGCGCCGCCGCCATCAGTTGGTGCATCTTCTCCGGATCGTCGCCCTCCACGAAGTAAGGCGTCCAGCCGTTGCCTCGAAGAAACTGGTCGAGTTCGTTGGGCTCTATTCGGGCCAGGACGGTCGGGTTGCTGATCTTAAAGCCATTGAGGTGAAGGATCGGCAGCACCGCCCCGTCGGTAGCCGGGTCAAGCAGCTTGTTCGACTGCCAGGAGGTGGCAAGCGGTCCTGTTTCCGCCTCGCCGTCGCCGATGACGCAGGCCACGATCAGGTCGGGATTATCGAAGACAGCGCCGAAGGCATGACTCAGTGAGTAGCCCAACTCGCCGCCCTCATGAATCGAACCCGGCGTCGTGGGTGCAACGTGGCTTGAGATCCCGCCAGGAAATGAGAACTGGGTGAAAAGCTTCTTCAGTCCGGCTTCATCCCGCGTGACATTTGGATAAATATCGGTGTAACTGCCTTCCAGATACGTGTTGCCCACCAGCGCCGCGCCCCCGTGACCCGGACCGGCGATGTAGAACATGTTCAGGTCGTACTTCTGGATAACCCGGTTCAGATGCACATAAATGAAGTTTTGGCCGGGCACGGTTCCCCAATGACCCACCACCAACGGCTTGATGTGCGATAGCTTCAGCGGTTCGCGAAGCAGGGCGTTGTCGTAGAGATAGATTTGTCCAACGGAGACGTAGTTAGCAGCGCGCCAATAGGCGTGCATCCTGGCAAGCAGATCCGGCGCCAGGGTCTGTGTGGCAACGGACGTTTCCACGTTCTTCTCGAAATTGGCGCGAGCCGTCGTGGGGGGAGCGTCGATTTTAACGGAGACCGTCTGTGTAAGAACTGGTTTCTCTGTGGTGGTGTCAATCATGAGTTTTCGCTGTTCGTAGTTCTTGGTTCGGAGGCCACTTACTGAGCACGCTTGTCGGCGTCTGAGCCACGCATTCGAGCTCGAAGACCAAAAGCTGCGACCCCAGGGACGCTACCCCAAATGTAGGGCGGACGACGTCAAAAACACGTCAAAAGAGACTGAGAAGGCCGAATGAATCTGAGCTCCTGGCCTCGGAAGAACTTGCGAAGAGCCAATCCGACGGCATTCCGTCACTTGACGCCCGATGGACGCCGATGAGTTGCCATCGCGGCGGCCAAAGGGTTCAGGGGCGAAACGAGCAGCGCGAATCCGGTTCGGCCCGCGAGTTGCTATGTGAAAGTAGCGGCAATTTCAGCGGCCCGCGGTCAGTCCGCTGAGTGGCGGTTGCGTCTGAGTTCGTTTAGAAAGAAAGAGTGTGGGCTATGGCGGCATCGCTTCGGAGCTTTCCAGCTCTGGTCGGGAGCAAGACGAGGGTTCTTGGGGAACGGAAGAAACAGCGCGTCCTGCTGGTGGCGGACGACAACTCGCTGCGGGATAGCCTCAGCACAACGCTGCAATCGGCTGGCTATGCACCTTATCCGGTCGTCAATGGGCGCGAGGCGCTGGGCAGGTTTCATTTTGCTCGGCCGGACGCGATTGTGCTGGGCGTATGTTTGCCCGATATGGACGGCAAACAAGTACTGAGGCGTCTCCGCGAATTGACGACCGCGCCGATTGTGGCGATGTCGGCGGGGCGCGGCGAGTCGGAGACCATCGAGTGTCTCGATGCCGGCGCCGACGACTATCTGGCAACGCCCTTCACCATGGGAGAATTACTCGCTCGGCTTCGCGCGGCCTTGCGAAGGGGCTTTGGCATTCCGCGAAATGAGGTCTTTGTTTGCGGGGATCTGCGAATGGACTTCACAAAGCGGGAGGTCCTCATCGGCAATGAGCCGGTGAAACTCACCGCGACCGAATACGATCTCCTCAAGGTTCTGGCCAGCCATGCGGGAGTGGTGAAGACTCACTATCAACTGATCCATGAGCTGTGGGGCACTGGCTACTACCAGGACTCAGTCCACTTACTGCGCGTCACGGTCAGTAACTTACGCCGTAAGCTGCTGGGCGGTTCGAGAACTCCCCAGCGCGTGGTGACCGAGCCGGGCGTTGGATACCGGCTTCAACCCGATTCCGATTGGCCGGCAGCGACGCAACGTGACGCGCGCCAACGTGACCCGAGGCAAGGTGATCAAGGATACGCTTCGTAGCTCCAGCCTAATCCCCCGCGCTTGCATGTCGAGGAATTCTTGAAGAAGGCGGCCGGCATTTCCTGCCTGTTTCTAGACGTTGGCGGCGTGCTGCTCACCAATGGATGGGACCACCTCGCTCGAAAACGGGCGGCCGCGCACTTCAAGCTGTCGTGGCCGGAAATGGATAGCCGGCACCGCCTCAACTTCGAAACTCACGAGGAAGACAAAATAACGTTCGACCAGTACTTAGACCGCGTTGTGTTTTTCGAAAAGCGGCCGTTCACGCGGGCGCAGTTTCGAAATTTCGTGTTCGCGCAATCGAAGCCCTTTCCCCGGATGATTGAGCTGGCCGCTCAGCTCAAGGCGCGCTACGGATTAAGAGTCACCGTGGTCAGCAACGAATCGCGCGCGGTAAATGCATATCGAATCAGCCGGTTCAAGCTGAATGAATTGGCCGATTGCTTTGTCTCGTCCTGCTTCGTGCATCTTCGTAAGCCCGACGCGGACATATTCCGGCTGGCGCTTGACCTTTCCGTAACGCCGCCGCATCAGGTTGTCTATATCGAGGACACGCCATTGTTCGTTCAGGTGGCGGAAAGTCTCGGGATTCGAAGCATTCTTCACACGGATTTTGAGACCACCCGGCGGAAACTTGCGTCGCTCGGCTTAGAGACGGATGACTGAAGAGCCACGGGAAAGCCGCGCGGGCCGCAACACAAGAAATTTAGAGAGAGAAAGCACCACATGACAACGAAGATTGAACAAAGTATTGAAACGGCAAGGAAACTGGTGGCGGACGACAAAGGCCTGCTGGCGATGGATGAAAGTAATCCGACTTGCAACAAACGATTCGCCAAATACGGCATTCCGCAGACCGTGGAGGCGAGGCGAGCTTACCGGGAATTGATTATCACCACGCCCGGTCTGAACCAGTGCATCAGCGGCGTGATCCTCTACGATGAGACGATCCGGCAGCAGAAGAAGAGCGGCACTCCCTTCATCCGGGTGATTGAGCAAGCGGAAATCGTTCCAGGGATCAAGGTGGATATCGGCGCGAAGAGTCTTGCTGGACATCCCGGCGAGAAAATAACCGAAGGTCTGGACGGCTTGCGCGACCGGCTCAAAGAGTACTTTGACATGGGCGCCCGGTTTGCCAAGTGGCGCGCCGTGATCACGCCGGGCGATGGAATTCCCAGCAGAGCGTGCATTGCCGCGAATGCGCAGGCCCTGGCCCGGTACGCCGCGCTGTGTCAGGAAGCCGGAGTAACGCCGGTTGTGGAGCCTGAGGTTCTTATGGAGGGAGACCATACCCTGGCGCGCTGCGGCGAATTGACGGAGGAGTTACTAAGGGCGGTTTTCATTGAACTTCACGCGCAAGGGGTTACGCTTGAGGGAATGATCCTGAAGGCCAACATGGTTCTTCCCGGATTGGCGTGTCCACAACAAGAGGATGTCGACAAGGTCGCGGAAGCCACGGTGAAGTGCCTTATGCGTGCGGTTCCAGCCGCGGTCCCGGGAGTTGCCTTCTTATCGGGGGGCCAATCGTGTGAGCTGGCTTCGGCTCGTTTGAACGCCATGAATATCAGGTCCAAGGGGACGCGGCCCTGGCCGTTAGCGTTTTCGTTTGCCCGCGCCATCCAGCAACCGGCCCTTGAAATCTGGAAAGGTGAAGATTCTGAAGTCGCGGCCGCCCAGGATGCCTTGCTCCATCGCGCCATGTGCAACCGGGCCGCGCGTCGCGGCGAATACACGCCCGCCATGGAAGAAACGTTCGTGACGCAACATGCCTAAGCGCACAGCCGTCTTGTGGCGTTGTGCGCGGAGACCGCGATGAGTGAAAATCGACCCCCACACAGGCATCCGGACGGAGCCGACCTCGACGCGACGGATCGGGGCAAGCAGCCTTATTGGATGCGTGCCCATCACGATTGGCGCTTCTGGCTCGCTCTTTGTCTGATGCTGGCGGCAATCGCAACGTACGTCTTGAGCGAGAACTTGGCGTTCCTGCCTCACGGCTAAGGCCGCAGTTTCCAGAATGCACGGCCGCCTCCTGCACGTTGGCGCTCCTACGGGCCTCCCTCCGCGGTCGCTCCCTGAGCATATAGATGTAATATACTCAATATATGCCACTCTATATTGCGGATGCGGAGACCTCCGGAATGGCCGACGAATTGAGCCGCCTGCTCGGCACCACGAAAACCAACGCCGTCCGAACCGCGCTTGAGCGGGCCTTGGTGCGGGCAAAAAGAGATCAGGCAGGCTCGGAACGTCTGGAACGAATCATGCAGGTTTCGCGAGAATTTTCCAGCCAGATTACTGATTCAACTCTGAGGTCCAGCGACGCGGACAAGCTTTACGGTGACGACGGTCTCCCGATCGAATGACCGTTGACACGTCGGCGTTGCTGGCCATTTTGTTGAATGAGCCTGAGGCGGTCGATTTCTCGCGCCTGATTTACCAGGCCGATGAGGCGCGGATTTCCGTGGCCTCGGTCCTCGAGGCGTCAATGGTTTTGGAAGGCCGCTACGTTGCGAGGAGCCTGAGCCTTGACGAAGCGATTAAGAGGCTGGAATTGAGTGTGGCCGCCTTTGACGAGCCAATTCTGGCGTTGGCCCGGGAAGCCAACAGGAACTTCGGAAGAGGCCGTCACCCGGCCGGGCTCAACTTCGGCGATTGCATCAGCTTCGCCACCGCAAAGTTCCATTTGGATGCCCTCCTCTTTAAAGGCGATGATTTCGGCCTGACAGACATCTGGCCCGCCGCGCCCCGGATGCGTTAGTTAACGTGGATACGCTGACCCAACGGGCCGGTCGGAGGAGAGGCAACGCAGGGATTCGACCTGAGCGCCGGAGCTGAGGCCGGGGCTGGTAGGGTCATTGAACTGCCCCATCCCGCCTTTCCTTCGTTACAGTAAAAGATGGAGCAGCTTATGGAAATGATGCCGGTGAAACCCGAACGCAAGGTCCAATTGGATGCTTATGCCGAACGGCATGGACAGGACGCTGTGACGGCTCTGGATGATGTGCTGGCCGATTACTTCGCTTGGGAAGAGCAGGATTATCAGGCGTCAGTGGAAGCAATTCGTAGGGGAAACGAAGATGTGATGGCCGGGCGCACCAAGGCCGCCGAAGAAATCCATCAAGCCCTGCGCCTGAAATATGGCTTTCCGGGTTGAATACAGCAGTCAGGCCG
>CAJCIT010000287.1 GCA_903970405.1 Acidobacteriaceae bacterium | reverse complement strand
CGGGAGGCCGAAGCCCTCCCGCCGTTTTGCTACAACCGAAAACCTGTTACTTGGTGGTGGCGGTGGTGCTGGTGCTCTTCATCTTCTTCGGCTTCTTGGTCTTGGTGGTGGTCGTTGTGGCGTCCTTCGCGAACGAAATGGTGGCAACGCCGAGAACCAGGGAAAGGCCCAGCATGAGGCTCATGATTTTCTTCATTTAATTTGTCTCCTTGAACGGTTTGAAAGCGAGCTTTTCTAAAGGCTCTGGGTTACATGGTGCCAACTAACCATGAAGTCATTCTTAAGCCAATGTTAAATGGCTTTAATCGAAACTATTTTCTTTGGGTTTGCGCCGGGCGCTAGCCCGTCGATGCAGTATGCTTCAACGAGGCACAGCCGGATTGGTCAAGCTAAACTGTAGGCGACAGACGTTGTGAGGACTTCGGTTTGCAAACCGGGGGTGTCCCCATTACGTGTTAGGATCGATTGCTTTCGTGAGTTCTTCCATCTCCACACTCCCTTTTGACGAAACCGCGCTGGTGACGCAGGCCAAGGCCGGCGATGCCGTTGCGTTCTCAGACTTAGTCTCTCATTATGAGCGCCGCGTCTTCCGGATGGCGAAGCAAATCACACAGAATGAGGAAGATGCGGAGGATGTTCTGCAGGAGACGTTTCTCAAGGCTTACTCGCATCTCGACGATTTCCAGGGAAATTCGAAGTTCTACACGTGGCTTGTCCGGATTGCGGTCAATGAAGCCCTGATGAAGCTTCGCAAGCGCCGCTCAGATAAAACTGTACCTCTCGACGAACCCATTGAGACGGGCGAGGACACCGTAGCCCGCGAAATCGCCGTTTGGGAGGATGATCCTGAGCAGCTCTACTCCCGTGACGAACTCTCCGAGATTCTCAACGAAGCTGTTCAAAGTTTGAAGCCAGCTTACCGAACCGTTTTCATTCTTCGTGACATCGAAGAGCTGTCCATTGAAGAGACAGCCCAAGCATTGAACCTCTCAATTTCAGCAGTGAAAAGCAGGTTGCTACGGGCCCGGCTTCAACTTCGGGAGAAGCTGACTCGACAATTCAGGCGAAAAGGAGACGACGCATTTGCTTACCTGTAAGCAATTCCTACAGGAATTGAACGACTTTCTCGACGAGTCGACGGATCCCGGTCTCCGGAGTGAAATCGAGCGCCACGTCAACGAATGTCCGAACTGTTGGGTCGTTTGCGACACCACGCGCCGGACGTTGAAGGTCTTCAAGGGGATGGAGGCTCAGGCAGTGCCTGCCGACGTCCAGCAACGGCTAGTCAGCGCGGTTCAAAAGAAAATCGCCGCGAGACAGGGCAAGCGCCCCGCAGCTCCCATCGGACAGTGAGTTCGCTCTGACGCCCGACTCAATCGCAGAAGCTTCCGAGCCGCGGCCGTCAGGGAGCCGACCGGTTGACTCAACTTCTGCGCTCGTTCGCTGAGTATGAGAACGTGGGAAAAGCTCAGTCTGATGAGGCGACTGCGGCAACGAGGGACTGCGTCACCCGCTTGCTCAGGGAGCGACCGGTTGATCCTTGTCCCGACGGATTGACCCGGCATTCCGGCAGCGCTCACGGCGCCAGCCTCCTTCGCGCCCACTCCCCATTCTCCCGGAGGTACTCAATCCGGTCGTGCAGGCGGTCCGGTCGACCTTGCCAGAACTCGATCAGAGTGGGAGTCACCCGATACCCACCCCACTCCTCCGGCAGCGGAATCTCCGCGCCACCTTGATACCGAGCCTCCATTTCCGCCATACGCCTCTCGATCTCTGCCCGGCTTGCCACCACCCGGCTCTGCTCTGACGCCCACGCGCCTAACTGGCTGCCCTTCGGCCGGCTATGGAAGTAGGCCTCCGACTGCGAACGGCTCACCCGCTGGACCTCGCCCTCAACCCTCACCTGCCGTTCCAATTCGCTCCAATAAAAAACAAGTGCCGCAAATGGGGCACGCTGGAGTTCCCTTCCCTTGCGGCTCCGGTAGTTCGTGTAGAAAACGAAGCCGCCCTCCTGCACCTCCTTTAACAGCACAATGCGCGCTGCCGGCCGCCCCTCGGCGGTGACTGTTGCGAGCGTCATTGCGTTCGGTTCCTTCAGCCCGGCGGCGACGGCATCGGCGAACCACTTCTCGAACTGGACCAGCGGGTCCGGATGCACTTCGGCCTCGTCGAACCCACCGCGCCGGTATGTCTCCCTCATCTCAGCGAGGCGTGCAATTGGGTTCGTGTTTTCAGGATGGGCCATATCGGTTCGTTTCGAAATTCCGCCGGTTCCAGCCGAGGCGGCGCGCCTTGCTATACTGAGGATTCGTATGATTTACGCGGTTACGAGCCTCCATATTCTGGTGTGCTTCTTCCTTATCATTGTTGTTCTGTTGCAAAGCGGAAAGGCCGCGGATTTGGCGGGCGCGTTCGGCGGCATGGGTTCACAGACGGTGTTCGGCCCTCGCGGCGCGGCCACGGTTCTCTCGAAAGCCACCACCATTGCGGCCATTCTGTTCATGGTGACATCGTTGGCTTTGGCGATTCTTGGCAGTAAGCAATCGGCGTCCTCGGGGAGCGTCTTGGAGAAGTACGGCCGCAAGCCTGCAGTGACGCAGCAGAAGACGGCGCCGTCGCCGGCAAAGCCGGCTGAACAGCCGAAGAAGTAGAGTTGAGCCGCTCCCACAACGGGAGCGGTGCCACGCGGCGCTGGCTGGGGTTCCCGGGCGCTTACGTCTGGCACTACCTCTGTATCCGCGCGGAGCCGCCCTTGGCGAGGTTTTTCACCTGGTCAAGCGTGGCCATGGTTGTGTCGCCCGGGAACGTGGTGAGAAGCGCTCCGTGCGCCCAGCCGAGTTTCAGCGCTTCCTCCGGCGAGGAGTCAGTGATCACACCGTAAAAGAGGCCCGCGGCGAAGCCGTCGCCGCCGCCCACACGGTCGAGCACATCGAGTTCAGTCACGGGCGCAACGTGCGTCTGTCCGTTCACCCACGTAACCGCGCCCCAACTATGCCGGTTCGTCGAATGCACCTCGCGCAATGTGGTGGCCACAATCTTGATGTGCGGATGCTTTTGCACCACGCGATCGATCATCAGGAAGAACGTGCTGGGGTCGAGCTTCGAAGTGGCCGCCACCTCAGGCCCGGCAATGCCCAGACCCTTTTGCAAGTCCTCTTCATTACCCACCAGCACGTCCACGTGCTTCACAATCCGGTCAAGCACTTTCAGCGCGCGGTCATGGCCGCCGGAGATGTTCCACAGTTTCTCACGGTAGTTCAGGTCAAGCGAGGTTACGGCGCCGGCCGCTTTGGCCGCTTGCATTCCTTCGACGATCAATTCAGCCGTTGTGTGCGAGAGCGCGGCAAAAATGCCGCCGCTGTGAAACCATCGCACGCCGCGCGAGAAGATGCTGTTCCAATCGAAATCGCCGGGCTTCAGCCGCGCCGCCGCTTCATTCGAGCGGTTGTAGAAAACCACTGGAGCGCGCACGCCCTGGCCCCGG
The DNA here is from genome assembly GCA_903970405.1 of Acidobacteriaceae bacterium. Classification (GTDB taxonomy): domain Bacteria; phylum Acidobacteriota; class Terriglobia; order Bryobacterales; family Bryobacteraceae; genus CAJCIT01. Next base: position 54,252 of record CAJCIT010000287.1, on the reverse strand, counting down.
TCGCTATAAACCGCGGCAAAGTTGGGACCGTTCACGCCGTCATGTTCGAAGTGCTTGTAGAACGGCCGGACACCCATCGCCTTGACGCGCTCAGCGATCAAATCGCCGATGGGATAGTTGACCATGGCCGAGGCAATCCCGGTGCGTAGATTGAAGCAATCGGCGAGGTTCGCCGCGACATTGAATTCGCCGCCGCTGACGTGAATGTGGCACTCGGTCGCTTTTCGGAAAGGGATCGCGCCGGGGTCGAGGCGATGAACCAGGCCACCCAGCGATAGGAAATCCAGGTCGGCATCTTTGAGTATCGTTAATCCGTTTTTCATGATTTTCTAGTTCAGGAACCGGGCTCGCTCGCGAGATGAGGGCCTCGCGTCAGCACCTTGTTCTCATGAAGCTCGAATTCGAGGCGCCATCCATACAGGTGAAACTTCCGATGACCGTGGAGGTAGAACTCGAGAAAATCCTCAGAGCCCGAAAGCACCAGCTCAAAGCCCGCCTCGTCTTCGCCGGTCCAGTTCCCAAGAACGACTTTTTCGACAGTGGCCATCGACTCATGGTGAAGGAATCGTTCCACGCGCTCAGGCGTTTCGACACGGAGCTCGGGATGGCCGCTCTTGATCAATTCGACTCGCGCCGACACCACGCCCGCGCTCTCGCCGGTCAAGCGAAGAACCTCATAGGCATCCCACGGGGCGCTGCGCACCGCAAGTCCACCAAACCGCAAACTGTCAACGCAGATGTGAATCAAGTGGCCACCAATGGAATGAGAAGCAAGTCAACCGGTCGCGGCTCTGAAGCTGCGGCTCTGAAAGCGATCAACCCGTCATTCTAACGTGAGCGGACCTCCGATCCGCCGTACTTGCTGATCTTGTAAGCCGCTCAGAAGCAGGTCGAAGCGCGCTCCGGTGGCGGGGTCCGCGGCGTCTGCGTCAAGTTCGAGCAGCGGCTCAAGGACAAAGCGCCGGTTCGCCATGCGCGGGTGAGGCAGCGTCAGCGTCGGCTTCCGCACAATGGTTGAGCCAAATAGCAGGATATCGATATCGATCAGGCGGGGACCTTGGGGCACACGGCGGCGCGGGTGTTCGCGGCCCAACTGACGCTCAATGCGCTGGATGATTCGCAGGAGCTGTACGGGAGAGAACTCAGCACGCGTCCGGACTACAATGTTCAGAAACCAAGGCTGGTCCGGCAAACCTTGCGGTTCCGTCTCGTAGACGGACGAAGAGGCGGCGACGTGGACGCGTTCCCGGTTTAGAGCATTCAAGGCGGAGCGCAGATTTGCCTGCCGGTCGCCCAGGTTCGACCCTAGCGATAGATAGGCATCCTGAAGTCCCATAAGCGGTCCGGCGTTTGCACGGGCCGGCTAGAACGGCACTCGATGGGAAGCGGCGACGGGCGCGGCGGATTGCGGCGGCTCGGACGAAAGCGCTACCAATAACTCTTGTACCCGCAGCCGATTCTCCGGTTTCAGAATCATGTATCGCGCATTGCCCTGCGGGTCGGGCGTGAAGATGGTTACGTCCTTCGGCCCTAACGTGACGCGGCCCGGCGATGACAGTTCAAAGTAGCCGCGATCCGGGCGAATCGCCTCAAGAACGGCCGTCGAGTCATAATTGGCCCGATCTTCGCCCGGCTTCGCGAAGACCTTGAACGACTCCGCCACCGGATGATTCGCCGCATACTGGAAATCCTTCTGAACCTCGGCGTAGGGGATCATCACCTGCCGGCCGAGCTCAAAGCCGCTGAAGATCATCGGGACCGGCCACTCGGCGAAGAGTTCCTTCGCGGCCTTGCCGTCTGTCTTGACGTTGTATTCGGGAGCGGCGCCCTCGCCGAACCAACCTGCCATCAGGCAGAGCAGTTTGACCTTGCGCCGCACCAGCTCGCGGCCGCCATCCGATTTGAGTAACCGCGACAGGTTAGTGGAAAAGCCGATCTGGGCAATGGTCACCGACCCATCAGGCTGCTGACTGAGAACCTCGCGCAGCAAGGCCACGGCTTCCTTGGGCTCCGCATCCGTGCCTACGCGGCGCGGAAAGGTGTACTGCCCGTTCGCATTGCGGCGCTCCACCGGCTCGCGCAGCATGTCAGTGGTGTCGCGCGTTTTCCCGTCGTGCACCACGCCGATGGGAATCTCAGGCCGCCCATAAAACGTGTTCTCAAGGTCCACAAAGGGCGCGGCATACTTGTTGTCCTTGGTGATGGTAACGGCCAGCAGCCGCACCTCGCCGCGATTCTCCAGCGCGTGGATCAGCGCCAGCGCAAACGCGTCGTCAATGTCGTTACCGATATCGGTGTCGAGGATCAGGTTGACCGGCTCGGCTGCGGTGAGTGGGAGCGGGATCACGGCGCACAAGGCCGCAAGCAGTGCCCAGGCAAGTACCCAGCGTGACCGAACGTTCAACAAATACCTCATGGCGCACGATGATAACAGGCGCGCAAGGACTTATCGCGAGCGCACGTTCAGATGGTGGAAAAACTCGCCCACGCCCTACAGGTCGAGCACGCCCGGCGGATCCAGCCGGGCATCCTGGATGCCGGCTCTCGGGATCATCTGAGAGACCCGTCCCAATTCCTCTCCACTCCTCTCGGCCGGGTGGCCGCCCAAAGCGTGAGGAATCTCTCGCCGCTTTACAGGAGCGAAGGCGATAACACGATCGCGGCCGAGGTGGGCGCTCGGCTCATGACGGAATCGCAGGTGCACCAGCTCGGCCTCACCCCGGAAGAAAACCGTCGGCTCGGCGCGGATTACGTGAGAACATTGCATAGAGAAGGCGGTACCGATGCAGCAAAATCCATCGCAAGACGAGTCTTTGAAGCTCTCCGGCGCCCGGATCGACGAGGCGGAGGACAACCTGGCCCGCTGCCTGGAGGCTCTGGACCGGGAGGGCGAGGCGGGACTCCAGCGGGAGCTCCTCAGAATCCATCCGGACCACCCGCAGCCAATGCGGTACGGCCTGCAACCTCGGGGCAGCCTAATCGCCCACATCAGCCCGCCGGCCAACCCGGACTCCGACCGGTAGGAGACCGCCGCGCCCGGCCTCGACCAAAGGCGGCCAGGGCACCCTCTTCGCCGGCAAAACCCCTCCCAATCAAGATCTGTTCGGCGCGGACGAAATTGGCGCCTGATTTAAGCGCCGACGGCGCTCCAATCGGCCGGAGATCCAGCGGTGAACGCACCGGGGCGGGGTACCCTGACGGCAGTTAGATGTGGCAGTGCCGCAGGCCGCGCTTCTCCAGGTAACGCTGGTGGTACTCTTCCGCTTTCCAGAACGTCGTGGCCGGCACAATTTCAGTGGCGATGGGCTTGCGATACTTTCCCGACGCCCCCAGTTCCTTCTTCACCCGCTGGGCAACCTCGACTTGCTCGGGCGAATGAGTGAAGATCACGGTGCGATACTGCGTGCCGTGGTCCGGGCCTTGCCGGTTCACCTGAGTGGGATCATGGAGCGCGAAGAAGGCTTTCACCAGATCCTCATAGGAAACGCGCTCCGGGTCGAAATCCAGCTCCACCACCTCGGCATGGCCGGTGCGATCCGTGCACACGTCTTTGTAGGTCGGGTTGTCCAGGTGGCCGCCGGCATATCCGGAAGCGGCCTCCAGCACGCCTGGAATTTCGCGGAACGTGGCTTCGACGCCCCAGAAACAGCCCGCTCCGAAAGTCGCTTTTTCACTCATAACCATTGATTCTCCACTTCGTTGGATGAACGCGGCGGCGTTTTCGGTTGCTTTTGGGCAGACCGCACGCGGGTCTGCGGGACCAAAAGAGGCAAAACCGTAACATTTCCGGCGCAAAATCCGCCATAAGGCCACAATCAGCCTCCGTATGCGAACGCCAGCCGCTTCGCGTTATCCTGATTCTTCCTTCGCACTATGTTTAACAAAAGTTACTCAGCTCCGCTTGCCGTAATGACGGCCATTCTGCTTCCGCTCTCAATGATGGCGGAGGAAAAGGTAGATCTTTATACGATGCACCGCATTCGGGCTGAGGAGCGCGACCACTCCAAGGTGATGGATACGCTGTTCTACCTGACCGACCTCAATGGGCCGCGGCTCACCAATTCGCCCAACTACTTCGCCGCCGCAGACTGGGTGGTGAGCCGCCTGAAGGAATACGGCATCGCGGCCAAAGAGGAGAAGTGGGGTCCGTTCGGCCGCAGTTGGCAGTTGAAGAAGTTCTACGCGGCCATGGTGGCGCCGACTTACCAGCCGTTGATTGGCTTCCCCCTGGCCTGGAGCGGGTCCACCAATGGCCCCGTCACTAGCGAAGCCGTGATTGCGCAGATCTATACGGACGCCGACATCGAGAAATGGAAGGGCAAGTTGAAGGGGAAGCTGGTACTGTCCGCGGCAGCGCGGGCGGTCCCGCTCTCCACCAAGCCCCTCTCCAGCCGCTATACCGATGCTGAACTGGCCGATATCGAAGCGGCCCCTGAGGAGACGTCGCCCGATGGGGCGCGGATGCAGGCGATGAGAGCGCGCATGCCGGCGGCTTGGCAGAACCTGAGCCGCGAACAAATAACCGCCATGCGGAAGAAGATCAGTGAGTTTTTCCTGGCGGAAGGCGTGGCGGGCATTTTGAGCGTCGGGAACTCCGGCGACGGCGGCACGGTGTTCGGCTCTTCAGACGGCTCCCGCGAAGAGAAGGAGGCGATCGGTCCTCCGAATATCTGCGTTACGCCTGAGCACTACAATCGCATCTACCGGTTGCTCAGCCACAACATTCCAGTGAAAGTGGATTTCGATGTGGAATCCGAGATTCTGGCCCCGCGCGATTCTGCAAACGTCATCGGCGAGATCCCGGGCAGCGGCGCGCACAAGAACGAAATCGTGATGCTGGGCGCGCACCTCGATTCGTGGCAGGGCGGAACCGGCGCCACCGACAACGCCGCCGGCAGCGCGATCATGATGGAAGCGATGCGCATTTTGAAGGCGCTCGATCTCAAGCTGGACCGCACGGTCCGGCTCGGCCTGTGGAGCGGCGAAGAGGAAGGGCTGCTCGGGTCTAAGGCGTATGTGAAGGAGCATTTCGGCGATCCGGAAACCATGAAGATCACTGAAGAGCACGCCAAGCTTTCGGGTTACTTCAACGTGGACAACGGCTCGGGCAAGATCCGCGGCATTTATCTGCAAGGCAACGACATGATGCGGCCGATCTTCGAAGAATGGTTTGCCCCGTTTAAGGACATGAGCAATGGCGCGATCACCATTCGCAACACCGGCGGCACGGACCATTTGAGCTTCGATGCGGTGGGCCTGCCGGGCTTCCAGTTCGTGCAGGATGAGCTTGAGTACTCGACGCGCACGCACCACTCGAACATGGACGTCTATGACCATTTGTCGGAGGCAGATCTCCGCCAGGCAGCCACCATTGTTGCGGCGTTTGTTTACAACACCGCGAACCGGGCCGAGATGCTGCCGCGTAAGCCGCTTCCGCCGCCCGGGCCGCGGCGAGGACCCGGCGCGCCGCCACCCGGTGGGCCTGCCCCCACCGCTACTGGCGCGAGCGCTGGGAACTAGGCTCCGAAGGGGGCCTGCGCCGCTTCCTGACGCATGCCGGTCAACTGAAGAAGACCTCCGGCGAGACGTTAAAGCGCTTGCTAAGCGCTCGAATGTGAGCCTTTGACAACTCTCGCTTGCCGTTCGAGACTTCAGAAACGGTACTTTTCGTTCCGAAGATGTCCAGTATGTCAGCGGCGCGCGGTTCAAAAGGGGCATCCTGAGAGCACTCGCAGGGTTAGTGCCTGTTGTGACTGAAGCATCCCCCATTTACGGCCTGGCTTTCGAATCGCTGGTGGTGCGGGTGGCACGCCTGCTGAAACCGGCCCGCATAGCACTGACGCCGCCCCGACCTGCTACCATGTGGCGCATGAGTCGCGCAGTTGCTTCCTTGTTGACCTGCTTTCTGGCGGCCTCCGCTCTGGCGCAGGCCGCCATTCCGCTCAGCGAATACCAGCAGCGCCGCGCTAAACTGCGCGAGGACCTGAAAGGCGCCGTCATTCTCTTCGGCAAGCCCGCCCCGCCCGACGTTGACGTCAATCGATTCCGCCAGGAGACCAATTTCTATTACCTCACCGGTTGGATGCAGCCCGATGCGCGGCTGCTCATCACGCACGACGATGAAATCCTGTTTCTCCCGCATCACAACCCGCGGCTGGAAACATTCACCGGCAAGCGCGCTTCGGCCGAAGATGCCGATATTCGCGTGGTTACAGGGTTCGCCAAGACGATGCCGCTGGAGAAATTCGAAGAACAGGTCCGGCATGCGCTCGATTCCGGTCCGGAGGTGTATGGCCTCAAATCGCCCGAAGCGGAGAAGCTTGCGCCGCTGCTGGCCTTTCGGGATTTACTGCCGGCTGGACCGCTGATCGGGAAACTCCGCATCAAGAAGTCGCCAGCCGAGATTGAAGAGCTGCAACGGGCCGCCGACGTCAGCGTGGAGGCGCATCTGGCCGCCTGGAAGCAGATGAAGCCGGGCGCCTTCGAATTCAATGCGCAGGCCGCATTTACCGAGGTGATGATGAAAAACGGTTGCCTGGGGTACGCCTATCCGCCCATCATCGGTTCGGGGCCGAACAGCACGGTGCTGCACTATGAGGCAAACAGCCGCAAGATGGACCGCGGTGAGGTGGTAGTGATCGATGCGGCAGCCGAGTGCGACGCTTATGCCAGCGACATTACGCGGACGATTCCAGTAAGCGGCAAGTTTAGCGATCGCCAGCTCGAGATCTATGAGATCGTGTTAGGTGCTCAGAAGGCGGCGATTGCGGCCGTCAAGCCCGGCGCGAAGTTCTATGGCGATGGCAGCATTACAAAGATCGCGCAAGATTACATCAACTCCCATGGCAAGGACAAGCATGGCGAACCGCTGGGAAAGTACTTCACGCATGGCCTGGGCCATCCGGTTGGGTTGGATGTGCATGACGCGGGCAGGCTGGAACCGGTACTCGAAGAGGGGATGGTGCTGACTATCGAGCCGGGGATCTACATTCCAGAGGAATCGATCGGCGTGCGAATCGAGGACGTACTTCTGGTGACGAAGGACGGCGCTAAGGTTTTGAGCGGCTCGCTGCCCAAGGAACCGGGCGACGTGGAGAGAGCGCTCGGCCAGTAAGCCTTTAAGAATTGGCGCCTGATTTAAGCGTCGTCTGAGTGTGCTATACTCGGTCGTGCGTACGCGGATTTTGGGTGTTATCCCCGCACGGTTTGCTTCCTCCCGTTTCCCCGGAAAATCTCTCGCCCGGCTCGCCGGCAAAACTATCCTTCAGCATGTGTATGAACGCGCAAATATGGCGCGCGCTCTGAATGCGGGCGTTCTGATTGCGACCGATGACCAGCGAATTGCCGCCGAGGCGCGCCGTTTTGGCGGCCACGTCAGGATGACCCGCGCAGACCACCCGTCGGGTACCGACCGCTTGGCTGAGGTGGCGTCCGCCGAAATCGCCGAGATTTACGTCAACATTCAGGGCGATGAGCCGCTGATCGATCCCGGAGCCATCGATGCCGCGGTGCTCGGAACGCTGGGCACAGAGAATGTTTCGATGGGCACTTTGAAGCGCCTGATCGAAGACCCGTCCGAAATCGACAACCCGAACGTGGTGAAAGTAGTGACGAATCTGAGCGGCGAGGCGATTTACTTCTCGCGGCACGCAATTCCGTTCGAGCGCGATCTGAACTCCGCGCCCACCGCGCGGTACAAGCACATCGGGCTCTATGTCTACCGGCGCGATCTGCTGCTGCGCTACCCGGATCTGCCGGTTGGGCCGCTGGAACGGGCCGAGCGCCTGGAGCAGTTGCGCGCGATTGAGAACGGCTATCGCATCAAAGTGATTGAAACTGAATACGAGTCGTTCGGCGTGGACACTCCGCATGATCTGGCGCGTTTGCAGCGCCTGTTTGAGCTGACGCCGCGCACAACGGCCGCAAGCCTCGTGAGGAGTTCAGTATAAGCGGCATGGGCAATCACAACAACCGAGACCAAGGAGCAGCATGGCTAAATTCATCTTTGTGACCGGCGGTGTGGTCTCCTCCCTGGGTAAAGGAATTGCGGCCGCGTCCATTGGGTGTCTGCTCGAAAGCCGGGGGCTGCGTGTCAATCTGCAGAAGTTCGATCCCTACCTCAACATTGACCCGGGCACGATGAGCCCGTTCCAGCACGGCGAGGTGTTCGTCACCGACGACGGCGCGGAAACCGATCTCGATCTGGGCCACTATGAGCGGTTCACTCATGCGCCGCTGACCCAAAGCAATAACCTGACGTCGGGGCGCATTTACGAGAACATCATCACCAAAGAGCGGCGCGGCGATTACCTCGGCAAGACGGTGCAGGTGATTCCCCACGTCACCAATGAGATCAAAGCGGCGGCGCGAAAAGTAGCGGCGGATGTGGATGTGGCGATTGTCGAAATCGGGGGCACGGTGGGCGACATTGAGTCGCTGCCTTTTATCGAAGCCATTCGCCAACTGCGGCATGAGGAAGGGCGCGACAATACTCTCTTCGTGCATGTGACGCTGGTGCCCTGGATCGCGGCTGCGCAGGAGCTGAAGACAAAGCCTACGCAACACAGCGTGAAGGAGCTGCGGGCAATAGGTATTCAGCCGGACATTCTCCTGTGCCGCTCAGAGAGGACTCTCCCCGATGAAGTAAAGGAAAAAATCGCGCTGTTCTGCGACGTGGAAGTGCGCGGCGTCATAACGGCGAAGGATGTGAAGAGTGTCTATGAAGTGCCGCTGGTGTTCGCCGAGCAAAAGGTGGATGAGATCATCCTGCATCACTTGCGGCTCAATTCAGCGCCTAGCAACATGACCCACTGGACAGCCATGCTGATGCGCATGCAGAACCCGAGGCATTCCGTGAAGATCGGGCTGGTGGGCAAGTATGTGGAATACGAGGATTCCTACAAGAGCTTAAAGGAAGCGTTGCTGCACGCAGGCACGGCGCTGCAATCGCACGTCGAGATCGAGTGGATTGAATCGGAGCGTGTGGAGTGGCCGGTCTGCCGCGACTCTTTGAAAGAGTTTGACGGGATTCTGGTGCCCGGCGGGTTTGGCAAGCGCGGGATCTCCGGGATGTTGAACGCCATCAGGTGCGCCCGCGAGGAACGGATTCCGTACTTTGGCATCTGCCTGGGCATGCAGACCATGGTGATTGAGTATGCGCGGAACGTCTGCGGTCTGATGGATGCGGATTCAACTGAGTTCGACGCGGGCTCGCCGCACCGGGTGATCTACAAGCTGCGCGAATTGAAGGGCATCGACGAACTGGGCGGCACCATGCGGCTGGGCGCGTACCCGTGCCGGCTCACCGAAGGCAGCGCCGCGTATGAGGCGTATGGCAAAACCGACATCAGCGAACGCCACCGCCACCGCTACGAATTCAATCGCGAGTTTGAGCCGATTCTGACAGCCAACGGCTTACGGTTGACGGGCCAGACGCCGGACGGGGTCTATGTTGAGATCTGCGAGGTTCCGGATCACCCGTGGTACCTGGGTTGCCAGTTCCATCCCGAGTTCAAATCGAAACCGCTGGAGCCGCACCCCTTGTTCGTAGCGTTCCTGACGGCGGCCCTGGAGTACAGCGCCCGCAAGAAGGGGCTGCCCACCGCTGCGGAGTCTCCAGAGCCGCCGGCCGGGGATGCGAGGCCGGTTGAAGAATTGACGCACGCGCAATGATCACGGTGTCCGTTGGTCAGGGCGACGCATCGGTGATTTTCTCGCAAACATCGCCCCTGGCGTTGATTGCCGGCCCATGCGTTATTGAGAGCGAAGAACACGTTCTGTGGATCGCGCGTGAGATCCGGAAGCAAGTCGGCGCATTCGTGTTTAAGGCCTCGTTCGATAAGGCGAATCGGAGCAGCGTGCGGTCTTACCGCGGGCCGGGCCTTGCGGAAGGCGTTCGAATCTTGGGCGAAGTGCGGAAGCTCGGGATTCCGGTGCTCACCGATATCCATGAGGCCTGGCAGGCGGAAAAGGTCGCGCCGCATGTGGACATTCTCCAGATTCCTGCCTTCTTGTGCCGACAGACCGACCTGCTGGTTGAAGCAGGGAAAACGGGACGGGTAGTGAATATCAAGAAGGGCCAGTTCGTCTCGCCCAAGGACTTCGCGAACGCAGCCGAGAAGGTGGAGACCACTGGGAATCATCGGATTCTGCTCACCGAGCGCGGGTCCAGTTTCGGCTACAACAATCTGGTGGTGGACATGCGCAGCTTGGCGATTATGGCTGAGACGGGCTATCCCGTGATCTTCGACGCCACGCACAGCGTGCAGTTGCCAGGATCGGCCGGGACGGCCTCGGGCGGGCAACCGCAATTCATTGGCCCGCTATCCCGGGCGGCGACAGCGGTGGGAATCGCCGGCGTGTTCATTGAGACCCATGAGCAGCCGGAACTGGCTCTTTCCGACGGCGCCAATGCGTTGCGTTTGTCGCTGCTGCCGGGGTTGATCGAAGATCTGCGGGCGATCGATGCGGTGATCAAGCATTAGCGGGATAGCCTGAGAATTCGCTCTCAAGTCAGGATTTCGACGACAGGCTGGGGCCAGACTATCGCTTGTGACGGTTCTGCCGAAAACGAGTAAGCCCCTTTACGTCAGTAATTTCAGAGGAAAAGGGACAGCCCCTTTTGGGCGATCAGACCCTTTTGGGCGATCGATCCTTTTGGGCGGTCAGTTTTTCGTTGAGAAAGGAACGCCCGTCTGGTTTCGGTGAAACCCCGCTGCGTCCGCGGAAGATGTCCAATCAAGAGCAGGCGCCGCGCTTCCGAGCCGCGACCGTCAGGCAGCGAACGGTTGCCCTTACTTCTCTTCAGCCGGTCGCTCCCTGACGGTCGCGGCTCGGAAGGTGCAGGTGCGTCGCTTTGTCTCCAGGATTCTTCACCCTTTCCCTGTAAGTGAACGTCGGAGTGAGGAACTTCGAGTTACTCGCTTGCTTCCGCGCGTGGTTCAGTGGGGCATCCGGCTAAACACTCACCGGGTAGAAGAGGCGCGTCTCCGCGCCGTCATCACTAATTGCGGATCGCTGACAGTCATTGCCACTCCATCCTTATCCTCGATCAATCGAATGCGGACCGATGGAACACCCGCCGGATAAAACGAATGCTCTCCTGTGTGAACCAGCGGTCGGCCCATCATGCCCTTACGAGTCCATGTCACGGGACTGTACATGGACGAGACGCACTGGCGCCAGTCGATTGCCAAAATCGATACGGCCCGAAGAGATTGCTAACCCTTCACCATCAAGGGCGTTTACGTTTGAGCTTTCACCTCCCAAGTCACCTCCAAGAGGCGTCGAATATAACTACGCGGGCAAACAGTCAATTCCCGCGACCGGACTTTCACCGGCTAGATAAACTGCCTTATGGGCTGCAAGCTACCGCCAGGGAGCGACCGGCTGGTGAAGGGGACTCAAGAAATGGAAATCAAGAGAAGTGGCTCACAGCCTTTCGTAGACGGACCTTCAGAGTGGTTCACGGGAGCGGTCCGTATCGAACCGCTTTTTCAAGCGCCCGAACCGGCGCTGGTTCAAGGCGCCAGCGTCACTTTTGAGCCCGGCGCCCGGACAGCGTGGCATACACACCCGCTGGGGCAGACCTTGATCGTTACGGCCGGTTGCGGCTGGGCGCGGCGTTGGGGCGGGCCTGTAGAGGAAATTCGGCCGGGCGATGTGATCTGGTTTCCGCCCGGTGAGAAGCATTGGCACGGAGCCACGGCAACCTCGGCCATGACACACATCGCGATCCAGGAAAGGCTCGACGGCAAGGTGGTCGACTGGATGGAACAGGTGAACGAAGAACAATACAAGGCCTGAGCGAAGGTCAATCTACCCTCCGCCCTGATCCGCCAGCCGCCCGTACTCCGCCGAAGACGCGGTATCGCCCACCGCCGCCGCCATGCGCTGGCCCGCCCGCAGCGCGGCCAGATAGTAAATGCCGCACATCGGATTCGAAAACGGCCGCAACCCGTCAGGGAGAGACCGGTTGGTCCTGGCGAGACTTGCTTCTGCGGTCGATCCCTGACGGTCGCGGCTCAGTAGGCGCGGCGCGGCTGTCTTGCTCCGATTTTTCTCACACGTTCTGACCTGACAGTCGCGGCTCAGAGGAGTAAGGGCGCTCCGCGCGAAGGAGCCGTCAGGTTACGCTGGTAGTAGCAGTCCCCGCAATGTCCATCCCTCAAACGGCCGCGCCGTCCGTTGAAGAACTTTATCTGCAACTGGAGGGGAAGGTCCGCGCGCTGAGGCCCAAAGAGGATTTGGCGGGCCTTGAAAAGGCCTACCGGCTGGCGGCGGAGCGTCATAGCGAACAGAAGCGGCAGTCGGGCGAACCCTACATGATTCATCCGCTGGCCGTGACCAATCTGCTGGTGGATATGCAGATGGATCTGGTGTGCCTCGAGACCGGCCTGCTGCATGACATCGTCGAGGACACGAGCGTCAAACTGAGCGAGATTCAGGAACAATTCGGCGAAGAAGTGGCCCGCTGCGTGGACGGCGTCACCAAGCTCAGCAAGATTGAAGCCATGTCCCGCGAAGACCGGCAGGCCGAGAGTCTTCGCAAGATGCTGTTGGCCATGACCAGCGACATTCGCGTGATCATCGTGAAACTGGCTGACCGGCTGCACAACATGCGGACCATCCAATCGCTCTCGCGCGAACGCCAGGTGCGGATTTCGCAGGAGACGCTGGATATTTACGCGCCCATCGCGCACCGGTTGGGGATGGGCAAAATCCGCGGCGAACTGGAAGACCTGTCGTTCAAGACGCTGGAGCCCGAAGCATCGGCGGAGCTGGTCCGTGAGATCGAAGACAAGCGCCACCAGAACGAAGAGTACCTGCGCCAGATCCGCTTGCAGATTGAGCAGAAGCTGGCGCGCGAGGACGTTCCGGCGCGCGTCGAAGGGCGAGTGAAACGCGCGTATTCCGTGTATCTGAAGTTGAAGCGGCAGAAGATCTCGCTCGATCAGGTGTATGACCTGCTGGCCGTGCGCATCATCACCGATTCAGTGAAGAACTGCTACGCCGCGCTGGGGGTGATTCACAATGAATGGCATCCGATTCCGGGCCGCATTAAGGACTTCATTGCGATACCCCGGCCAAACCTCTATCAATCTCTCCATACTTCGGTGATCGGCCCCGGCGGCCTCGCCTTCGAGGTGCAAATTCGGACCGATGAGATGCACCGGATCGCCGAAGAAGGCATTGCGGCGCACTGGAAGTACAAGGAGGGGCGCCGCGGGCCCGGCGAAGACGACCAGCGCATCGCATGGCTGCGCCAACTGGTGGAGTGGCAGCGGGAACTGCGCGACCCGGGCGAGTTCATGTCCACCCTCAAGGTGGATCTCTACCCGGAAGAGGTGTACACGTTCACGCCGCGTGGCCGGGTGATTGTGCTGCCTCGCGAATCCACAGCCATCGATTTCGCCTACGCCATTCACAGCGATGTCGGCAACATGTGCGTTGGCGCGAAGGTGAACGGGTCCATCAAGCCACTGAAGTACGCGCTGCACAATGGCGACGTGGTGGAGATTCTTACGCAGCCGGGGCACCAGCCGAGCAAGGACTGGCTGGCGCTGGTAAAGACGTCTAAGGCGCGCAACAAGATCAAGCACGTGATCAACGCCGTGGAGCGGGCGAAGGCCGTTGAAATCGGCCAGAAGTCGCTCGAAAAGGAAGCGCGGCGGCTGGGGCTGAATCTGGGCCGGATTTCCCGCGAAGACCTGGAAGCGGTGGCTTCCGACTACGGCGTCAGCAAGGCCGAAGACCTTTATGCGGCGCTCGGTTATGGAAAATTCTCGCCGCGCCAGGTGCTGCAGAAGGTAGCGCCGGAGGAAATTCCCGCCGACCCCGCCGCAACGCCACGCACGCCGCCCGTGCCCCCCGGCACAAGTCCGCTGGGCGATGGCGACCTGACGATTAAGGTAAAAGGCATCGACGATGTGCTGGTCTACCGGGCGAAATGCTGCAATCCGATACGCGGCGAAGCGATTGTCGGCTACATTACGCGAGCCAAGGGGATAGCGGTGCATTCAGTGCAGTGTCCGAATGTGCAAAGCCTGATGTACGAAGTGGACCGCAAGATCGATGTGGAGTGGGCGCGCAGCGGCTCCGATCCTCTGCCGGTGAAAGTGGTGATCTTTACCGACGACCGGCCGGGAATTTTGAATCAACTGACCTCTATTCTTTTCGCGGAGGAGTGCAACATTCGGAGCCTGGAAGCGCGCAGCGATGAGAGCCGCTCAGATAACTCGGCCGTTGTCGATATCACGGTGGATGTACGGGACAAGAAGCAGTTAGAGCGATTCGTCACGGCGTTCCGGCGCATTCCCGGCGTGCGCGACATTGAGCGTATCCAGCAAGCCCCTTGAGGCGGCGCCATTCAATGAGCGAACTGAACCAGCCCGTGACGCCAGCCGCCGCCGACCCTGAGCACATTGCGATTTCGAAATCCACAGGTATCAAGATCGACTGGCGAGATGGCCACCATAGCGAGTACGCGCTGGAGTTGTTGCGCGATTCGTGTCCCTGCGCCAGTTGCACCGGCGCTCATGGCACGGAACCGCAGAAGACCAGCTACTCAAAACCCGAGCCCTTCCCAATGTTCAAGCCGCGGCTGAAGATGAATCAAGTGGAGGCGGTTGGCTCCTATGCGGTGCGGATTTACTGGAACGACGGACATAGCTCGGGGATTTATTCGTTTCAGCACTTGCGGGAGATTTGCCCGTGCACGGCATGCCGGAATAACGCGCTGATGTAGGGCGGGCTGGCCAAAGCCTGCGCCACCCATGCACTTGGCCGCTCCGCCGATAACTGTCTTTAATACGTAACCGGCGAGGCCTTGATATCCTGCAGGACGCGCTCGCACCGTAAGCGGACATGGCCGTCGCTTTCACGCTCCACTACGCCCTGCAGAACGCCCGCAAATTGGCGGCGAACGGTGACCGGCCCGGTGGGTGGCGCCAGGAACTCAATCGCCTCCATCCGCAGCCTCGGGCATTGGTCCGTTGCCAGAACTTGCACAACGGTGTCCTGCACCGCCTGGTCGGGGGCGCAGGGCTCAAGCGCGCTCAGAGCCCGGTGACGGACGGCCGTATTCGCATCGCGAAGCGCGGCCAGTAATGCGCTCTTGCCCGCCGCGCACGGGCGGCTGCTCAGCAACTCAATGGAATCGAGGCGAAGCGAGGGATCGTCGGCTTCAGCGACGGTCGCGATGGCCCAGCGCTCAAGCGCCGGATCGTCACGGCGAAACAGCAGGCGGTGCGGCCTGACCTCGTCCACGCCAATTTCAATCCGGTCCGGGTCGCCGCCCTCGGCTTGCCGGATAAATCGAACGGGGTTGGACGGGCCGGGGCTCAAGAGCGACATGTCATTGGACGAGGAAAACCCGCCGCCCGTCGCCTCAGACTGGCGGCCCAGCAAACGAGCAGAGTAAAAACCCACGCACAGCAGAAGCGAAGCCACGGCGAGCTGAGTAGACCAATGCGACGGCCGGATGTCCAGGGTTTCCAGAAACTGTTCCCAACGGCTGGGCTTGGGAGGCTGCAACGCATCCAGAGTGCGAGAAAGATCCCGGCGGCAACGGGACAACAGATCCATCGGAACGTCGGAACTCTTCGAGAGAGCAGCCGCGTGCCAGGTGCGCTCGCGATCAAGTGCCGCCGAGCAGAAGGCGCACTCGGCGATATGAGAATCGAACTGCTCTTCGTCGTGAAAGTTCAGTTCGCCGTATAAGTAGAGAGACAGGTTTTCTTGAACGGTCTCACAGTTCATGCGTAAGCTCCGAGCGCGGTCCGCATTTTCTGCGTCGCCCGGAAGAGGCAGTTCTTGGCCGCTTCCTCCGTTGTTCCGAGCGACTCACCAATGGCGCGCAGGCGCATCCCCTGGTAGTGGCGCATCTCGAACACAAGCCGCTCGCGATTGGTCAATGAGCTTAAGACTTCTGAGATCTTGGATTGGAGCTCGGCGCTCATGAGGCTGCGCTGAGGATCCACGCCAGCCCGCTCTTCGGCAATGAACTCAAAACGGTCCATCTCGCCCTCGCGCGTCGAGACCGAAGGCGATTCTTCCTTGCGCACCTTGCGTTTGCGCAACTGATCGAGACACAGGTTCGAGACGATTCGATACAGCCAGGTATTGAAACTGCAATCGAAGCGAAAGGTATGCAGGTTTTTGTAAACCCGCAGGAAGGCTTCCTGGTAGATGTCGCGGGCGTCTTCGGGCGACCGCAGCAGGTTCAGGGCCAAGCGGAGGACGCTCTGGTCGTAGTTGCGAACCAGTTGCTCAAAGGCTTCCTGATTGCCCTGTTGGGCAGCGCGGATGAGAGCCGATTCGTCAGCGCGTTCGGCCGCGCGCCCCACCGCATCCGTGCTTCTGATCGTCTCCGCTCGGGTGTTCACTACTTAGTAGGACGGATGAGATAGCATTTTGTCAGGGGAAAAAGCAAAAGAATTTCGAGGGATCACGCGCTGCGGCCCGGCTGCCGAGGCGGTAGAGCGGGGCCGATTTCCAATCGGCTGCGGGCTTCCAGCCCGCCCCACAAGCTCACCCAGCTAACTCCAACTCGATCAATTTCTTAGCAGGATCGAGACTCGATATTCGAAAGCTCCGGACCTGGCCTGCCTTGAGGCCATCCTTGCCCCCCGATGTCTCGCTCGCCGCCGGGCCCTGCTTCCATTTGGCGGAGAGCATCGCGCCCAGAGTGCCCACGTCGGCCGCTGAGGCTGCCTTCGCCTCTTCTTTCTTTTCCACCGTCTTTACCTGGCAGCGGGCGATCACGCCCTCGCCGAGCTCTACCTTCACCGAATTGCCCTGAACATCCACCAATCGGCCGCTGACGCTGTCTCCGGTATTGTGCCCGGCGATGTAACGGTCGATGTTGGTCGGCTCCAACTGCCTCATGCCCAAGCGGATACGGCGCTTCTCAGGGTCCACTTCCAGAACTGTGGCCTTGACGGTTTGACCCTTAGCCAGCATCTCCCTGGGATGGTCCAGACGCTTCTCGTTGGTAATGTCCGAGATGTGGATCATGCCCTCGATGCCTTCGCCCAGGTCGACGAACGCGCCGAAGTTAGTAACGTTCGTGACCGAGCCTTCAACTACCGCGCCGACCGGATACTTCGTGAGAACGTCCGCCCACGGATCGCCCAGCGCCTGCTTCAGGCCAAGGCTGATTCTCCGTTCCGAAACATTCACCTGCAGCACCAGCACATCCACCCGTTCACCCACCTTCACGACGTCCGCGGGCTTGCGGACGCGCTTGTCCCACGACATTTCCGAAAGGTGAATAAGACCGTCAACGCCGGGCATTAGTTCAACGAAGGCGCCAAACTCCGTCAGGCGGGAAACGGTGCCTGAAACGCGCTGTCCCTGTTCGAAGGTGCGGGCGGCCGCTGTCCACGGCTCTTCCTGCAATTGCTTCAACCCGAGCGAGATCTTTTTCGTGACGGGATCGATCTTGAGCAGCTTGACCTCGAGCTCATCGCCCACTTTCACGACATCGCTAACCTTGCCGACGCGAGACCAGGAGAGGTCCATCACATGCAGCAAGCCGTCTACACCACCCAGATCGAGAAACGCTCCGAAATCCATGACGGAGCGGACGCGGCCCTTGACGACGGCGCCTTCCGTCAACTTTCCGAACACTTCCTCGCGCTTCCGACCCTGTTCTTCTTCAATGATGACGCGGCGATCGACAACCACGTCCTCCTTCTCAGTATCCAGCTTGGTGATGCGGCACTGGATCTCCTGCCCCACCAGCTTCGGCATGTCCTCGGCATCGCGAACGCCGCTGCGCGAGGCCGGCATGAACGCGCGCACTCCAATATCGACCCGGAAACCGCCTTTCACCTGTTCGGCGACTGTGCCGGCGACGGTTCGCTTCTCCGCAAAGGCTGCTTCGAGACCGCTCCAATCCTTGGGCCGGGAGACCTTAATGGTGGAAAGCTCATAGCTGCCTTCGGCATTGGGGGGACCGACGTTGACCAGGATGGTTTGGCCGCGAACAGGCTCGCCGGTGTTCGATTCGCGCCATGCCGCTAACGGCAACGAGCCTTCCATCTTACGGCCGATATCCACCAGAACGGTCTCGGCCGTCACCGAAACGATGGTTCCCTGCACCGATTCAGATCTGTCTTCGCCGCCGTGCGACTGCTCAAAATCCGACAGAATGCCGGCAAATGAGTTGTCTTCCGGCTCCTCGCCGATGTCGCCGGGAGCTTGCGTCTCAGGGTTCAAAGCGTTCATGAAAAACTTCGGGTTGCCTTCATTGTGTCACAGGGCCTGTAAGATAACCCACGTGGTATCCACTGCTGAAATGCGCCTCCGGAAGCCCCGCTGGTTGCTCCGCTTTGAAGACTTTGTATGGCTGACGCTGTTCTCGGCGCTGGCCATTTTCAACACGGAGAAGAATTACCCGGCCATCATCATTCTGGTGGTGCTGGCCATTTTTCAGGTGCTTGAGCCGCGGATGAAGGTGTTCGGTTCGGCCCGCGGCCAAGCGGTGGCCAGCGCCATCAAGCTGTTGCTGGCGTGGCTGCTGGTGGGATACGCCGACACCTTCACGGGCCATTACTACGAAATACTTTTCGTGCCGGTGATCTCCGCCGCCACCACGCTGGGATTGGCCGGAACGTTCGCGTTCATTCTGCTCACCTGCGGTTCGTATCTTTCGTTCCTCCTGTTTCCGCACTTCCCCTTGACGCAGGAAGACATCAACATCCTGACCTTGCGCTGTATCTTTCTGTTTGTGGTGGGCTTCCTGGTCTACCAACAGGCGCACGGCAAACGAGAGGAGATGACCCGCACCGAGGAGGCCGCCCGCAACCTGCGCAAAGCCGAGGCCTCGCTGCGCCGCAGTGAACGTCTGGCGGCGTTGGGACAACTGACGGCGGGTCTGGCGCACGAGCTGCGGAATCCGCTGGGGACCATCAAAGCCTCAGCCGACATGATGACCACTTCGGCCGGCAAGCCCGAGGTGATGGCTGAAATGGCGGGCTATATTTCATCGGAAGTGGATAGGACCAACGCCCTGATCTCGCGATTTCTGGATTTCGCGAAGCCCCTGGAACTGCATGCGGCGGTGGCCGATTTGAACGCGTTGGTGGATGAAGTTTTGAACCAATTGCAGCCGCTCGCCGAGAGGCGAGGCGTCCGGCTGGACAGGCGGCTTTCCGGCGGCAGCCTCTTCTTTCCGTTTGACCAGGATCTTCTGCGGCTGGCTTTGCTGAACCTGATTCAGAATGCGGTACAGGCCTCGCAGCCGGGCAAGCGGGTCAGCGTCGAAGTAGAGGCGACGCCGGCTCGGGTCGCTATTCGAGTGATCGACGAAGGATCTGGAATTGCCGCGGAGCATCTGGAGAGCATCTTCAATCCGTTTTTCACCACCAAACCCGATGGGGTGGGCCTGGGACTGGCGTTGGTGGCTAAGATCGTGGATGAGCACCAGGGCCGGATTTCGGTTCGCAGTGAGGTAGGCCAGGGAACCACGTTTGAGGTTACGCTGCCGCGATCCGATGAGGGCGCAGCTACTCAGGCGTCTCGCACGCCAGAAGAAGTCTGACGGAGGTGGTTGGCTCCTACTCCGGCGCGGACCGCGCCCGATTTTGCCGCGACTCCATAAACCTGGTCGCCAGCAACCCCGCCAGCGCCACGAAAAACCCGTCCAGCGGAAAGCGGTACCGGTTGCATTCGAAGCTTGAAAGCGCCGTCGAGATAAACGACACCGTGGCAATGGTGAAAATCATGAATGACAACCCCGCCAGCAACCAGACATCGCTGCTTCGTTCGCGAAACAGCCTCCAGATTTCCCAGCAGCCGAAGAGAAACAGCGTGGGTAGCAGCACCATCAGATAGGTGCCCTCATGCAAGATCATTGCCGGGCCCATCCCTTCGCGCCGCAGACCCTTGCGGTCACTGGCATCCTTCCACTGTCCATAGACCGCGACGTTGAAAGCCCGGTCCCACGCCGCAATCTTCGGCCGGTTTAAGGTAAAGAACGGGAAGTCGCCGGCGGGAAGAAAGTAAGTAAACCAAGCAATAGCCAATGACTTGACGTAACACTGTGGGTAAATGCGCAGCAGCGTTTTCGCGTCCTTGATGTAATACTCTCCGGTTTGCAGATACAGCAAATTATTGAGATTGTCGCGGCCGGTGGAATCGGTCCTTTGGTCGAGAATCGGAATGCCCGTTGCCGCCACGGGGTGGAGAAAATCTTTGTAGTCCGCGAGCGGTGACGCCGCCGGAATCCGCCCGATCGTCGAGATGAGGCCCTTCGCGATGAACTCTTCGCGCTTTTCGGGAGTCAGTTGCCACACCGTCAAAGTGCTGGCCTGTTCACCCAACCACGTGCTGCCGGCGAATTGGCCGTAGAGCGCCTGGTTCTTGGCGTAGAGGATCAGGCACGGAACGCACGCAACCACCGCCAATGCGACCGCGAATCGAAATGCTCCCGGTGGGCTCGATGATCGCCGTTCCCACCGCCACGCCAGATACGCGAACACCGCGCCGGCGATGACCGCC
The DNA here is from genome assembly GCA_903970405.1 of Acidobacteriaceae bacterium. GTDB lineage: Bacteria > Acidobacteriota > Terriglobia > Bryobacterales > Bryobacteraceae > CAJCIT01. Next base: position 33,747 of record CAJCIT010000287.1, on the reverse strand, counting down.
CACAACAAGTGGTATGTCGCGCGAAACACCGGCAGCCCCGCCACGACGGCAAAAAAGAGCACGGCCCACGCCTTCTTCCCCGTGCGGAAAAACCGGATGGCCGCCACCGCCGCCCCTAGCAGCGCCAGCAACTGCGGATACTCATAAAGGAACAGGTTCTCATGCAACACGGTCCCGGGGGCCACCGCAAACAATGCTGAAAGAGGTAGCGCTATCGACTGCCATACGCCTAGTTCCCGTTGTAACCGGTAGACCAGCAGGGCGATTCCCAGGCCCATCGCCAGGTAGATCCCGCCAAACAGCCACGTCAGCGTCGCCCGGTCAGAGGAAAGCTTCACAATCAGGCCGGCCAGGAAATTGAAACCCGGCGGCTGAGTGTGCATGTACCATGCGGTTTCGAATAGCCTGCGGCGCAGAAGCTCCGGGTCGACAAATTGATAGAAGCGGTATAGGGGATCGATATCGAACCGCACGCCAGCCAGATAATAGGCGGCGCGCGACAGCGCAAACACCAAGATCAGAATCAGGTAGGCCGTTCGGCGATTGAGGCCCTGACGGCGCCCCTTCACCGAGGACTCACCCAGGCTCTCTGTCACTAGTCCAGAACCTTGATGCGAATGTTCTTGTAGTAGACTGTGCTGCCCGGGTCGTGCGCCTGCAACGCGATGGTGCCTGCCTGGATGCGGCGATCCTTGAAGTCCTTCGTGCCGGCCCAATCGGCGGGCTGCGTCCAGCGCACCACTTCTTTATCGTCCAACTTCACCACAATGGTGGAATCCTTCACCAAAATATCCTCGGTGAACCACTGATGGTCAGGGATCAACTGTTCGTGGACGTCGCTTACTTCGTAGAGGCTCCCGGTGCGCCGGGGGTCGGTATTGTAAGTGTTGTTGACTTGCACTTCAAAGCCTTTCCCCGGCCAGCCCGCCTGAAATTCCGTGTCGATGTACACGCCCCCATTGGAGTTCGCCTCAGTCATCACATCCACTTTCAGTTCGTAGTTCTTAAAAGTATGGTTGTGGTAATCGCCCACATAGAAGCAATGGCTGCGCGGACCGTGCGCGACGATGACGCCGTCCTTCACTGAGAACGTAGACTCGTTCTCGCTGGGCTTCCAGCCGGTCAGGTCCTTCCCGTTAAACAGAGACACCCAACCATCCGCCAGAGGCCACGATTGGCCCAGGCCGAGTCCGGCGCCAGCCAGAAATACGCCGGCAAACAAAATGACTGAAAGTACGCTGATATTCTTCACGCCGCTATGCTAACGCACCCGGTCTCAGCGCCACGTTCCGCGCCAGAACCATTAAAATGGTTGTAGGTACTCACACAATGTACAACACCAATGCGCCGGCTTCGGTCTGGGACAAGCTCAGCGGTTCCACGCCCTTAAGCGTGCGCGGCGCCGCCGTCATCAAGCAGACGTATTTCCTGTTTGGACTCTCCGTCTGTGCCGCGCTCGCCGGCGGCTTTATTGGGGCCACCTCGGCGACGCTGGCCCGGTTTTTCTCCGGATGGCTTGGCTGGATTGCCGCCATGCTGCTGCTGAACCTGGTTCCGCGGATCGCCATGTCCGTCCGCTACAATCCCCAACTTGGGGTACCCGCTCTGCTCTTCGACGGCTTCGTCTCGGGCATCGCCCTCTCGCCCCTGCTGTGGGTGGCGCGGACCCTGGCCCCGAACATGATCCTGGCGGCTCTGGGCATCACCGCCTTCGTCTTCATCGGCATCACTTTCTACGTCATGACCACCAGCCGCCAATTCTCGGCGCCGCGCGGTTTGATGACCGGCCTCTTCTTTTCGATTATCGGCGCGGTGATCCTCAACAGTTTCCTCCAAATCGGCTTTCTGGGCATCCTGATTTCGTTTGGCATCGGAATGATGGGTGTTTTCACCCTGGTCTACTCCACCAGCAATGTGCTGGGGTCGCCTGACGCCGATAGCCCCATCCCTGGCGCGCTGATGCTGTTCGCCGGCGTGTTCAACGTTTTTGTAGCCGCGTTGAACATTCTTCTGCGCGTCTTCGGCGGCGGGCGCCGAGACTAGCACGAATCCGTTCCTTGGCCGGCCCTCCGAGCGCACGGCAGCCCACGGCATCGACGGGCTTCTCAACGCGCTGCGGCTACCGCCTCCCTCCGCAAGACCCTTCTGAGCCGCGAGCCCACGAGTTCCGTTCCACCGGTAACTAACATTGTCATGCTGGATTTCCCCCTGACCGTGCTGGGACCAAAGGTCCGGGAATCGTCGTGCTTGCCGACTCTAAAGAATCGGCACCTTTTTTCCCTACCGATCCGTTCTGACTAACAGAATCGTCTTCATGGGGTAAGGACAGAGCACAACGCTCTTAGAGGAAAACAATCATGAACACGACCATAGAGGTGACGAAAACGGTCACCACCCTTATCAACATCCTGACCGTCGAGCCTGAGAGCCAGCAAAAGCTCATCAAGCTCCTCCGTGACAATACTGAAACTGTCGTCAGCAGGCTCGATGGCTGGCTTTCGACCAGCTTCATCGCCGCAGCGGATCAGCGTCATGTAGTCATCTACTCGCAGTGGCGCGACCTTGCATCGGTAGAGGCGATGCAGACCAACCCCGATATGGCCGCTTACTTCCCAAGGATCGCCGCGCTAGCCGCGTTCGACAGCCTCGCCGGCGAAGTCGTCTACAACCACCACGCCTGATGGCCGGAGAAAGGAGGACGAACATGCAGAACCTGAACGGAAAACGTGTGGTTATCACCGGCGGCAGCCAGGGACTGGGGCTCGCGATGGTCCGGGCGCTCGCTGCCTGCGGCGCGAAAGTAATCGCAATTGGCCGCGATCGAGCGAACCTCTCTTCGGCCGAGCAGGCCGGCGCGGCGGTGATTGCCGGCGACGCAACCGACGCCACCCTGATGAACAAGGTGGTCCGCAAGGAGGCGCCCGACGTGCTGATCCTCAACGCCGGCGCGCGGCTGCCGATAAAGCCGATCGACCAGCAGAACTGGGACGAGTTCTCGACCATCTGGAACACCGATGTAAAGGCAGGCCTGGTCGGCATTCAGGCCGCCCTCCACACTCCGATGAAGCGGGGCGGCCGTGTTCTGGTCATGTCCAGCGGAGCGGCAATGGTGCTTGCGGCGCCATTCATCGCGCCCGAAAGCTTGAGCCTCTCTGGAGGCTACATAGGCGCCAAACGGATGCTGTGGTTCATGGCTCACAGTGCAAACGCGGTATCGCGCGAGCGGGACCTCGGGATCCACTTTCAAGTGCTGGTGCCAATGCAGCTGATTCCCGGGACCACGCTCGGCCATCAGGTCGCGGCCGCCTGCGCCGAAATCGAGGGTGTCGGCATCGAGGAGTATGTCATGCGGCGTTATGGCTCGATCCTCTGCCCAGCTCAGGTTGGAGAACAAGTCGCTGACCTGCTCGGCGATCGACGTTATATGTCCGGCGTCGCTTACGGCTTTCGCAGCGAAAGCGATATCCTGCCGCTCGACGTAACGTATAGTCCAAGGAGCACGGCTATTCCTGGGACGCGATAGTCAATGACTGATGATCCGCGCGATCGGTTCGAGCGTTTGGTGGGTGAGCTTCGTCCGAAGCTCCATCGATATTGCGCCCGCATGACCGGCTCTGCTGTCGACGGCGAGGATATTGTCCAGGACGCAGTGATGAAAGCCCTTGCCGCCCTGCCAGCTGTCGGCGTCATCGACAACCCTGAAGGCTGGCTGTTCCGAATCGCCCACAACACCGCGCTTGATTTTCACCGCCGCCGTGCGCGCGGTCCGATGATGCAGCATGACGGCGCCCTCGACATGATTGCCGCCCCGGATCGCCCCGATCAAGACCACGAGGCCGCCACGATGAGTCTACGCACCTTCATGCGGCTTCCGGCGCTCCAGCGGAGCGCGGTCATCCTGAAGGACGTGCTTGGCCACTCACTGGAGGAGGTTGCGTCGATTACCGGTGCCAGCGAGGCCGCCGCGAAATCCGCCCTCCAGCGGGGGCGTGTCCGTTTGCGCGAGTTTGCCAAGGAACCCGCCGGGGCCTCACTGCCAATACTGCCGGAACGAATGCGCGCCCGGCTGATCACGTATGTAGAGGGGTTCAAGCTCGGAGACTTCGACACCGTCCGCGCGATGCTGGCTGACGACGTCAAACTCGACCTCGTCACGAAACTACGCAAGCAAGGAAAGAACGAGGTCGGGGAATACTATGCTGCCTATGCAGCCGCCAAACAGTGGGCTTACGCGGCGGGCGTTGTCGATGGCCAGGCCGCGATGCTCGTGTACAATCGCGAGATTTCACTGAAGACTCCTGCCTATTTTGTTGCCCTGGATTTTGATGGCGATCGCGTGGTCTCGATCCACGACTTCCTCTATGCCCGTTATGCGATGGACGGTGTCAACCTATCCCCACTTAATTTCTAGCCGCCGCAGTCTGAGAATTCGTCTCTCAACGAAGTAACGCTTGCTCCGAGCGGATTGTCGGCCACTCGGAAACACCTCGTTGCGCGCCGTCGCGGCAAAGATCCTACGTGCGCTAGGCCGGCCAGCACATGGGGAAAGATACCGTTCGGACCTACAACCGAACCGCCTGGGCGGCCGCCGAACGGCAGGCGTTAGTCCACCCTAGTGGGCTCGAATCGGCATCCACTTCCATGCGAAGAGAAGCGGGAGCGTCGAGATTCTGTCCGGATTTGGCAGTTAGTCGGCATGTCGGAGATTTGAAACCCTCACTCTAATGAACCAGCTCAAGACCGACGAAAACGGCGTGCATGCCTATTTCAATTTCCGCAGCCAGTCGGAAGTCGCCGGCGCCAAAGATCCCGCTTGGGCCTGAGGTCTCCCAATGGCACTCGCCAGTGACCTTCAGTCGTCTGGACCGACGCCTTGCGCTCACATTCTGTTCCCCCGCTTCTCTCCTTGACAGTCTAGGAGAGTCAGATTATCATGTCTCCTAGATCCTCTAGGAGAACATCTTTGCCCAAACCCGCCGACCTCTTGCAAGGCACCCTCGACCTGCTGATCCTCAAAGCTGTGTCGCTGGGACCGCTCCATGGATACGGAGTGCTTCTTAGAATTCAGCAGATCTCGCGTAACCGCTTGGAGATCCAGCAGGGATCCCTCTATCCCGCTCTTTACCGGCTGGAGCATCAGGGACTGATCGCCGGCGATTGGGGCGAATCGGAGAATAAGCGCAAGGCGAAGTTCTATCGCCTCACGCGCGAGGGCGCGAAACAACTGCAGGCCGAGGCGGCGAAATGGAACCGGATGACGGAGATCATTGCCGGAATCCTGAAAACCGCGCCGGAGGAGGTGTAGCCATGCTCGCAAAGCTTCGTTCGTCTATGCGGTCGATGCTCCGGTCAATTCTAGATCGCGGCCGGATGGAAAAGGCGATGGACAGCGAACTCCGCTTCCACATTGAGAGCTACACGGAAGATCTGGTCCGCGGCGGGATGAACAGCGAAGAAGCGGCGCGCCGGGCGCGGATCGAATTCGGCGGTGTGGAGGCCCATAAAGAGGAATGCCGCGATTCATTGGGTTTGCGTCTGTGGGATGAGCTGAGAGCTGACTTGCGATTTGCGGTGCGGACGCTGCGTCAGAGTCCGGGGTTCACGGCCATTGCCGTGACGTCGCTGGCCCTGGGCATCGGCGCGAATACGGCTATCTTCACGTTGACCCAGGAAGTGCTGCTCAAGCAGGCTGCGGTACCGAATGCGGACCGGCTCAGGCTGCTGGAGTGGATTCAAACACCGAAGACCAAGATTGGATCGGCGTGGGGCATGTTCCTCAGGGATGACCAGGGACGGATGACGGGCACGCCTTTTACGTATCAGGTGTATCGGGAACTGCGCCAACACAACCAGGCATTAGAGGATCTGGTGGCCTTCAAGGATCTGAGCCGGCTGGCGGTGAACACCGGCCACGAAGCCGAATCGCTGGATGGCGAATTGGTGTCAGGCAATTATTTTCGGACGCTGGGCGCGCCGCTTATCGCCGGCCGCGGAATTCTGCCCGACGATGACACACCAGCGGCGGCGCCGGTCACCGTGATCAGCGACGGGTATTGGGCCAGCCGCTTCGGGCGTTCGGCAGGCGCCCTGGGCCAAACCATCCGCGTGAACGATTTGCCGGTGACGATTGTGGGCGTGACGGCGCCTCGGTTTCGCGGCATGAAGACGGGTTTCCCGGGACCCGAGGTCTTCTTGCCCATGAGCGTTCAACCCCGAGTGATTCCCCGCCCGAGCGGATCGTTGCTGACCAACCCGAATTTTTCCTGGGTGATTATCGCGGGACGATTGAAGCCGGGCGAGTCACAGAAGGCGGCCGAGGCGGCGATGAACGTAATCTTCCGGAACGCGGTGCGGGCAACGGTACCGGGAAGGAAAGAAGAAGAGATTGCGCCAGTTACTCTGATCGATGGCGCGCGGGGCTTGGACACACAGAGCGTGGACTTTGCAAAGCCGATCCTCTTATTGAGCGGCGTGGCCGGGCTGGTGCTCTTGATTGCCTGCGCGAATCTGGCGAATCTGCTGCTGGCTCGTGCGGCCGCGCGGCAGCGGGAGATGAGCGTGCGGCTGGCCATGGGCGCGGGAAAGTGGCGCATCATCCGTCAGGTGATGACGGAGAGCGTGTTGCTGGCCCTGCTGGGAGGGTCTGCCGGCCTCGCGGTTGGATACTTTGGGCGCGGCTTTATCCCCGGCCTGTTTGAGCAAGCCTGGAGCACCGCCACGCTTGTTCCCGATTTCAATTGGCGCGTTTTCGCGTTCGGATTAGGGGTGTCGCTGCTGACAGGACTGCTGTTCGGTGTGGCGCCGGCGTGGCGATCGACGCGCGCCGACGTGAATGTGGGCCTCAAGGAATCGTCTCGGATGACCAGTGGCCGCTCACGGGCGCTGGCCGGCAAGTCACTGGTGGTTTTTCAGGTCTCCCTATCGGCGCTGTTGCTGATCGGCGCTGGGCTGTTCCTTCGGACGCTGGCCAACTTACGGCATGTTTCGGTGGGCTTCAATCCGGAACATCTGTTGCTGTTTGAGGTTGATCCGCCGAAGGCGCGCTATAACACGGCCCAGATGACGCAACTGTTTCGACGGATGGAAGAGCGGTTGGCCGCCTTGCCCGGCATTCAGTGGGCGACGCTTTCCAGCGATACGTTGCTAGCTAATGAACTGGACAACACCTGCTTTCGACCCGGGGGACGCCCGCTCACCAACGATCGCAGCAAGGATATGGCGATGGTGAACGTGGTGGGCCGCGACTTCCTTCAAGCGATGGGGATTCCACTTCTGGCCGGGCGGACTTTTTCCGCCGCGGATACCCGCACATCGAGGAAGGTGGCGATAGTGAACAAGACTCTGGCGCATAAGTTCTTTCCGAACCAGAACCCGATCGGCAAGACCTTTGAGCCAAGCTGCGAGGAGGAAAGTGAACCGGTGGAGATCATCGGAATCAGCGCCGATGCGCGATACAACACGCTGAGGGACGAGCCCCCTGCTACTTACTACTTTCCTTACGTGCAGGCGGATGAGAAGGTGATTCCGATGGGCGGAATGACCTTTGAATTGAGAACCGCCGCCAGCACGGCCAGCATTGTCCCGGCCATTCGCGAGGCGGTTCGGTCCATCGACAGCGGACTGCCGCTAGTGGAGGTTCGCACGCAAATGCAGCAGATTGACGCGACGATGTCGAATGAGCGCGTTTTTGCAGCGCTGACGGCGGGCTTTGGGCTCTTGGCGCTGTTGCTTGCGTGTATCGGCATTTACGGCATCATGGCCTATACGGTGGCGCGAAGAACCAGCGAGATCGGGATTCGCATGGCGCTGGGCGCGCGGTCGCGCGAAGTATTGGCCATGATTCTCAAAGAGGCATCGGTGCTGGCGGGTCTCGGAGTGGCGCTGGGAATTGGCGCGTCGGTTGGGGTAACGCGGCTGATTGCGTCAATGCTGTTTGGGCTGAAAGCGAACGATCCGGTCACGTTAGCCGCCGCGGGAGCAGTGCTGTTAGCGATGGCGCTGGTGGCGGGATTCGCGCCCGCCTACCGGGCGTCACGGGTAGATCCGATGCACGCGTTAAGACACGAATGAGGGTTGGATCTCGGGTTGCGGCTTGGGTTCCCCGTGGCGCGCGCTTTCTAGATCGAGGTCATCCCAAACATCGCCGCGAAAGGCTTGGCTTGTGTAGGAAGATCCTCGAAAAATGCGCGCCAGCAGATACCACCCAAAAGAGAAGATGACCTAAAGACGGCACCCTGAGAGCGTTCCCAGCAAAGAGAACCTTCTTCGTTTCACAATGGGAAGACTTTCCGCATCGTGACCGACGATTTGGTGGGTTGCGCCTCCCGGGATGCCGTCGTTTAGTTCGAGAGCCTCTCCGCGAATCGCCAAGCCCCTCCGAAAGGCGGCGCGCTCCAGTGACGGATTCGCCTTGCGTTCCAACTTGTTTTTCGAGGTGCGCGGCTGAGCTACCTTCTTTGTCATCGGAAACTCCATGTATCACGGGAACTGCTAGGAACCTCCACGCAGAAACCAAAGTGTCTCTAGCGTGTGAGATGCGATGGCCTGGTCCGCCGTTACACGCAAATTGCGGATCGGTTTCAAACACCCAACGGTGACGTATGCTCTTATGGTCAATAATTGGCAATATCTCAAAACGAGAGGCGATTGGATTCGGCGACACTCGGGCACATAAACGTGGCAAACACAAAACGAACTTTAAGCAAGAGAAATGTCCAAATCCTAACTTGGGAGGATGATCCTCACAGCGTGAAGGATTGCCAGCCGGTTCCGACCCCGGTGCCACTACTCCCGCACGAGGGGTTAGTGATTAACATCCAAGGCGCGGGACCACACAAGCCTGGTCGGTATCGGAAAGGGACCGACGACTTTCGGTATTGGGTTGCGCGCGAAGCCCTCTGCCGTGGTCTGAGCTTTTGGCGAACGGTTTTTGATTGCGAGAAACTCGAAGCCCGCTGGCAGCGCGGAAAGGGTCGTGACCAGTCGCTTCCAGTCAGGCTGAATGAACTGGTTGACCTTAATGCGTACTATGATCGGACGCGTCTTGATTTCGGACACAAAGTGATCGCGGGAGAAACCGTCTACACCGGTGAGAGCCCGGACATAGTTGGGCACGAACTGGGGCATGCGGTTCTTGATAGCATAAGGCCGGAGTTGTTCGACGCGGAATCCGACGAAGTTGCAGCGTTCCACGAGGCTTTTGCCGATATATCTGCCATCCTATCGACGCTGCAGTTGGAGAGCTTTCGGGTGTCGGTCCTCGAAGAGACGGAGGGTAGGCTGCAGAATACGTCCCGTTTGTCGAGGTTTGGCGAGCAGTTGGGGGCGGCAATTCGATACCGGCGCCCGGATACAGTGGATGCTGATTGTCTTCGCAATGCGGCGAATTCGTTCTTCTATACCGACCCAAGAAAACTTCCGCCAACTGGTCCGGCGGTACTGCTCTCTTCGGCACCGCACTCGTTTTCCAGAGTCTTCACTGGCGCATTTCTTGAGATCTTGGCTGGAATGTTGCGAATCGAGTCGAAGGGGGACAATCCGACAGTCACAGAGCTACAAACGGTGGTCCACTGCGCTGGAAGAATGCTAGCGTCGGCGGCGCGGGACGCACTGTTCGAGCCGGCGTTCTTCGCACCCGTTGCCCGCCGCCTGATCTCTTACGATGAGACGGTCTTTGACCGCAAGTTCCGCTCAGCCATCCTGACGGGATTTGCCAGAAGAGGGATACTGCAGGTCGGTGAGGTCTTCGCACGCCCCACGACCCCACCGAAGCGACAACCCGCTGCCTCGGAAGGCCCGGTCGAGCCGCTGCGGTTCGACGGACGCCGCTTCGGACTTAGCGACTGCGATATTCTCGTGCAGGTTCCGGTCGAGAATGGGAAAAAACTGCAAAAGAACGGTGTGGCCGAGCCGGATTGGGAAGATGCCGCAGAGAGGTTTCTGCTCAATTTATTCCGGCGTGGCCGAGTGGAGTTAGGAGAGCTTGAGGTATCATTGGCGCGTGATGCGGTCCATCCCCCGGTGTTCCTCGATACCCCGCGGAGTCATGAACTCCGGATCGCAGACGGTTCGGGGAAGAAGCCGACTGTCCTGATTTCGCGGCGCTTCTTCGATATTTGATGTAGCGACGGTTTGATCGACAAATGCTGAACTGAAGGTGGATGGATTCCAGATGATAAAGAAAACAGGCCGGTCTCGCGCCGGGAAGGCCAAAACTAGGCGCAAGTTGACGCCCTCTGGCGAGAGTGCTGCCTTTCGGAGAGGAGTGGCGATTCGGGGAGAGGCTATCGAACTCCACGACGGCCAGGAACTCCCGGAGGGTGCAACTCACCAGATTGTCGGTCACGATGCGGAAGGACTTCCCATTGTTAAACGGCTGAGATTCTCCCTGGTTGAGTGAAAATCGATTCACCCCTGCGGCTGGTTCTCCTAGAAAGCCCGCGCCACGGGGCAGACGAGGCATCCATCCACAGCGCGAGTATTAAATATTGTTGCGGTACCCGCCGGTTGAGCCGGATGGGTAGTTTGCTTTGGTAAAATGCGATTCCTGGGTGCGAGAGGCGTATCCACGCATTATGCGAAGAAGCAAGCCGCCCCGAGGCATCGAAAATTGGCCAAGTTCGCTGCAAGGTTTCGGCCCCTGGCCTCTGGCCCTGTTGTTTCTGCTCTTGGCCCTCCCCGCGCTTTCGCAGTCGCAATCCCCGTCATCGCATACGGAGTCAACTAGCTCCCAGCCACAGGTGGGCATAATCACGGGGGCCGTGGTCGATAAAACCGGCGCCTTTATTGCCGGCGCGAAAGTAACACTTTCGCGGGACGAGGGCTCGACGGGCACGGAGGTTCTCTCCGGCGCCGATGGCCAATTCTCTTTCCCTAACGTTTCTCCCGGACCCTTCCATCTCATCATCTCCGCCTCCGGATTCGCACAACAAGCCTCGTCAGGAATCCTCGAGACCGGCGAAACGGCCATTCTGCCTCCGGTGATGCTGTCTCTGGCGGTGATTGTGAGCGGTGTGGACGTGACGCTCACGAAAACAGAATTGGCCGAACAGGAGATCAAAGACCAGGAGCAGCAGCGAGTTCTCGGCTTCGTGCCGAATTTTTATGTCAGCTACCTGCCCGACGCCCTTCCTCTCACCGCCAAACAGAAGTTCGAATTGACCTGGCGATCGAGTATCGACCCAGTCACCTTTGGCTTGGCGGGCTTGATCGCCGGCGTGCAGCAATCCCGCAACGATTACACCGAGTTCGGTCAAGGCGCTGAGGGCTACGCAAAGCGCTATGGCGCCGCTTATGCCACGCTCTTTACCGGCGCTCTGTTGAGCGACGCCGTTTTTCCCTCCCTCTTCAAACAGGATCCCCGGTACTTCTACAAGGGAACCGGCAGTATTCGATCGCGCTTCTTCTACGCCGTTTCCCGCTCCATCATCGGCAAGGGAGACAATGGACGGTGGCAGCTCAACTACTCCAATATTCTTGGCAACTTCGCGGCCAGCGGAATCTCAAATCTCTTCTACCCGCCGAAAGACCGCAACGGCATCGGCTCGATCTCCGAAAATACTGTCTTCAACATCGGCGGGAATGCTGTCGGCAACCTCGCCCAGGAGTTTCTGCTGAAGAAGCTGACGCCGCACGCAAGGAAGTTCCACCCAAATCCGGCTGGCTCTGAAGTGCCATAGGCCCGGGGATTCGCTCCGGCGCGCAAGACGGCAAATGTGCCAGCGGCGCCATCAAACCTTTGCCTCAACCTTTTTTCCTCGACATTTTGCCCTAATCCATGGTATGCAAATGACTTAGTATCACAAATACGTTACCGGATGCTCGGCGGGGCCTCCCGCTGCCGTCCGGGATGTGGGTTGAAACCGTCCGCAGGGCGCGTTCCCCCACAATTTGGAACCAAGCCTAAGGGATTCCGGGCTGCGAGATCGCTTGCTCCCACTTACGCGATTCTTACAACACACTTTGTGGTCAGCCGGAATTCGTGCTCGTCGAAAACACAATTACCCTACCCCTTGCTTCACTCGTGGCGATGGCCTCGGGCGTCCTGGGTGGGATTCTGGTCTGGTGGCTGGTGTGGACGGGACGGTTGAAGGCCGGGAACCACGCCCCGCAACACCTCTCAAACGCCGGTGAGGCCCCGCTTCGCGCCGCCGCCTCATTGACCCGAAACGGGCAGCAACGGCAGGCCCTCCGGGAATGGCTGTTGGGAGAGTGGTCTTACGATGTCGACGCCGGCCTGATTTCAGGCGATCAGACAATCTTCCGGATGTTCGGGGAACCGGCAGTCGCCGGCCCGGTGGCGGTAAGTTGGTTTCTCGAACGAATTCACCCTGATGATCGCGGCCTGGTGGTCGAGAAGTGGTCACTGATGCTGGGAACGAAGACCAGTCTCGACATCGAATATCGCGTTGTCTGGCCAGACGGCAGCCTCCATTGGATCGGCGCCCGAACCGGAATGGACGTCCAGGACCCGCAACGCCGGGTCTTCGGCTTGAGTACGGATATTACCGCCCGCAAGAACGCCGAAGCGGCGCTCAAGGCGTCGGAGAACCGGTTCCGCGAATTGGCGAATTTCGTGCCTGAAGTTGTGTGGACAGCCACCAAGGACGCCCAGGTTGATTTTGTCAACGACCGGTGGCGGGAATTAACAGGCTTCGTAGGCGACCCCACTTCGGCACAAGCCTGGGTGGACCTCATGCATCCGGACGATGTTGAGGCAAGTGTTTCGGAGTGGGGCCGAGCCTCGCAGAGGTCCACTCCGTTGCAGATGGAATACCGCCTTTGGGACCGCCACCACGGCGCCTATCGCTGGTACCTGGCGCGCGGCCTACCGCAGTTTGACGAGAACGGCAACGTCAGCCGCTGGTTCGGCACCGCCACCGATATCGACGACGTGAAGCGCGCTCAGGCGGAGGTAGAGGCGCTGAATGCCAGCCTCGAAGAAAGGGTGAGACGGCGCACCTCCCAACTCTTCGAAAGTGAGCAATTGATGAAGCTCATGGTGGAGGGCGTCAAAGATTACGCCATCCTGATGCTTGATCCGGAGTTGCGAATTACCACCTGGAACTCCGGCGCCGAACGATTGTACGGGTACGCCGCGGGGGAGGCCATTGGCCAGAACATCTCAATGTTCTATACCGATGAGGACATTCGCGCCGGCCTGCCCCAACGCTGCGGCGCTCTGGCCCTTGAGCAAGGGCGATTTCACGAGGAAGGGTTGCGGGTTCACAAGGATGGCTCCCTCCGCTGGGCCAGCAGAGTGCTCACTCCCTTTCGCGACGAAGCAGGGCAAGTGCGCGGATTTTCGAGCATTGTCCGGGATACTACCGAACAGAAAGAAGCCATGGAAGACCTTCGAGAAGCACAGCAAAGCGCCGACAAGGCCAACAAAGCGAAGAGCGCCTTCCTCGCCGCCATGAGCCACGAAATCCGCACCCCGATGAATGCGATTCTCGGCATGGCCGACGTCCTCTCGAACACCCGGCTCGATGAACAGCAGCGGGAGTATGTCGATGCCTTCCGCTCAGCCGGGCGCGGGCTGCTGTTCTTAATCGACGGCATCCTCGATCTCTCGAAGATTGAAGCCGGCCGGATGACCCTGGAACAGTCTTCGTTTGCCCTCAGGCCGTTGGTGACCGGCGCCGTGGATCTGTTCCGTCCCCACTTCGCCGAGAAAGGCATCCGGCTGCTTTTGGAACTGAATCCCCAGGCGGATATCACTGTGGTTGGCGATCCGGCAAGGCTCCGGCAAGTGCTGGTGAACTTGATCAGCAATAGCGCGAAGTTTACACATTACGGGGAAGTCACGGTAACCGTCGGCCGCGGCACCGCATCGGTGGCCCCAGTCACGATTGAGTTTTCCGTTTCCGACACGGGCATCGGCATTCCCGCCAGCCAACTGGGGGCCATCTTCGAGGACTTCACGCAAGCCGATTCGTCCACCTCCAGAAAGTATGGCGGGACCGGTCTGGGCCTGAGCATCTGCCGCCGCATCGTGGAGGCTATGGGCGGAAAGATTGAGGTGGAAAGCATTCCCGGCGGGGGCACTACGTTCACCGTCTCGATTCCATTTCATCAACCGGCGGTCTCCGCTCCGGCGGAGCCGGCCAAACAAACCGTTGATTCAACCCTTCGCGGTCCGCCGCGGGAAGGGCTGCGTATTCTCATCGCCGAAGATAACGACCAGAACCAAAGGCTGCTCAAGGCCTACCTCGGCAAAACCGGGTACGTGCTGACCCTTGTCGAAGATGGGCAGAGCGCGGTGGAGAGGGTACAGCAGGAAGACTTCGACATGGTTTTGATGGACGTGCGGATGCCGAAGATGGATGGCCTCACCGCCACCAGGGCCATCCGGGAACGGGAGCGCAATCTGGGGAGCGCGCCAGTGCCGATTCTCGCCCTCACCGCCGATGCCGGTCCGGAGGAAACCGAGCGCAGCCTGTCGGCCGGCTGCAACGCTCACCTGACAAAGCCCATCTCAAAGGGCACGCTGCTAGCCGCCATCGGCAAGTTCGCACCACAACGGCCCCTCGAAAATGGCCGGCGCGCGACCGGGTTCCACGCCGAAACGGAGCGCACCGCGCACTGAAGCCGGGTTTATTCCACCACCCGGCTCCAGCCCCGGCGGTTCAGATCCCAATAGATCAGCGCCCCGCCGAGAATACCCAGCGCCAACAGAATCGCCCCCGGCAGCCACTCATGCAGCAGCAGCTTTCCCGTTCCAAACAGGAAGCCATAGATCAGCAGGCACCCGCTGAGCCAGTCCAGCACGTTGAACCATCCATCGCGATTGGGCTTCACGTCCGGCGCCAGCGCCGCCACCGGCCGCCATCCTGCGAGTGACGGGCGTGTCTTACGGTAGAAGCTCACCAGCGTTTCAGTGGCTTCCGGCTGAGTGAGGAAAGTCGTGATCAGCCAGACGGCGGTGGTGATGGAAACGGTGATGATGATGATCATCGCGAAGCCGCGCGGGTCATCGCTATCGAACCCGATGCCCTTCTGAAGCCAGATAGATACCGCGGCCGCGCAAATCATCGCCGAGATTTCGCTCCACGCGTTGATGCGCCACCAATACCAACGCAGCATGAGCACCAGGCCCGTGCCGGCGCCGGTGAGAATCACCAGCTTCCAGGCCCCTGAAATCGACGTCATCTCGCGCGTCACCAGAACTGACACGATTGTCAGCATCACCGTGGTCACCTGTGAGGCCACCACGTAGTGCCTGTCGCTCGCCTTTCGCTTCAGGAAACGCTTATAGAAATCGTTCACCACGTAGCTTGCGCCCCAATTCAGTTGCGTCGCGATGGTCGACATATAGGCGGCCGCGAACGCCGCCACCATAAGACCGCGCAAGTAAGGAGGCAGGTAGTCGATCATCACCTTGACGTAGCCGCTCTCCGGGTCGGACAAATTAGGGAATAGTATCAACGAGGCCAGCGCCACCAGAATCCAGGGCCACGGCCTCACGCCGTAATGCATGATGTTGAAGAACAGAGTGGCTAGCAGCGAGTTCTTCTCGTCCTTCGCCGAGAACATGCGCTGTGCGATGTAACCTCCACCGCCGGGTTCGGCGCCCGGATACCAGGTGGCCCACCAGTTGATGGAGACGTAGACAAAGAACGTGATGAGCGGCATCCAGGCCGAATTGAGATCGGGCACGAAGCTCAACACTGAGCCGTGGCCCCCGTTCTGCGCCTGCCGCGCGGCGTCCAAGGCGAGCAGTTTGGCGCGCATGACTCCGATGCCGCCGACGGCGTGGACCGCGGCCACGGCTAGAACAATGACCATCCCCATTTTGATGACGAATTGAAAAAGGTCAGTGACCAGAACTCCCCAAAGCCCCGAGAGAGTGGAGATCAGGGCGGTGAAAGCGATCAGGCCGAGAACCAGCCACAGCGCCTGGTCTCGTGTGACGCCCAAAATCAGCACCAGGATCTTCACCATCGCCAAGTTGACCCATCCCAGGACCACGCAATTGATAGGAATGCCGAGGTACAGCGCGCGAAAGCCGCGTAGCGCCGCTGCCGGCTTGCCCGAATAGCGGATCTCGGAAAACTCAATGTCGGTCATGACGCCGGAGCGGCGCCAGAGCCGGGCATAAAAAAAGACGGTCATCATGCCGCCCGCGACAAAGCACCACCACAACCAGTTCCCCGCGATGCCGTTCTTGGCCACCATACCCGTAACGGCCAGTGGAGTATCGGCGGCAAACGTAGTCGCGACCATCGACGTGCCGGCCAGCCACCATGGCACGTTGCGCCCGGAGAGAAAGAACTCGGAAATGTTCGCGCTCGCTCGCGACTTGTAATACAGTCCGATAGCGATGTTGAAGAGGAAGTAGGCGGCAATGACCACCCAATCGAGGACCGTCAGTTGCATCGTGAGCGATTATACCTTTCATTTCTGCTTTCGCTTATTGTCCAAGAGAAAGCAAAAAAAGGCAAAGAGTAGCGGCGGCGCATGGGGATTCTGTCCCGATCCGGTGGATTTCACGCATTCCAGTCGATCGACGCGTACTGCGACCAAAAAGCCCGCTTCCACCAGGGACCCTTTGAGCGTTACCCCAAGACTGCTCGGCCGTCTTCCAAACGACCACATCCTGGCCAACCATGGAATCGTTCAGACGCCAGGAGGCTGGGCTGGGAATTCGCGGCCGCTCCGGAGATTGGCGTTCCCACGCGCGTGGCTGAAGCCTGCTAAGACGCCGCGCCACACGAAGCAATGGGATTTACAGACCCTTTTCGCCCATATAAACAATCAGGTCAACCACCCGCGATGAGTAGCCCCACTCATTGTCGTACCAGGACACAACTTTCGCCAGGTTGTCGCCAATCACCTTCGTCAACAGCCCGTCGACGATGGAGCTGTTCGAGTTCTTCAGCATATCCGTCGAAACCACGGGATCCTCGGTGTACGCCAAAATCCCCTTCAGCGGCCCTTCGGCGGCAGCCTTCAGTTCGGCGTTGATCTCCGCGGCAGTGGCGTTCTTCTTGAGGAGCACAACCAGATCCACCACGGAGACGTCCGGCGTCGGAACACGCATCGCGTAACCGTCGAGTTTCCCCTTTAGCTCAGGAATGACCAGGGAGATGGCCTTCGCCGCCCCCGTGGAAGTGGGGATCATGTTGAGAGCCGCGGCACGCGACCGGCGCAGGTCCTTGTGCGGGAAATCGAGCACTGTTTGATCGTTTGTGTAGCTGTGAATCGTAGTCATTGAGCCTTTCTCAATGCCCCATTTCTCATTCAGCACTTTGACGAACGGCGCCAGGCAGTTGGTGGTGCAGGAGGCGTTCGAAACGATATGGTGTTTGGCCGGATCATACTTGTCCTCGTTCACTCCGAGAACAATCGTGATGTCCTCGTCCGAGGCCGGGGCGGAGATGATTACCTTCTTCACCGAGCCACCCAGGTGCTTACCGGCATCCTTCGCGTCGGTAAACCGCCCGGTGGATTCCACCACCACCTCGACGCCGAGCGACGCCCAGTCGATTTCGGCGGGATCTTTCGTCGCGTAAATCTTGATCTTCCGATCGCCAACCCGGATGCTGTCGCCTTCGGCTTTCACGTCCTCCTGAAGCTGACCCAGAATCGAGTCGTACTTCAACAAGTGGGCCAGCGTCTTGGTATCGGTAAGGTCATTCGCTGCAACAAACTCTACCCCCGGATTGTTCAAACCGGCGCGGACTACATTCCGGCCAATGCGGCCGAAGCCGTTAATGCCTACTTTGATGGACATAGATAGTCTTATTGTACGAGTGGGCTACAGCCGGACGCTGTTAGCGGTGGCTGCAATTCCCCAAAAGTGAAAGCAGGCGTTAGGTTTAGCGTTGTATAGCCGGACCTGAAAAGGCCTCCTCACTGGGGCGGCAGAGGCGGCGCCGTGGAGCCGCCCACATTTGCATAGGCCTCGTGAATCTTCACCACTTTGCCTTCCGCGAAAGTGACAAACGTGACCTTGCCGGGCGGGTCGCCGTAGATCCAATCCTCATACTCATCGCCATCCTTCATTTCACGCGATTTGCTGCGAGGCTTCCCCATGGCCAGCAGGATCTGCTCCTTATCCATTCCCTCAATGGGCCGCTGTTCCTTGATCGCCTTCTGGATGGGTTCGGGCAGTTTCTCCACATAACTTTCGGTGGCGCTGTGCTTGTCGAAATCGAAGAGCGGCGAAAGCATCTCCTTGATCTCAGCCGAGCGAATGGAAGGCACTCCCTCCTTGAAAGTCAGCGCGATGAGCGAACCGGATGTGGCGTTCGAATTCTGGTCGCGAATCACAGGGCTTACGCCGCCCACGCCGGCCTGCATATGGTCATACCAATGCTTGCCGCTCTTCAGTCCGCCGTTGATCTCAAGCAGGATGCGGGTTGATTCGATCAGGACGTGCGTGATCTGGACCTGATCGCCCACGCGGGCGGCGACGCCAAACTCTTTCATCGCTCTGCCCCAGGCCGCATTGTCGTACTTGCCGTCACTGGAGAAGTCGAGCGGCTTTTTCGAACGCGGCATCTGCACTTTCATCTGCGCCACTTCGGCATTCAGGCCGCGCTCAATCTCAATGCGCTCATCCATGCTCAGCTTGGATGTGGCAAAGGCCGGTGCGCCGGCGCAGACGAACGCCGCTAAGGCAAGGCCAGCGGTAACGGATCGCCGGATTCGTTCAGCGATTCGGCGATCATTGCGCGCTGGGGCACAATTGGCGCCCGATGAAGCACGAAGAAAAGGGAAATCGCAAAGATGGTTGTGAGCAGGCCGCCCTCCGGACCGTAGTCGCCGCCACTCCACAAAGAACTCAGGTCCCATTGGTACGTATACCTCGTAATATCAATTCTAAGTCCACTGAGGTTGACGCCGAACAGGGGCAGAATGGCATTCCACGAATAGTGCATCGCGATGGGCAGCCACAGGTCGCGGCTGCGCAAGAAGGCATAACCCAGCAGGGCGCCCCACAGGGACGTGTTCAACACGGAAAGGCTGGTGGAGTGGGGATTCGCCGCGTGGCCCAAACCGAAGAGCACGGCGACCGGCAGGACGGTGGCAAATGGGCCGATCTTCTCAATCGCCATCTGGAACGCGTAGCCGCGAAACAGCGCCTCCTCGCCCGCCGCGCCGAACAGCAACAACAACAGATAGTAGAGGAGGCTGTACCAGGGCGTCGCCGTAGCATCGGCGCGTGGCGTGAGGTGGCCTGCGCCCGCCAGCAGAGGGGCCGTGAGCATCGCAGCAGCGGCGCCGCCCCCGCACAGCAACCCGATGACGAAATTCCGGCCCGAACCGCGCCCGGCGCCCAAGCCGATGTCGCTTAACGGGCGCCGGTCGAAGATGCGCATGGTGATCACGTTTGTCAGATACGCGACGGCGAACAAACCGATGGTAGCCGCCACCACAGTTCCGGCGATCGGCAGCAACAAGCCGGGGATGAAGACGTAAAGGACGACGCCAACCAGCACATAGAAGCCGATACGGATCGCGAGGCTGATGCGCGGGTCCAGATCCGGTTGCGGAGGAGGCAACGGCGCCGGAAATGTAGGGCTGGGATCGGCAGGCATTCGTTTGGATCGGCGGAAACCGGGCTGGCTGGGGAGCACCCCCTGGCATCGGTACCCCTCTCAGTTTACTGGCTAGCGCGAAAGAGGCAGTGCTCTTCGCTGCCGAACCTTCTGAACCCGCGCGCGTAAAGTGACTGCGACAGCGAGCAACTGCACGTTTACCCGCCTGCTCACGCGCGCGGCTCAGACGGGGCGAGCGGGAGACGCACCCGCGCGCACTGAGCCGCGACCGTCAGTCAGGGAGCGACCGGTTGGTCCTGGCGAGCCTTGCTTCCGCGGTCGCTCTCTGAAGGGTTTACTGGAACCAACCGGCTCGCCGCAGTTCAAACAAAGCTAAACCGCCCTCGGGGAAATCCGATATGTTTTCCATGGAACGAAGATTTGCCCCACGCATGTTATGCGCGGAACTCGTGGAAGTGGAGTGGAAGGATAAAGCCGGCCGCCGGCGCCGCAATGTAGCCAATCTTGAGGACATCTCGCTCGCCGGGGCCTGCGTGCAGTTGGACCGCACGATACCACTCGGGACGAAGATTGTGATGCGGTACGGCGGCGGCCAATTGAGCGCCGTGGTCCAATATTGTTTCTATCGGGATCATTCGTATTTCGTCGGTGTGGAATTTCCAGAGTCGAGCCGCTGGTCGCCTGCGCGATTCCGGCCGCAGCACATGCTGGACCCGCGGGAATTGACGCAACCGGCGAAGCGCCACCGAAAAGAGGCACGGCCGGACTGCACCTGCTGTAAAGACGTTCGGGCGGGCGCGACGCCCCAAGAGGAGAGAACCGATCACTCGGGCAAACCAGGATCTTCGACCCGCTGAACTCGGGCGACACGCGATAGTCTGCAATAACACGCATGACGACCTCAGCCGCGTCCGAAGCTGCCAGGCTCACAGGGCAACATGCGCTTCAGAGCCATAGCCGCCGCACAACCGATTCTAGAAGCCACAGTACTCACTTCTTCACCACGGTCAGCGTCACCTCCGACGGATACTGTGCGGAGTGGTGAATGGCGTTGTGGGCAACCGCGCCCGTCGATTCGTCGTAATTGTTTCCGCCAGTGTTCAAATTGCGATCGAACCGCGGGAAGTTGCTCGATGAAATCTCAATCCGGACACGATGTCCCGCCGCGAAGAAGTTACTCGTGGTCATCGGCTGGATTGACAGCTTGTAAACCTTGCCCGCCTCCATCCAAACAGGAGGCTTGTCATAGCCTTCGCGATAGCGGGCGCGCTGGATGGTCTCATCCAGGTTATATGCCGTGCCGTCGGGATAGACGTCGATCAACTTAATTGTGAAGTCCGTATCTTTCGCGTCGGATGAAACATAGAGCGTGGCGTCGATGGGGCCGCTGACCTCGATGCCTTCCTT
This sequence comes from Acidobacteriaceae bacterium, assembly GCA_903970405.1. Taxonomy (GTDB): domain Bacteria; phylum Acidobacteriota; class Terriglobia; order Bryobacterales; family Bryobacteraceae; genus CAJCIT01. The sequence continues at coordinate 12,835 of CAJCIT010000287.1, read as the reverse complement.
CAACGGCTCGGATGTATAGACCAGAATGTCCTCGCGGGTTTCCATTTTGCGCTGATCCCAAGCGCCGCCCTGAACGGCGTTGCCAGTGCAACAAACGTTGCCGCCATACGAAGGAACCGGGTTCATGGGGTCATATGTGAAATGGTCGGGCCGGTCGCTGTCAGTGGAAGCGGCGGTCAATACGCCATCGCCATACAGGCTGTTCGCTTTGCCGGAACTGGTCAGGAAGAGCGTCATAGGCTGCGCGCCGGTAGGGGGCCATGTTTCAGAAGTCTGCCACTTATTCAACCCCATCGTAAAGTAGCGGACCTTTGGCGTCTTTGCGAGTACCCCGTTGTCTTCGCCCTTCAGAAAGTGGTCGAACCAACCGTAGGTAAGGGCGTCGTAGTCCAGGTGGGCGTCGCCCATGCTGCGCTCGCCGACGATGGTGTTTTCAGTGGCGCGCTTGTAGGCGCAATGGAGCGTTGGTGCGATGACTGCATACTGTTCATTGGCGATCTCCGGGCGAGCGGTCTTACGCACAAAGTTATAGGCAGCGAGATTGGGACCGATGGATACGTCATACCAGGACATGAACCAGTAACCGGGAACGTTGATGGGCATGTTGTCATGCCAGAGCCCGCCGCGGTACCAGGCCGGGTCATTGGGAGCGCGCTTAATCATCGCGCCGCCGGTTGAAACTTCCATCCGGTCGGCGAAGATACCCGCTGGGCCGTCCACCGCCTTGATGATGTCGATTTCCGGAAGATGAGCAAGGGCTTTGGACCAATCGACGGGCGGCATCTGCGGGGCCAGGTCAAAGAGCCTGGAGGCCTTGATCAGATCCTCGCGGCTGGTGTTGGGCGGGAACATGGGCCGGATCTGGTTCTGCTCACCGTAGATCCAGGCGGCGAACAGCATCTGGACAGCACCGCCGCGATACCAATTCCCTTGCTCATAGTAAGGGCCGACGCGGCCCACTCCGGCGCCAAAGCCTTGCGGAATCATGGCGGCGAAGTGCGGATTGTTCTGTGCCGCGACGCCCATCTGCCATTCCGCTGTGGAGGAACAACCGATGGTGCCGACTTTGCCGTTAGACCATGACTGCGTGCCGAGCCAGGTGATGGCGTCGTCGCCATCGGAGAGCGGCGCACCCAGGATGTCGTAGTTGCCTTCAGAGAAGAAGTGGCCGCGCTCATTCATCTCTACATAGGCGTAACCGCGTTTCACGGCATCCAGTTCCGTGGTCATGTCGCGCGGCGCGCCAGTTCTCACGTCCCAATAGTTGAAGTTGTAGGGCGTGCGAACAAAGATGACCGGGTATTTCTTGGACTCATCCTTGGGCCGGTAGATATCGGTGGCCATCCGCTTGCCGTCCCGCATCGGAACCATGACCTTGCGTTCAACGATGGCGACGGATTCGAGTTCCTTCTCCGTAGCGTTGCGCTTGGTGATCGCTGCTGCGTCGGGCGTGGGCGGTTGGGCGAGAGCGGGCCGAAGGGCGGTGAACAGCAGGCCCGCGGAGAGGAGGAGAGAGCTGAGGATGCGCATAGGTTATGAAGGCGAAGGTGAAACCGATGAGGATACACCAAACGAGTCCAGCATCCGGGTGCGCACCGTCTCACTCCTGGAACAGCCGGATGCCAGCCACGCCTACGGCGCCGGCGTTCAAGCAGTCCGCCGCATTCTCCCAGGTCACGCCGCCCAGCGCGTAGACCGGAACGCCCATTGCCGCGGCCTGGCGAAGCGCTTCCAACCCCACCGGCGCACCCTTAGCCGGCGCTTCAAACACCGGGCCAAACACGGCAAAATCAGCGCCGCAGGTCCGCACCTCTTCAATGGTGTGGCAGGATCGCCCCACCAGCAGCCCCGCTGGCACTTCGCGAGGCGCGCCAGCCGGCAGGTGCACGCCGTCCGCCTTCACAGCCAACGCGACATCGGCGCGGGTGTTTACCAAAATCTTCGTCGGCTTCGATCCGCGCGCTTCGAGCACCGCGAGCGTGAATTCAAAAAGCTCCCGCGCCGTCAGGTCCTTCTCACGTATCTGAATCATGTCCACGCCGTCCGCAATCTGGTCGCGAATCACTTCAAACAGCGGCTGAAATCCACCTGCGGCTTTGCGATCGGTGATGTAGTAGCGCTTCATAAAGGAAGAAACGAAACCGCCGTGGGAGGCACATAGACGGTTAAGTCCCGCTCCCCGCGAACCTCCGCGTAGTCGGCCTCACTCATCTCCACGTTGAAATCGCGGCCAAACTGAACCCGCATCCCTCTCGGAGATCTTGTCACGGCAAGCGGCTTCAGACGCATGGCGTTCCGCGCCTCACGGTGATTCGCCGTGACCACCCGCATCTCATGCCGCCGGATGCAAAGCCAACCGCGATCTCCCAGCAAATGGCCGCGAAGGTACGGGCCGTCCACTTCCCCCTCCAATTCGCGATTCAGAGTCCGAATCCGGCTGGTATCCCGCCCCGGATCCAGCGCGGCAATCTCCGCCTCGATCAGAGTGTAAAGGCCCAGCGACCTCGCCAGGTCGACACTTGCCGGCGCTTTGAACACCTCTGCGATGGGCCCGGACTGACGGCACTTTCCCTCTTCGATCAGAAAAACCACGTCCGCCAGTTCGAAGCATTCTTCCGCGTCGTGCGTCACCATTACCACCGGCGCATCAAGCGCCGCCTTCGCCTTCCGCAGGTACTCGTAGAAGCTCTGGCGCAACCGATAGTCCAGACCGCGCGTCGGTTCATCCAGCAGCAGTACTTTCGGATCGGATGCCAAGGCCCGCGCAATCGCCGCGCGCTGCTTCTGTCCGCCGGAAAGCTCATGCGGCCGCCGCGCGTCTAAGTCGGCGAGTTCAAATTCATCGAGTAACTCCTGGATGCGGCGGCGCCGTTGCATCTTACTCCTCCGCCGTGCTGAATCTGCCGCGAAGCGAAGGTTCTGCCGCACCGTCATATGCGGAAACAGAGCATGGTCTTGAAAGATGTAGCCGCAGCGGCGCCGGTCCGGCGGCACATTCACTTTTGTGGCCGCGTCAAAATAGAGCTCATCGCGCACCAGGATGCGCCCTTCCTCCGGTTTGGCGAAACCGGCCAGGCAATTCAGTGTCAGGGTCTTGCCCGCGCCGCTTGGGCCCAGCAACGCGGTGACTCCGTCGCCCGCTTCTAAATGCAGGTCCAGCACGAAGGCCGGCGAATCCCTCGTGGCCGGATATGTTTTCTTAATTCGCGCGTCAATCGGCGCCGGCCCGGCCATACCCCCTAAGCCGCCTGCCTAACGCCGCGCCGGCTGGCCCAGCGGCTGGCCGGCCACAGAACGGCCAGCGCAAGCGCGGCCACCAGAATCGTCAGCAAGCGCGCCAATCCGCCATTACCCGATTCCACCGCGTCATAAATCGCCACCGACAGCGTTTGTGTCTTCCCGGGAATGTTGCCGGCCAGCATGATGGTGACGCCGAAGTCTCCCAGAGATCGCGCGAAGCACAGCGCACTGAGCGCAATCAGGCTGCGGCCCGCCAGGGGCAAAATGACCCGCAGAAAGGTCCGCAGCTCCGAAGCGCCCAGACTGCGCGCGGCCCATTCAAAGCGATAGTCGACGTCGTCGAGAGCGGCCCGCGCCGCCTTGATGAAGAGCGGCGCCGAGTGCACGTAAGCCGCCACCACCGCCGCGTGCCACGTGAATACCAGCGGACCTCCTGTGATGCTTTCATAAAGCGCGCCGAGTGGCGAACGCCGGCTCAGCATCACCAGCAGAAAGTAGCCCAATACGGTGGGTGGAAGCACCAGCGGCAGCGTGGTGATGGAGTCCAGCAGGTTCCTGCCGCGGAACTCTTTGTGAGAAAGGATGTAGGCGAAAGCAAGACCGGACACGACTGTGGCGAGGGTGGCCAGCGCCGCAACGCGCAGGCTCAGCCACAACGGGAACAGATCCACGGTCGACACGGGTAAGACAAGTATAGCCAGCCGCCGGCGGTGCCAAAAAAATGGGGAAATCCCCGTTAAGGATCTCCCCGGAAAAGGCTCTCTTTCGATTGCCCGTGTGTGAATTATACGGATGCCCTCATCCGCTTATTTATTGGAAGAAGCTTAGCCGCCGACGCGCAGGTCGTTCGTCACTGAGAACACGCCCGGCACCTGGTTGGCGCGGATGCCGGCAACGCTCTTGTCGCTTTGGTTATTAACCACACCCTCCAGTGTCACGTGCCCGTTTTCAACGATGATATGAATCGAAGGCTGGGTTCCCATTCCGTAACGGTTCAACATCGGATAGCCATAGATAGCCCGCGCTGCCCGCCACCGGATCTGGTTATCGAAGTCCGAAAGCGGAAGCACTTCAATCTGGTTGTCCACGCGCTGCACGCCCTCCACGTTCTTCACCACACGCTCGGCGTCCTGTTTCAAAGACGGACGTGTGACCTTGCCGAGCAGGGTAACGGTGTCGCCATCTACTCTGTAGGCAAGATTGTCAAAAATCGTGAAGTAAGGTAGCATCACTAACTCGTGGCGCACCTTCTTCTCCAAAGCTTGGGTTGCTGTTCCTGTTGCGGGTGACGACTGGGAAAACGCCATAATCGGTAGCAAAGCTGCGACGGCGCCAGTTAAGAAAAGTTTGCGGAGTTGATTAAGCTTTTTCATGGTCTTCCTTCTGTTCTCCTGACATTTCGATGCCGCCCCCGCTTGAATAGTTGCGCTACCATAACAAATCGACATGATCCGGCGATGTAGCATTTTCCTATTAGTGGCGGTGCATTTCGCAAGCGCCGAAGCGCCATTGAAATCGTTGAACCCCACGGTGGCCAAGATCGTCGCGGAAATCTCCACCGATCGCATCGCGGCCATCGAAAAGCAACTCGGATCGTTTGAAACGCGCAACATTTACTCAGCCATCGATGATCCGGCGCGCGGTGTGGGCGCCTCGCGTGAATGGATCGCCGCGGAGCTCCGCGGCTACAGCCCGCGCTTACAGGTCCGCTTCGATAAGCACCGTCTTAGGGGCAACGAGAAGGCCCGCTATAAGAAGGACGTGGAAATTTGGAACGTGGTTGCCACACTTCCCGGCGCCTCTGAGCCCGATCGCCAGGTGCTGGTCACCAGCCACTACGACACCATCCACCTGGTCTATAAGACCGGCGATAATGGCCAGCGTGTTCTCGATGACGAGGGAACCATCGCCGCCATCGCTCCCGGCGTCACCGATAACGGCAGTGGAACCGCAGCGGTGATGGAACTCGCTCGCGTCATGAGCCAATACCAGTTCCGCAAGACCATCGTGTTTATCGCGTTTGCCGCCGAGGAGTACGGCCTGCTCGGCAGCGGCTTCTATGCCGAAGACGCCAAGGCCCGCAAGGATTCGATTGAAGGCGTTTTCAATAACGACATCATCGGCAGCGATCTCAAGGAGAATGGCCAGCGTTCTGACCGATACGTAAATATTTATTCCGAGGAGCCTAACGACTCAAACTCGCGCCAGCTCGCCCGCTATATCAAAGAAGTGAGTGAGCGTTATTCGCCGGGCTTCGATGTGAATCTGGTCTTTCGGCATGATCGTTTCGGCCGCGGTGGCGATCACAGTCCTTTCAATGCGCTCGGCTTCGCGGCGGTTCGCATCACCACGCCGTACGAAAACTATTCGCACCAGCACACGGGTACCGACACATTTGAGAACACCTCGCCCGAATACGCCACCCTGGTGACGAAAATGAACGCCGCTGCTTTAGCGGCCCTGGCGCTTGCCCCCAAAACGCCGGCGGTGGTTCCCGCGCCCACGCCAGCGGGCCGGATGTTCGCCCTGCCGCTCAGCCGCGGCAAGATGCCCTCCGGCTATGACGGCTACGACGCGGTGCTCGCCTGGCGGAATGAACGTCCAGAGGCCGATCTAGCCGGCTACGCCATCGTTATTCGCGGAACTACTTCGCCAACCTGGGAGCGCGAGATCTTTGTCGGCAACGTCAGTACTTACACGCTGAAAGATGTGAACATCGACGAGGTCGCGCTGGGGGTGAAGGCCATTGACAAGGACGGTAATGAGAGTCTGGTGGCCGCCTACGTGACGCCGCCCTATATCTACCGGAAGGCTGAAACCTACTAACAGGGATGCGCTTGCGCCCTCCGAGTACGCAAGCCCATCCATGGCAGCCCGTCCTGATCGAGGGAAAAATCGGCGCTCCGGGAGTGGGCTATCCTCCGAAGCGCCGCCGGTTCATTTGCAGGCGGTCTCACCGTTCAGCAAAGGGGGTCTGCTGTTCGTTCGCCATGCAAGAGGGAACCAAAGGTATGAGTTCAAATCGCGGAGTCCAAGAGTCACCCGCGGCGTAAACCCACGGCCGTCTTACTGCAAGCCGGCGCCCACCTCTTTCGTCACGCCGCCAATCCCGCTAAGTAGTTGGAAAGTCGAAGCCGGATCGGCTGTTCCGGTTTTCCCTCCTCCGGGCGTGGAACGAAATGGATAATAGCTGCTATCCTTTCTTTCACTTCGCGGCTCTTAGCTGTCTGTTTCCGCTTGGATATCCTCTAGAGACACGTTATGGCACTCAGCATTGAACAGCGTCTGGATAAGAACCTCGCCATCTTTGTTTTGCAGGGGCCCATGACTCTTGGCCCCTCGCTTCACGCGCTCTCGGCCGGCGCGCGCAAGCTGCTCGACTCGTCCGCCTTGGCCGGCATCATTCTCGATGTGTCCGGAGTGACTCTGGTGGACAGCGCCGGTTTGGGCGAGTTGACGCTTGTCTACACCTTCGCCGCCCGCCGCGGTTGTCCGGTGATTCTTTCAGGGGTGACGCCTTCGTTGAAGCACTCGCTTGAGATCACCCGGCTCGAGGCATTACTGCCGATGGCCCCCGACCTTGAGTCCGCGCGCCAGAAGCTGGCGGAAAAAAGGGGCTAGCGGCGGCGAGGTCTGCCGGGGTCAGAAGCCGAACGAACTTGGAGGGGAGTGCCATCCGGACGTGAGCGGACTTTCGCCAATCAGGAGATTGGCGTTCCCAGGCGAGTGGCGGGTTTCGGGGCTTCGTGGGTGATTTTGGGGTCCGGTGGGAGTAGGAAACTTTTTCAGGAATCAGGATGAAGGAGCATCCGGTCCCGAGGTTCCTCCGCACGTAGGCCAACTTTCACCCGCACTCCTAGTTCGTCCCTTTGGTATCCTCAATGCGCGCTGTCCCGGCCCCTATTAAGCCTGCGTCAGGTGAGGCTTATTGGCCGCTCCGTTCTTACGCTGTTCTTCAGGTGGGTCACTTTAACCAGGCACAAATGGGTCATTTTTCGTGAGCGCCGACGCCTAAGAAGAAGATTTCGGGACAATCACCGATGACATGCCGACTTGGCGTTCCCCATCATCGTCAACGGCCAGCATTCTCCGAGTGGCCGACGATGCATCCACTTTCGGGTAACCGGAACGTCACGAATATCGCTGAAGGGCTTGCTGCGTATCTCAGCCGCACGATCCTGCGGTGCTATCCGGAAGCGCTATAAGCATCTCGACTTGCGTGAGGCTGTCGTTAGGAACGAAGCCGGACTTCGAAGATCAGCAAAGATCCTGACACTTTTAGGGGAGTCGCTTCCAAAAGGCGGTCGCCCGCTTTTCGGGCAAACGTCCCATCGGGTTGCTCGGAACCTCGAAACCAGTCATTAAAGCTCGCACCCCTGCTGGGCTGTGTCAGCTGCGATCTCAACCATGGCGGATAAGGCCCATACTCCACGGTCAGCCCGCTCTTTTGTTGGCGCGCAAGAACCGGCACCCAGTCTTGATCGAAGACGCCTACATCGTGCAGCCTCCGAAGCATTACCTCCATCGAAACCTCGAATCGATTGGCCAACTTCACCACCGATCCCGCATCTGCTGGGGGGTGCCTCTTGAGCTCTTGGTTCAGCACCTTGCTCGGAATCAAGATCATCGATGCGGCTTTATGGCAGGCGTGTTCCAGGTTGTCGCCCCTCGGGCTATCCTTTCGAGGCCTTATCTCGCCATTCTCGCGATCATAAAAAAGCGTGTGGCCGAGCTCGTGCGCTAGCGAAAACCGTTGTCTGAGCCTGGCTCCAGGCGTGTCCCGGAAGTTGCTCTGGAGGAAGATCTGGAATCGGCCTCCCGCGACTTGCATAACTGCTTCTGGGATCATTTCGCGCTCTTCGACTGCGATATCCAAATGGGCGCAAACGGCTTCAAGGTCAACAGGTATAGAGGGATCGGGGATAAGCTTCTCGATCCGAAACTCAAGAAAGCTCTTCAGAGAGTCCAAGGCGCTAAACCGAATACTTCCGCTTCAAATTTGTGGCGAACTGGAGGAGCTTCGCGAGGTCTTCATTCTTCGCTCCTGCTGCTCGACGCTGTTTCCCGGCAGGCGTTCCCTTTGCGCTTCGTTCAAGCTCAGCACTGAAGTTTTCGAACGCCTCATCGGTCAAATAGATCAGGTGCTCCTGTTGCCACTGACGCAAGGTCGGCTCGTGATCCGTGAAGCTGCTCCGCAAAAAGATCTTGCAAACGCTCAGGAACCGTTCCGGACGGTTCGATCTATCCGCCCCCGCTGAAGAAAGGGTCACAGACGCCTTGTCTTGCACCACAGGAGTTAACTTCTCTTCGAGCAGTGGAATTCTCACCGTCGGCGTCAAAGTGCACGCATCAACGCAATTCCGTACGTTGTCATCAAAGAAGATCAGCGGCGCGAGAGCTGCAAGCGCTACAGCTTTCGACATCCCAGCGCAGAACGTCGCATGGTCAAGCCTGATCCCCCACCTCCTGAGGGTCTTAACGGGCCTTTCGCAGAATTCGAGATCTCGCGCTGTAACCAATGCAATCTTGAATGGAGGCGCGTCGATTGGATATTTCTCTCGTAGCTTTTCAAGGGCAATCGCGAATTTGTGGAGCGGGCCTGGTGGGAGTGGGATATTCGCATTCTTCATTTCGTGGGCCTTAAAACCGGCCAGCTTTCGAGTCTCATAAACCTTATCCGACTCGTCTGAAAAGAGCACTGCGTCTCCATCGAACGCGATGATGGGAGTTCCGTCGAGTTCCTTGGCAATCTCCGGGCCACCATGAATCAGACCGGCGGAGATCCCGGCGGCAAGAGCGGCATTTACAGCCTCCTCCTCACAGGATAAGAACAACCCGACTTTGTAAGCCTCCAAATGGGGCAACGGATCGCCGTTACCTGTGAACACTGCCCCGCGAATCCTGAGACCGTGATGTTGTAGTGACTTGCTAATGCGAATCGAACACTCCGGATGATTCCGAGAGATGACGACAACTTCGATGGCCGGGTTGCTCTGCGTGCCGAGCATACAGTTGAGTTCAAGGAGAGCTTTCACCAGGGGGAACGCCACGCCACGCTCAATTGGTTCGTTCTCATGTTCAATCTGATAGTCGATGAACGCCTGAACGCCACGCTCTCGGTAGATTCGGTCTTCGGCGTCCAGTTTGAGAAGGGCGCGCGATGATATTCCGATGACGAGCGAGTCGTCGGGTGACCAAGCCATGAAGGGATGAACCTCCGTATCATTTTATCGCGGAAATGGTTTAGCCGGGATCTTCCAGGTCGTCGCGTAAGGAGCCGTCGGGTAACGCCCGGCTCGGCGAAGGTGCCCGCCCCGTCCGATCGCCGGCTCGACCTCTGGACGTGTCGCCGACAAATCAGACAGAGCCCGTACTTTGACCGCTAAATTTGAAACTTGAAACCCCATTCACGAGTTCCGGAATAAGCGTGTCCAGACTTCAGGCTGGTTCTCGCGGAACGAGAAGTCCGATTCCCACTTCGCATCATCCAAATCGAGATCCTTTTCGACCAAAATCGCAAAAATCGCGACCCTGACATTTGGATGAGTTTTGTAGAAGTTGCCCAGGCCCGCTAAGGTCTTGACGACCGCCCCCTTTGTGTTCGCATCTTTGACATGCTTCAGCTCCCAAATTAGTTGGTTGGAGAACAAATTGAAGTCAGCTTTCTTCTCCTGTCCGTCGTAACGGATTGTGGAACGCAGGGTCAGAGACCTCTGGCACTGAGGTGAGCGGCAAGCCGCTGATCTCAAAGGGTGAGCCGTGGGATGGGCGGCGCATTTGGCCGCTCCCAAGGGGCACCCGGGCGGCCCAGAGCCTTTGTTAAGTCCAATATTTTGTTCAGTTTACAGGTGGGCAAAACCAGTAATAGGCAAACTTGTTCCAAGCTTAGCCTTTTCGGCTGACTGAGCGGACTGCCTCCTTCGTCCGCTCACCCCTCTGGCCTCACCCCAAATCGACGGTCACAGTCCAGTTAAATAAATACCCCCGGTACAACCACCACCATCTCCATCGATCTACCGTGGTTGATTGATAGTCCGCCTGTCCCATTTGCACCCGCTCTAACGGTGAGGCACCAGGCAAAGGGCCAAGTCTTCATCGGTCAACCAACGTGCAATCCGAGCGGGCAAATTGAGCGTTATCAATGGGATACTGCTAGATATTGAACCACGTCAGCCATTGAGAAGAACAACAGGCTTGCATTGATGTTAAGTCGTAGCTTAACATGAGGACATGAATGGCACGCAGAATCGCCCATCAAGGCACGAAGTTCTCAATCGCATTTGCGCAGCAGAGAAGTGGTGCCTGTCCAGGTGGCGAATTCTTTGATGGACTGGATAAGCCCGACCAGGCGAAAGTCATGGCGTTATTTTTGCTGGCCGGGGAGGGGAAGTTTAGTAACCCGGAGAAGTTTGGCAATCTTGGCGACGGCCTGTATGAGTTCAAGTCGTTCAAAATCAGAATGCCCTATGCCCATTCGGGGAGTGAGCGCGGGGTAATCGTAGTAACCCACGGCTTCATCAAGAAATCGAACAAGGCGCCGAAAGAAGAAATAGCCCGGGCGCGGCGGATCTACGAAGAGGATCAAAAACCATCAGGGTTGAAGGTAGTACCAAAGAAAAAGCAATGAAGACGCAACATGAAGTTCTGATGGAAGACCCGGAGTTCCGGAAACTCCTGTCTATCGAAACGCTGGTGGCCGAAGCCTCGGAATCCATTGCCAGATTGATGGCCGAGCAGAACATCAGCAAGGCTGATCTGGCGCGCCGGTTGGGGAAATCCCGATCGTGGGTCACACAATTGCTCAGCGGCGGGTCCAACATGACCATTCGGACCCTTGCAGAAGTGACGTTTGCGCTTGATGCCGAAGTGAAGCTTCATACGCAAACGCCCGGCTGGAAGGCTCCCAAGCAGAGCGGCACTGGGTGGCATGCTTCTTTTAAGGTGGAAGGCCTCTCGACGGACATGCCGATCATTCCGGAGCGGTTCTTCCGGCTTCAAATCCCCCAACTGGCCTCCAGCGATGAGGAACCTGCCGACGTGTCCCTACCGGACAACGGCAGTTCGGAGTACGCGGCGTGAACGCCATTTTGATTGAGCAAGCGCCAGAAGAAGCAAGGCTGGCGTTTGAGGTTCACCAGAACGCGGCCATCGAAAGAATCCGCCTCGCCCGAGCAAAGGCGATGTCAAAGTCTGTGACCGAGGCTGCCAGTGCTCCAATCGCCGTAACATTTACGTTCAAGAGTAAGGCGATCGAGGCTCCAGACGATATTCTGCGACTGGAGGTTGCGTTCCGGATGGCGGGTGTCGAGGAGCCTGACGACGATGCGCCCGGTGCGCGGCGAGGTCAGCCCGAAGCCAAGAAACCAGAGCCAGTCGTTTCGCTGGAATGCGCCTATGAAGTAGACTACGCGCTTAACGCGGGCTTTGAAATTACGCCGGAACACGTCAGTGCCTTTAAAGACGGCAATGCCATCTTCAACGCATGGCCGTACTTCAGAGAGTACTTGCAGAGTAGTCTTCAGCGGATGGGGCTACCGCCACTCACGGCCCCATTCCTTCGGCTTCAACCGAAGCCGAAACCCAAGGCCAGGCGACCTGAGAAGAAGGAACTACAGGCGCAAAGGAACCCGGAATAACCGCATCGAGAACACTGACTGAGATCAATGATGAGCACGGAACCAATCAAACCGCGGAGCATCGACCGTGAAGAGTTTCAGGAGTTCCGATTCATGCCCTGGGTCGGCGTGAACTTCGGGGCGCGCTCTGTTTTCAAGGCGGGTGTCTTGTTGGTGGGTGAGTCGCACTACAAGAAGAGCAAGACGTGGGAGGCCGACACGATGCCTCCAAGCTTCACGATCGAATACATTCGCGACTCGTTCGAGGCTCATCAGTTCGCAAAAAACACTGCGGACCTTTTCTCCTTTGAGAGTCGACGCTCAGAGTTTTGGGAGAACGTCGCCTTCTACAACTTTGTCCAATATCCCTTGGCGACATCCAAAGACAGGCCAACGCCGCAGATGTGGAGGGAGGGCAAAGCCACCTTCGAACGGGTCCTCAAGGTGCTACAGCCTGACCTCATCCTCGTGCTCAGCGCGACGGTCTGGGGAAAAACGCCCGAATTCGCTGGTCGTCACGGCGAACCGATCACGCTTGCCGATGGTGGCATCAAAAGGGTTTGGCATTACCCACTCAAGGACGGCAGGACGGCCCTTGCGTCTTCGATCAACCATCCCTCAGACTGGGGCTGGTCAGCAGCCCGCTGGAAGCCCGTGGTCCAAGAGATTTTCAAGAGGGCCGGTTTTCCTCTTGCAGAATCAATCGGTGCGACCGCATGAGTGTACTGCGCTAGGCCCTTCGCCTAAGTTGACGCCCGCTAGACTCCGTTTATGTCTGGGTGGAATGCGGGGACGGAGAGACATGGCCCCAATTGAGCAATGGCATGCGGCGGGAGCCAGCCTGGCTCGATCCTCGGCGTCAACGCGACGGCGGCGTAGCGTTGAGATAGAGTGCATTGCGGCCATTGGCGCGGCGTAGAGTGACGGCGAGGAAGTGGGCTCGTCTGGGACGACCACCAATTGAAGGTGGTTGGTCATCA
>CAJCIT010000286.1 GCA_903970405.1 Acidobacteriaceae bacterium | reverse complement strand
GAGCCCGATGCCGCACCCGGCGTCGAGTATGCTGCGCACGGGGATCGACGCTTGCGCGAGGATGGCGGCGATCAAGCGCGCGCGCGTGCGCATCTCGGCGGCCGATATCACGCGCGTGGCCGGCGAGAGATAGTACCTTCGAAAATAGGCCGCGCCGAATTTCTCCGCACCGGATCGGGACGCCGGACCCTTACCCTTGACACGCACTGATTTGCCTTATTAGCTTTCCACGCGACGAGTCGGCGACTAACACTAACTGGTTCAGCCGCCGCTGGCGCGTTTCCTCCTTCCTCGTCGCCTTCATGACTTACGCCTCGCAGACCGAGTTCGGATGATTGCTATTGCATCGCCGCGTTGCGCTGAATGACTTGTGGCGGCTGGCCGAAGGCGCGCAAAAATGCACGGCGCATGCGGTTTTTATCCATGAAGCCCACCTCACGTGCGACGGAATCGATCGGCAACCTGCCCTGCTCCACGAGCGCCCGCGCCGCCTCCACGCGCAAGGTTTCGATCGCCTTGGCCGGTGAACGCCCCGTCTCTGCCCGAAATGCACGACTGAACTGGCGCGGACTCAAGTTCGCTGCTTCCGCGAGTTGATTCACCGTCAGCGAGGTCTGCAGATGATTTTTGGCATAGGTCAACGTCCTCTGGATCCTCTCGGTCTTCGCCTCCAGATCCAAGAGAACGGAATGTTGCAGCTGGCCGCCCGCGCGGCGTTGAAACATCACCAGCTTTCGAGCAACCAAGCGCGCGACGTCGCGTCCCACGTCTTTTTCGACCATGGCCAGGGCGAGATCGGCGCCCGCGCTCATTCCCGCAGCCGTCCAAATCGGACCATCCACGATGAAAATGCGATCCTCGTCCACCTTCACTCTTGGATAGGCCGATTGAAGTTGCCGGGCGTACGCCCAATGGGTTGTCACGCGACGCCCGTCCAGGAGACCCGCCTGCGCCAAGTAAAAGGCGCCCGTACACATCGAAGCCACACGACGCGAAGAGTTCAGCGCCCGATTCAAGAACGCCGTCACACCCGGTGTCACGGCTTCTACTCGGAGCGCTCCCCCAACGATCACCGTATCGAATGTCGCGCCGTCAAACGAGTCGGTCGATACCGAATAGCCCAGCGAGCTCTTGACTGCCTTGCCTTTTTCGGAGATCAAACTGATTTCGTAAAAAGGCTCGGATCCTGACTGATTAGCCAGCTCAAAGACCGACAGGCCGCCAAACAGCATCACCTGAAAATTCGGCAGCAAAAGGTAGCCTATTTTTCTCACGCCAAGCTCCTATGTCTCACGCCAAGCTAGGTTGATCGAGCCGGTAAACCGCCGGCTCTTACCCGGCTGTAGTATGGCATAAAAAGACGACTATATGTCCTTTCAGACATGCGGTTCAGAGCTATCTTAGTTTCCAACCGGGACAACACCCCGACACAACTTCGCTCAGCTCAGAGGCTCCTATGTCCAACTCTCACGTCAATGCTCCAACACAATTCATTCAAACCTCCAACGAGAAATATGCATACCGTCGCTTCGGCACGAAGTCCAAAACGCCGTTGCTCTTGTTACAGCACTTCACGGGCACCCTCGATAATTGGGATCCCCTGGTGACCGATGGGCTGGCCAAGAGCCATGACGTCATTCTTTTTGAGAACGCCGGCGTCGGTCGCTCCACCGGCAAAGTTCCGGCGAACATCGCGGGCATGGCAGAACATGCGTTGTCATTTCTTGACGCCCTGGGCATAAAAACCGCAGACATTCTGGGATTCTCGCTCGGCGGCATGGTTGCTCAGCAGATCGCCCTCAAGCGGCCCGAGTCGGTTCGCAAGCTTGTTCTGGCCGGGACGGCACCCCGTGGCGGCGAGGACATCATGCATCTTGACAAGCCGGCACTCGGCAAGCATTTCCAGGATCCCGCGCTCAAAGGCTACGAAATCCTGCAGAAGATCTTCTTTGCGCCCACCGCGACCAGCCAAGCCGCCGGCAAAGCGTTCATCGACAGACTGATGCAGCGGCAGGCGGATCGCGAACCCCAATCCGGACCGGACATCATCCAAGCGCAGATGGCGGCATTTGGCGATTGGGAACATTACACCGGCGAACGCTTTGCCGATCTGAAGCTCATCCAACATCCCGCGCTGGTGGTCAACGGTGTGGAGGATGTGATGATTCCTATCGCGAACTCGTACCGGCTCGCCGAGAACCTGCCGAATGCCGTCCTCTTGACCTACCCGGATTCGGGTCACGGCGCCATCTTCCAATGGCATGAGTCCTTCGTGAAACAGGTGACCGACTTCCTCGCATCTGAGGGGACGCAAGCGCCGTACTAACGGAGATAACGATCGGAGATAACGATGAGTGACATTCCTGGCCCCCCAACCGTCATTACGGGACACTGTATGTGTCGCGCCGTCACCTATGAAAGCAGTGGAAAACTTTTAGGCGTCGGCATATGCCATTGCGACCTCTGCCGACCGCAGGCCGGCAGTGCATTCTCGACCGTCGCGGTTGTCTCCCGGAGGGAACTCGTCTTCACAGGGACGACGGCAGTGTTCGCGCATATCGGTGCCAGTGGCAGCAAGGTCCTTCGACGCTATTGCCCCGCATGTGGTGCACCGCTCGCGACAGAATCCGAGGGGACTCCGGACATTTCATTTCTAAAAACGGGGGGCTTCGATCAAGGCGATTGGCTGCAACCCCAGCTGGAGATGTTCGTTACCAGACGGCTGCGTTGGGTTGCGCCAATCCCCGGCATTCCTCAGTTTGAAGGCAATCCATCGTTTTGACGTTAACCCGATAACCCGATTTGATTCCCGCGCACATGGGTGCGGGCACAAATTAAACTCCTTTCCTGAAAAGTTGTGGCCTTTTAGCTGCCGCTGGCGGATGGCAGCATCGGGTCAGGAGCGTGGATTGACCGCTCAGCGATATGCGCATATCATGCGCATTGGAGGAATTTACCATGAAATCCAACGCTGGGGCCGCGTCAAGAAAGCGCCCCGTCAATCTGACGCTCAGTGAAGATTTGGTTAGCCAAGCCAAGTCCTTGACCGACAATCTTTCGGGCGTTGTGGAATCGCTACTCCTGGAGTACGTGAGCCGCGAGCAGCGGGAACGATTGCAAAAATCTAAGGCCATCGAAGCGGCTGTTGCTTCCTGGAACAAGTTTAATTCCGAGTCTGGTTCAATCGCGGACGAGTACACGACGCTTTGATGTCGCAGTTCGATGTCCATCGAAATTCCGGGAAACATAAGGACACTATCCCCTTTGTCGTTGTGGTCCAATCCTCCCAGTTCGATTCTTATCGACGTCGTGTAGTCGTTCCCTTGGTGCGAGCCTCAGCGATTGCAAAGATCAGTTATGCCGCTTTCAATCCAACCTTCAAAATCCGGGGCACCCCCGTTGTACTACATCCGTTAGAGATCGTTTCGGTGCCTGTCGATCAGCTCGGGGAGATCGTGGGATCCCTAAGCGACGAGAGCCAGCTGATTGTTGCTGCTTTGGACGAACTACTTACACGCGCCTGGAAGTAAATTCGGTTCCCGTAAGCCGCCGCTCACCGCTGAGTGCTTCGGGTCGAAAGGGAGAATTCGCCAGCCGATGGAATTCGATCTGTGCCAATCCTCCCGAGCCTTCGGCCAGAACCAGTTAACTCCCGCGAAGGGACTTTTATCTCGAGGTAACGACCTTAATTTCGACCGACTATGGGCATGAGCGGACCACCAGGACCTACTCGACCGTCAGGCTCTTCGCGAGATTGCGCGGCTGATCGACGTCGGTGCCCTTGAGCACGGCCACGTGATAGGCGAGGAGTTGCAAGGGCACAGCGAACAGCACCGGCGCCTGCAGCGCCGTCGCAGTCACCGGCATCTCGATCACCGTGATTCCGTTTCCGCTCGTCATCGCCGCCTGTGGGTCGGCGAACACGATGAGCCGGCCGCCGCGGGCGTGAACTTCCTG
>CAJCIT010000285.1 GCA_903970405.1 Acidobacteriaceae bacterium | reverse complement strand
ACAAACTCGCCGATATGGCCCAAGCCTGGTGGCTGCAGCGCCGCGCGCGCAACATGCAAACCGGCGCTCTGGAATCCGGCGGCGATAAAGCCTTCGCGCTCTACCTCCGCTACGAAACCACGCAGCGCCACTCTTACCGAGCCGCGCACAATGATTTCCAGGACATGCAAAAGCAGCGCAAGGCGGACGCCAAATCTCCTGACACCTCCGCCGTCCCTGAGCCAGGCACATTCCAAAGCCCGCGAAACTATCCATCGCCACCCGCCGCTCCCGACTCCACCTCCGCGCCGCCGGACGCCCCCAACCCGCAACCCCTGGCCGCCTAACACGCGCCTGAGCCAACCTTTTCTCCGCCGCCTTTTGATCCGCCTCCCGCAACACCCCACGTCGTGCGACCCCACCCCAACTGCGCTCGGACGAACATCCCCTCGCCCAGAATCCATGCCCAAGAGCGCGGATTTTCATCTGCCGGCCCTTCTGTTCGCTCGTTTTTTGAGGCCCGCCATCACCCAAACAGTTCGTTTCGTAAGCGGTGTAGCGCCGATAGCAGCCTGAAGCTCTAAGTCTCCTGGAGGAGGAGCGCCGGGGTATGCGCAACCGGAACCAGCGCCGATTGGGCGGTCTGACTGAGGGTCGCCGAAACTCCCTGGGCGCGGCCTAGCACCTGATGCGGGTGAACTGTGACCTGCAGACTCTTCATTTGCAGCTCACCATAGTTGTAAATCGGGAAGACCACTGGGGCCGCCGGCGCTGCGTCTTGGACCACATACGGCGAGCGCAAAGCGGTATTGACAGCCCGCTCCCAAACCGCCTGGGTCAACTCGCTGCCATAAAAGGAAGGCGCTTCCGCACTGTCATCGTTGGGAAGCAACACCAAGGACTGCCGGTTCTTGACAATGAACTCCGGTAATTCCACTGCAATATCGTGCCGTGATGTCTTCGATTCGGCGACAACCCTGGTCCAGGCGACATGGTCGCGGATCAGTTGGCGCTCGGCGGCGGACCAACTGGACGTGAGTTGGTCGTCTGAAAGAAGTGCGAAGAGAGCGCGCCGCTCAGCCAACTCGCTGGCGAAACCATTGATGACACAGATAGCGCCGTCCCGATAGGCGTCGAGCAAGGGGTGGGCAAGATCGTAGCGAAGCAGAAGCTCCTGGGTGCGAAACCGCCGGAAAACCAGGTCGATTTGGCAATCGCCGGCCCGGAGCACGCCGCCCTGGTAACGGAGTTGGCTGGGCGATACGACACTGGTTGGAATTCCCTTGATGGTGAAGAGTTCAGCGAGCAACTGGCATTCGGGAGACTCGCTCGAAAATTGTTGAGCGAACTGGACAATGGCGGCGTGCGGCGTCCGGTGGGCTTCCCTATACTCTTTCCAGGTCTTGACGACGGCCTGAAAGAGCTGATTGGCGCTGTTCAGTTTGGACAGCTTATAGCGGCCGCGCTTGAACTCCTTGACGATCGGCAATTCCAGGAAGAGATCACTGAGATCTTCGGCGTAGGCGACCGTGGAGGGAGTCCGGGGCTTCAATCCGTTGAATATAAGGGTGTTCGAGGAATGGCAATCGAGCCGACAGGAGACATTCAGGCTGGCGTAGCCCGACGGGACGCGGGCGAGCATCTTCTCGGCGGGCAGCAGGTGCAAACGCGCCAGAAGCTGGGGACTTTGGAGAGCCTGGGCCTGCATCCGCTCAAGCAGCAGCATGACTCCGTCCGCCGCCTTCGCCAGAGCTTCGTGTTGGTGGAGCGTGATGAAGTGCGGCCGCAACACGGGAGCGACCAGACGGCCAGCCTCAGTCAACCGGCGCGCCCGCATGGCTTCCTGAAGGCCGTCTGCCCAGGCTAGATCTCGATGTTCGGGGCTCTCCAGTAGCTTGTGGTAGCGGGCTATCGCCTCGCTAAGCTCGGCCATTTGGTCCGTAATCCTTCAATCAGTTGTACAACACGGTTGGGTTGAATGCATCGGCAGGAACGGGGCGCACCTCGGTAACTGGCTGACCAATAACGGCTTACCAGATAGATGTGTCTGTCCCCTTTTCCCTGGAAGTGGCGCGGTTTTAAGAGAAAATGAAAATGAAAAGGGTGCGCGCGCTTTCGCAACAGAGATGGCACACTGAATCTGTATGGCTCAGCAAGTCCTTGAAGTAACGCCCCAGGAGGTGAAGAGACGCCTCGATTCGGGGGAAGCCGTTGTTCTGGTGGATGTTCGGGAGCCGGCGGAATACGCGATCACGCGGATTGAGGGCTCCACACTGATTCCCATGAATACTGTTCCGGCGCAACTCTCAACAATTGAGGGGCTTGCGGACGGGGCAACGCTGGTTGCCATCTGCCACCACGGCATGCGGAGCCTGAATGTGGCGGCTTGGCTGCAGGGCCAGGGGATCCCCAATTGCATCAGCATGATGGGCGGGATCGACCGGTGGAGCCTGGAAATCGATCCGGCTGTACCGAGGTATTGAAGTTCACCCGCGTCAGGCTGCTGAGGGGGTTCGGACCCGGGCGACAACTTCCTGGAACTGTTTTGCCCGCTCAGTGAACACGTGATAGAGCCCGGCAGCGATCGATTTGGCGTCCACCAATTCCGAACCAACCCCCACGGCGCACGCCCCGGCGCGAAGGAAATCGCCCACCGTTTCAATTGACACTCCGCCGGTGGGTACGAATTCGATCTGAGGGAAGGGACCCTTGAGCGCCTTAATGTAAGAGGCGCCGCCGACCGCGTTGCAGGGAAATACCTTCACCGCATCGGCGCCGGCTTCCCAAGCGGTGAGAATTTCAGTCGGCGTCAGGGCGCCCGGAATGATGACCTTGGAATAGCGCTTGGCCATCTCAATGGTCCTGACGCTGAGGCTGGGTGTCACGAAAAATTGCGCGCCGGCGAGCATGCAGCTTCGGGCCGTCTCCGGATCGAGAACCGTTCCGGCGCCAAGCAGCACGGTGTCACCGTAGCGGTCCGCTACCTTCTCGAGGGCAAACAGCGCCCGATCGACGGTCATGGTGATTTCGACGCAGCGCACGCCGCCCAGAAAGACAGCCTCCACGGCTCGGATCGCCGTCTCAGCGTTGTCAGTTCGGATCACCGGCACGATGCCAATGTTGCGGATGATGTCGAGCGGCGAAGATTTGTGAGTTTCCAGATTCATGAAACGTTCTTCGCCGCATTGTAGTACTTTTGAGCGCCTGATCGATCGGACTTATTCGCCGGCGCCGGCCTTCAACTTCTCGCGCTGCTCCCGTAAGATGGCCTTGCGGCTCAACTTGATCTTGTTGCCTTCGAGCGCCAGAACCTTGACGAGGATCTGGTCGCCTTCCTTCAACTCATCGCGAACGTTCTTGATGCGGCTTTCCGAGATTTCGCTGATATGCAGCAGACCGTCGGTGCCGGGGAAAATCTCGACGAACGCGCCGAAGTCGGCGATACGAACCACCTTGCCGAGGTAGGTCTTGTCCACTTCGGCGACGGCGGCAATGTCGCCGACCAATTGCATCGCGCGCTGCGCAGAGACGCCGTCCGAGGCGAAGATATTGACGGTACCGTCATCGGAGACATCGATTTTGACGCCGGTCTGGTCGATGATGCTCTTGATCATCTTGCCGCCAGGGCCGATCAGTTCGCGAATCTTGTCGGTGGGGATCTTAATGGTATAGATGCGCGGAGCGTACTTGGAGAGGTCGGCACGCGGCGTGGCGATGGTCGAGACCATGTTCTCCAGAATGGACAGGCGGGCTTCACGGGCTTGCGCCAGCGCTTCCTTCATGATGTTCGCGGTGACGTTAGGGACCTTGATATCCATCTGCAGGGCAGTGATACCGGCCTTGGTTCCCGCCACTTTGAAGTCCATGTCGCCGTAGTGATCTTCGGCGCCCGCAATGTCCGTGAGCACGGCATAGGCGTCGCCTTCCTTGACGAGACCCATGGCGATACCGGCGACCGGGGCCTTGATGGGCACACCGGCGTCCATCAGCGAAAGAATGCCGCCACAGACACTGGCCATGGAGCTGGAGCCGTTCGATTCCAGAATGTCGCTGACAACGCGGATGGTGTAGGGGAACACGGTTTCGTCAGGGAGGACGGCGGCGAGAGCGCGCTCAGCCAATGCACCGTGGCCGATTTCGCGGCGGCCGGGACCGCGCATGAAGCCCACCTCACCGACGCTGAACGGCGGGAAGTTGTAGTGGAGCATGAACCGCTTGGATGTCTCACTGAGATCGAACATCTCAATACGCTGCTCGTCATCTTTGGTACCGAGCGTGACGGTGACCAGCGCTTGCGTTTCACCTCGCGTGAAGAGGGATGAGCCGTGCGTACGGGGCAGGACGCCGACTTCGCAGGCGATGTTGCGAATCTCGTTGAACTTGCGGCCGTCAGGACGGCGCTTCGAGTTCAGAAGTTCGTCGCGGAAGATCTGCTCCTTCAGCGCGTCAATGAGCTTGGCGGCCTCGGGCTTCTCTTCGTCGGTCAGGGCTTCCAGCGCCTTCTTCTTGGCGTCTTTGACGCGATGGTAACTATCGAGCTTGGCGTATTTCTTGGTATCGAGGGCGTCAGTCAGCTCAGGACGGATGAGATCGGAAATCTTCGCCGCAAGGGTGGCGTTGACGGCAGCGGGCGTGTAGACGCGCTTGGTTTTGCCTGCCAGCTTCACCAGTTCGCGGATGGCGGTAATGATTTTCTTGCAGCAGCCGTGGCCGAACTCAATGGCCTCCACGACTTCGGCTTCGGAGGCTTCGTTCGCGCCCGCTTCCACCATGACGATGCCTTCTTCGGTGCCGGCAACGACAATGTTCAGCTTGGATTCCTTGGTTTGCTCATAGTCGGGGTTGGCGAGAAAGGTTCCCTGGTGCAGGCCAATGCGTACTCCGGCAAGAACGTGATGGAAGGGGATGTCTGAGATGGCAAGCGCCGCGCCGGCGCCGATGATGGCCAGAATACTGGGGTCGCGCTCTGGATCGGCGCTGATCACCATGGCGATGATCTGCGTCTCATTCTGGTAGCCCTCGGGGAAGAGCGGACGCACGGGGCGATCGATCAAGCGGCTGGTGAGAGTCTCCTTCTCGGAAAGACGGCCTTCGCGCTTGATGAATCCGCCAGGAAACTTGCCTGCGGCATACGTGTATTCGCGGTAGTCGACGGTGAGGGGAAAGAACGAGGCGCCGGCTTTCGGTTCCTCATTCGAGCAGGCGGTGACCAGAACAACCGAATCACCGGACCGGACGACAACAGAGCCGCCCGCTTGCTTGGCGACCTTGCCGGTCTCAAGCGTAATCTTTGACCCGTTCAGGTCAACTTCAACTGTGTGTGACATCTATTCTTCCTTCTTGCGAGGCGAAGCTCAACCGGCTCGGCCGGCGAAACATACCAAGTAAAAGGATTAAGTGGGACTGAGAGTGCGTACTGGAAGGAAACCGCTTTCCAAAGCGGTGTTACGCCGGGATACGTTGATTCGAATTGAATCCCCCGGCGCCTGCCTGAGAGCCGTTCTTATCGGCGGATGCCGAGACTCTGAATGAGAGTCTGATACCGCTCCGGACTACGATCCTTCAAGTATTTGAGCAGTTTCCGGCGCCGCGACACCATGGTCAGCAAGCCGCGCCGGGAGTGGTGGTCCAACTTGTGCGCCTTAAAGTGCTCATTCAACTGAAGAATCCGCAGACTCAGGATTGCTACCTGTACCTCCGGCGAACCCGAGTCCGTCTTGTGGACCCGATACTTACCAATTACGCTCGACTTCTGTTCCGCCGCCAGGGCCATTTAAAAACGATACTCCTCGTCTTGCCTTAATCTTTTCGTGTTTGTACCTAAACAGGGTAACACAAACGCAACGCAGGGGGGGTGGGTGTTGCGGGCGCCGCATTAAGGTGCAGCCCTTTCAAGGTAGCACGGGCGGGAACTGGAGGGCCGCCGGTGCGGGCTCCGAGAGAAATACCTGGCAGTCAGGCCACTCCCAGTCTTGATATGCTCGCATCCGCGACCGCAATAGACGCGCCCGTGTCCGCGATTGAGCCTAGGATTCTGCTGATCCGAGGCCAAAAGGTCATGTTGGACGCAGACCTCGCTGCGTTATACGAAGTTGAAACGAAGGCGGTAAATCGCGCCGTCAAACGGAATCCTGACCGGTTTCCTGAGGACTTTATGTTCCAGCTCACCGCCCAGGAGTTAGAGCATCTTTTGAGGTACCAAATTGGTACCTCAAAAGATACGTCAGATCAGGAAGGCCGCGGGGGGCGCCGTTATCGCCCGTACGCTTTCACAGAACAAGGGATTGCGATGCTCTCCTCCGTCCTCACCAGCCAGCGCGCTATTGAAGTGAACATCGCCATCATGCGTACGTTCGTGCGGCTCCGCCACCTGCTGGCGACACACCAGGAACTCGCTCAACAACTGGAGAACCTGGCATGGCGGCAGGAAGAACAGGGCCAGCAGATCCAGACCATCTTTGAAACCATCCAACTACTGATCGAAGCGCCCGCCGACCCGAGCAAGCGCCGCATCGGCTTCCCGGTTAGCCAATCGGCGCACTGCGAAGCCTAGCTGGCGGGTTACGCTATGTTGGCTTAAGTGGCCACTCGTAGGACAGCGCGCGGCGGGCCTGCGTCGAGACCCAGGTTTCCGTTGGGTGCCCGATCCAAAGGCGCAGGGGCACGGCCTCGGGGCTTTCGTTTCTGGCTGCTCCGGCGCATTCTCCCGCTCATCGGCCTGCTCATCTTGGCCTTCTACGGCTTTGTGATTCTTTCGCTGATTTCGCTCCGCTTCCTGAACCCGCCCACCACGGCCGTCCAAATGCAGCGGCGGGCGGAATCGTGGATTTCGCGCGGCGCGTACCGTAAGCAGTACGAATTCGTTCCCCTTTCGCGCATCGCGCCGAATTTGCAGCACGCCGTGCTCAGCGCCGAAGACGCCCGCTTCTATCAGCACAACGGCTTCGATTGGAAGGAAATCGAACTGGCCGTGAACAATGACGTGGAGGGCAAGCGGCTGCGTGGCGCCTCCACCATCACCCAGCAACTGGTGAAGAACCTTTACCTGACCACCTCGCGCACGCTGATCCGGAAGGGCGTGGAGGCGACAATCGTTCCGTTGATGGAAGCAATCCTTTCAAAACAACGCATTCTGGAGCTCTACCTGAACGTCATCGAGTGGGGTCCGGGAGTATACGGCGCCGAGGCCGCCGCCCGCTACCACTTCCATACCTCGGCTGCGGCGCTGAATCGAGACCAGGCTGCACGACTTGCCGCGATCATTCCCGCTCCGCGACACCGGCGTCCGGGACAGATGAACCAGTCTGCCTCGCGAATCGATCTGCGCATGCGCGAATCGGGCTGGTAGTTTTCTCGCCAACGGAGATTGGCGTTCCCAGGCGCGCGGCGGGACGACCTTCAGCCATTTCGTTACACTAAGAGCCACTGTGTCATTCGGCGGGAGCGGTGTTCTTCGTCGCGCACGTCCCCGTCAGAAACTGGACCAATGACTGAATTCGAATCTTGACCCTGGGGAATCTGCGCATGATCCAACTGAAAGTAAATGGCGTACCGCGAAAATTCGAAGGCGATCCGGAGATGCCTCTGTTGTGGTACCTTCGCGACGTCCTGCAACTGACCGGCACCAAATTTGGCTGCGCGATGGGGCTGTGCGGCGCCTGCACCATTCATGTGGACGGCGTGGCTGAACGAAGCTGCCTGCAACCGATTGGGAAATCCGCCGGCAAAGCTATCACTACCATTGAAGGCCTGAGCGAGCATGGCGATCATCCATTGCAGGTAGCCTGGAAGGAAGCCAATGTTCCGCAGTGCGGCTACTGCCAGGGCGGCCAGATCATGCAGGCGGCATCGCTTCTGAAGCAGCACCCGAAACCGAGCGACGAGCAGATTGACGCCGGCATGGAAGGCAATATCTGCCGTTGCGGCACCTACCAGCGGATCAGAAAAGCCATCAAGAGCGCCGCGGGGGTGAAAGCGTGAGCGAAAGCATAGACCGAAAAACGTCCCGCATAGAACTGGTTTCGCGCCGTGGATTCCTGGGCAATGCCTTTGGCGCAGGGGCCTTCGTGCTCGGCGCCGGCATTCTGCCCGTCAATGCCCTGGCCAAAGGCGCGGCGTCGTTGAACACCACCGCCGACACCAAGCCCATTGCGGCCGCGACGTGGCATCCCAGTATCTTCATCGGCGTGGAGACGGACGGCACCGTGCGCATCATTGCCCACCGTTCCGAAATGGGTACCGGCATCCGCACCACGCTTCCCATGGTGGTGGCTGACGAGATGGAAGCAGACTGGTCAAGCGTCAAAGTTCAGCAGGGCTTCGGCGACAAGGCATATGGTTCACAGGATACGGATGGATCGGAATCGATCACCGATTTCTACGACACCATGCGTACCGCCGGCGCCACTGCCCGGTTGATGCTGGTCCGCGCGGCGGCAGCGAAATGGGGCGTGCCGTCAGGCGATTGCACCGCGCAGAGCCATTTCGTGGTCCACCAATCCGGCAAGAAGCTTGGCTACGGCGAACTCGCCGCGCTGGCCGCCCAACAGCCCCTGCCGAAGCCTGAAGAAGTAGTGCTCAAGAACCCGTCGCAATTTCGTTATATCGGCAAGGGTGTGCCGATTGTCGATTTGAACGACATCGTCACCGGCCGCGGCGTTTTCGGCATGGACATCGCCGTGCCGGGCATGGTGTACGCCTCCATTGAACGGCCGCCGGTGCTGGGCGGGACCGTGCGCAGCCTGGACGATTCGGCGGCGCAGAAGACCGCGGGCGTCGGGGGCGTCTACACCATTCCCACGTTTACCGCGCCTCATGGATTCAAACCCCTGGGCGGCGTCGCGGTGATCGCCGACAACACCTGGGCCGCCACCAAGGCGCGCAAGGCGCTGAAGATAGAGTGGGACAACGGTCCGCACGCCATCTTCGATTCGGAAGTGAATAAGAAGCAAATGATGGAAACGTCGCGCAAGCCGCAGAAGGTGGCGCGCAAGGTCGGCAACGTGGACGCCGAATTTGCCAAGGGCGGCGGCAAAGTCATCGAATCCCAGTACTACACACCCCTCCTGGCCCACGTCCCGATGGAGCCGCCGGTGGCCACTGCCTACTACAAGAACGGCAAGGTGGAGGTTTGGTCGTCCACTCAGAATCCACAGGAGGTGCAGAATTCGGTGGCCGCGTTCGTCGGCGTGAAGCCGGAGGATGTAACTTGCCATGTAACTCTGCTGGGCGGCGGATTCGGACGCAAATCGAAGCCCGACTACGCCTCCGAAGCGGCTTACCTTTCGAAGCAAATCGGGAAGCCGGTGAAGGTGGTCTGGAGCCGCGAAGACGATATTCACTTCGATTACTTCCACACCACGTCGGCCATGTATTTCAAGGCCAAGCTGGACGACGCGGGCAAGCCCGAGGCCTGGCTGCAGCGATCTGTGTTTCCTACCATCAGCACGCTGGGCGATCCCAACGCGGAGTATGGCCGCAGTGAGCTGGATATGGGCTTCACCGATGTTCCGTTTCATCTCACGAACCATCAGGTGGAAAATGGCCCGGCCAAAGCGCACGTGCGCATCGGTTGGCTACGATCTGTGGCGAACGTATATCACGCTTTCGGCGTGCAGTCTTTCGTCGATGAGCTGGCCCATGCGGCGGGCCGCGATCCGATTGACTATACGCTCGAAATCCTGGGACCTGACCGTACGATCGACCTGGAATCCGAACACACAGAGTATGAGAACTACGGCAAGCCGCTGAAGCAGTTTCCGCTGGACACGAGCCGTTTGCGCGGCGTGATTGAGGCGGTGCGAACGAAATCGAATTACGCCCAGCGCAAGGCAGCGCTGGCCAAGGGGCGCGCGCTGGGCTTTGCAGCCCACCGGAGCTTCCTGACTTACGTCGCCGTAATCACCGAGGTTGAGGTTGATCCGCAAGGGAAACTCACGATTCACCGGATGGATCTCGCCGCCGACTGCGGCCAGGTGATTCACCCTGATCGGGTGTTGGCGCAGTTTGAAGGCGCGGCGGTGTTTGGCGTGAGTTTGGCGCTCTACGGCGAGATTACAGCCTCCGACGGCCGCATCAAGCAGTCCAACTTCAATACCTATAAAGTGGCCCGCATTACCGATTCACCGCGGGTGACACATGTGTATCTGGTGCCGAATGGCGGAGCGGCGACGGGCGTCGGTGAACCCGGCGTTCCCCCGGTGGCCCCTTCCATTACCAATGCGATCTTCGCGGCCACGGGCAAGCGGATTCGCGAACTGCCCGTTTCGAAAGCCAAACTTGCGTAAGGGAGCGGACTATAACGGGGCTTTTCTCAATCTCAGCGCGTTTACGATAACCGACACGGAACTGAATGTCATGGCGGCGCTGGCGATCATGGGACTCAGTACGATGCCAAAGAACGGATACAAGACCCCCGCCGCCACCGGCACACCAATTGCGTTGTAAGCAAATGCGAAGAACAGATTCTGGCGGATATTGCGCATGGTGGCATGGCTGAGCCGCCGGGCGCGCGCGACTCCGCGTAAGTCGCCGCTGACAAGGGTTACACCAGCGCTCTCCATGGCAACATCGGCGCCCGTGCCCATTGCTAATCCCACGTCTGCTTCAGCCAGAGCGGGAGCGTCATTCACGCCATCGCCGGCCATGGCCACAATCTTTCCCTTAGCCTTAAGGCGCTGCACCGCTTCACGCTTCTGGCCGGGCAGAACCTCCGCCTCCACATCGTCGATTCCGAGCTGCCGGGCGACGGCCTCCGCCGTCACTCTGCTATCGCCCGTTAGCATGACCACCCGGACGCCGGCGGTATGGAGGAGTTGAAGGGCTTCTTGGGTAGAAGGCTTGATGGGGTCGGCTACTCCCAGCAGACCGGCTGCGTGGCCGTCAATTGCCACCAGCATCACCGTTTGCCCTTGCTTCCGAAGCGCCTCAGCCTCTTCGGTTAGGCCGGCTACCGGGATCTTGAGCCTTTCCATCAAGGCCTTGTTCCCCACAGCGACGCGATGCCCGTCAACCGAACCCGTGATTCCTTCGCCAGTCAGAGATTTGAAATCCGAGGCCGCCAACATCGTCACCTGTCTCTGCCCGGCGCCCTCGGCGATTGCGGCGGCCAACGGGTGCTCACTCGATCGCTCCAGACTCGCCGCAAACAACAGGATCTTTTGTTCGTCGAAACCGTCATAGGCCTTCACGATTTCGAGATGCGGCTTACCGAGGGTCAGCGTTCCCGTTTTGTCCACAACCAGCGTGTCGACCTTCTCCAGCGTTTCCAGGGCTTCCGCATTCCTGATGAGGACACCGTTCTGCGCTCCCCGCCCTGTGCCCACCATGATGGACATCGGCGTGGCGAGCCCCAATGCGCATGGGCAAGCGATGATCAGCACCGCAACCGCGCTGACCAGTGCATGCGCCATTCTCGGTTCGGGCCCGAACGCCGCCCAGACGATGAAAGTGAGAACGGACGCGAGAATGACGGCGGGCACGAACCAGCCCGAGACGCGGTCAGCCAGCTTTTGGATGGGCGCTCTGGTCCGCTGCGCTTCGTTGACCATGTGAACGATCTGGGCTAGCACCGTATTGGCCCCCACTCGCTCCGCGCGAAACACGAATGCGCCGGCGCCGTTGACCGTCCCGCCCGTCACCTTCGCGCCGAGTCCCTTTTCAACCGGGATGGGCTCGCCGCTGATCATCGATTCATCCACGGAACTTCCGCCCTCGACGATCACGCCATCGATCGGAATCCTCTCGCCAGGGCGGACGCGGACTCTGTTGCCGATGACGATCAGGTCCACCGGGACATCGATTTCGCTGCCGTCATCGTTAACGAGGCGGGCAGTCTTCGGAGCAAGCTGCAACAGAGCTTTGATGGCGCTGGAGGTCTGGCTGCGGGCTCGCAGTTCCAGCACCTGGCCGAGCAGAATCAGCGTGACGATTACAGCCGCCGGCTCAAAATAAACGGGGACTGCCCCGCCCATACTCCGGAACGAGGCCGGGATGGCGCGCGGGAACAAAAGCGCGAACACGCTGTAGAAATAGGCTGAGCCAGTGCCTAGTCCAATCAGCGTGAACATGTTCAGGCTCCGATATCTGACTGAGAGCCACGCGCGTTGAAAGAATGGCCACCCGGCCCACAAGACGACTGGCGTGGCAAGGGCGAACTGAATCCAGGCCGCGGTTGCGGCGCCCAGCGCCAGCATGAACGGATCGCCCGGCAAGAACGCGGAAATCATGAAGGTGAGGATTGGGAGGGTTAGCCCGACGCCGACCCAGAAGCGGCGGGTCATGTCCCGTAATTCCGGATTCGCCTGCGCCTCATCCGTTGTTTCGTCGCCCGCAGCAACGCGCGGCTCAAGCGACATGCCGCAAATGGGACATGAGCCCGGCTCCCCAGAGACGACTTGGGGATGCATGGGACAGGTGTATTCAGCGCCCTTGCGGGCTGGCGCGGCGTTCACAGGTTCCAGCGCCATGCCGCATCTGGGGCACGAACCGGGCCCGGCCTGGCGGACTTCCGGGTGCATCGGGCATGTATACCCATCCGAAGGCGTCGTCGTATTTTTTCGCGGAGGCGGATGGCTGTTCGCAACCGGTTCCGTTGCTTTGCAGTGCTCGTGTTTCATGACGATTCTCTGTCCGATCGGATGCCATTACTCCTTTAAACGACGCGACAGCGCGGCGTTTCCCGTCCTCCCGGCACTAGCGGACCGGCAACCCCAACTGGTTCTTCTCCAACTGTGCATCCGCCCAGTTCAGATATTGAGTCCAATCGTAATCCGTGATCCCGTGCCTGCCGTTGCGAATGTGATAGGCAATCCTGGTCAGAACGGGTTTCTCGACGTCCGGCATCTCAGTCGCGCCGAGACCGACGCCAAAGAGACGGTAGACCGGGTCTGCCCCCAGGGCCCCCAGGAACTCACCCTTCGGGTCTGACCACCGATCCTCAATTGCGCTCGCGACATACAATGGGCGCGGCGCAATCAGGGCCAACAGTTCGTGCGAATCGATGGGCAGATCTTCTTCCCGGTCGTTATAACGTCGATAGTTCGCGCAATACCAGTAGGGAAATCGCTCATTCAGATCCTTCGTCCGCTCTCCGAACTTGCGGCGGGCCAGCGCCGCCCCGCCTTCGCCGGACTCATTCGAAATCACGGCGGCGAACCGCGTATCCTGAGCCCCCGCCCATAGTGCCGCTTTGCCCAGCCGCGAGTGGCCAATCGCGATCATGCGGTTTTTGTCGATTAACGGGTCGGTTTCGAGGTAATCCACGATGCGGCTCAGCCCCCACGCCCAGGCGGCCACGGTCGCCCAGTCGTTTGACTTTCGCTGCTCGCCCGGCTTGGTGAAACAAGAGAAGACGCCTTCGGCTTCATTGTTCACATGATCCGGGGCGATATCCCCATCGTAGACCGTCGCCAGAGCGTAGCCGCGCCCGACAATCTTTTCGATTGGCCAACTGGCGGCATCCGCGCCGCGCGACGTGCCCTTCGCCGGCAGCCAGCTATTCGTCGAGAGGATTCCGGCATCGGCATTCACCGTCTGGTTCCCCGAGAAGTTCAACCCAACAAACACGGGCACTCGGGTGCCGGGCCTAAGACTTTGCCGGCCTCCCGTGGCGTGTGCGCGGACTCCGGATCTTGCCGGGGCATACAGCAGAACGGTCATCGAAACGGGACACGCCCCGGAGAACTGTACTTTCACCTGCCGGCGGATTGCCGAGCCATTCAAGGCGTTCTTTTCTTCGGAGACAACGGTGAATATGGGGTCGCCGCCGTCCGGCGCGTGTCCGTAGACATTCTCTTCGAAGAGCCGTATCAGTTCCGGCCGCCGCTGGTCCAGCCACTGCTTCGACGTAGTGACGCGCTCCCCGCGCTCGGTCAGCAAAGGATCCGGGAGCCGATATGCCGGAACCTTCGTCTCGTCGAAATTGGCAGTCGGTTGTTGCGAGAAGGCCGTCAGGCCCAGCGCGCCGATGACCCACACACAAGCAAATCGGGTGAAGACCGCTCGATCGGGCCGTCCGCCGATCCGTTTGCTGTGTTCCTCGCCGTGTACCATTTTCAAAGCTCAGAGCTTAGACCGATCGCCTGATCCAGGTCAAAAATGATGTCGTCCGCTGACTCAATCCCGCAAGAAATTCGCAAAAGTGCGTCACTGATTCCCATCCGCTCACGCATTTTGGGCGACACGTCGCGATGCGAAGCGATCACCGGATAAAGCATCAGGCTGTGGACATCGCCGAGCGACGTTCCCGGCACAATCATCTTGAGCCGGTTCATGAACTGCATCACCTTAGCGCGGTCGAGTCCCTTAAGCTCAAAGCTGACGATGCCTCCGAAGAGGTTCCGCGCGAACAGCCGGCGGATGGTCTCGGCATCTGGATGCTGAGGATCGGCTGGGTAATAGACGCGCTCGACGGCGGGGTGGCTAGAGAGCCAGGAAGCGAGCTTGCAGGCGTTGGCGCACTGCCGCTCAAATCTGACCGCCAGCGTCTTGATCCCGCGCATAGTCAGGTACGATTCAAACGGCCCGAGCACCGGACCGACGATCCGCGAGAGCATCCTCACCGTCTCAAAATGTTCCTGATCGGCGATCACGACGCCGCCGAGAACGTCGCCATGGCCGGCCAGATACTTGGTCGCGCTGTGGACTACGATGTTCGCCCCCAGCGTCAACGGCTTCATGAGCATGGGTGTCGCGAAGGTGCTGTCTACGATTAAACAGGCGCCCGCGTCACGGCTCAATCCGGCAATCCGGTCGATCTCGCCGACTCGCAGGAGAGGGTTTGAGACGCTCTCGAGAAAAACGACACCCGGCTTGTACTTTTCGATCGCCGCGGCAACGGCGGCCGTGTCGCAAATGTCGAGGTAGCGAACCTCGACGCCGCTTGGCGCAAACACCTGATCGAGCATCTTAACGGTGGCGCCATAGATGGCGTGGGAGGCCAGCACGGTTCTCTTCCGGTCCAGCAGCGCGGCCTGGAAAGCGATCTGCAGGGCGGCCATGCCCGAAGCGCAGGCCAGGGACCCGTGGCCCTGTTCAAGGACCGAGGTCAACTCCTCCAACGCGTCGTTGGTGGGCGAACTGTAACGTGAATAGCTGGGTCCTGACTCCTCTTGGCCAAAGATACGGTCCAGCCGCTCCGCCGTCTCATAATAAAACGTTGTCCCTAAGCTGATGGGCGTGGTGGCGGGAACGGCGTCGGATGTAACTCGCTTACGATCTCCAGCGTGGACTACTTGAGATTCAAACTTCATAGATGTTTCCACGGGGGCTCACTTCGCCGCCCTTACTCATCGTTTCAAAAGAATCTACTAAACCGCATGCGCTAGTCAGGCAGGTTTCACTTTCGTTTCCACCGGACGCCATCTTTCGTGTCTTCAATGAGGATACCCTTCTCCACCAGTTCGGCTCGAAGTTCGTCGGCGCGGACAAAATTGCGGGCCTTCTTGGCAGCGGTTCGCGCCTCAATCAGTCTTTCAATTTCAGCGTCGGTCAACCCAACCGGGGATTCCGGTTGCGCCAACAGATCCAGGCGCAGGCCGGGAACCTGTTCATTGGGCCGCAACACATCGAAAATCCGGTCGAACACGTTCAGCACGTTCAAGGCGCCGGCGCGATTGGCCTCCGGGAATCGATCCTGATCCAGGGTGGTGTTGGTTTCACGGACAAACTCAAAGACCGCCGCCAGGGCCTCGGCGGTATTCAAATCGTCATCGAGGCTCGATTCAAAGGCGGCCACTGCTTTCGCCGCGCGAGCCGCCAGTTCTTCGGCGCCGGCGCCAGCCGTTTGATCGGGGAGCTTCGCTGTCTTCAAACGGTCTTCGAAGTTCCGCAGCCGCTCAATGGCCGTGGCCGCCGCCTTCAACCCATCGAAGGTGAAGTTCAGCTTCTTCCGATACGGGACCGATGCCAGCAGAAAGCGGATGCTTTCCGGCGAAAACCCCTTCTCAAAGAGATCGCGCAACGTGTAGAAGTTGCCGAGCGACTTCGACATCTTCTGCGATTCAATCTGTAAATGCTCGGAATGCAGCCAGAAACGCGAGAAAGGCTTGCCCGTGATCGATTCCGACTGGGCGATTTCATTCTCATGATGCGGGAAGATCAAGTCCACGCCGCCTGCGTGAATATCCAGGGTTTCGCCCAGGTACTTCATCGCCATGACGGAGCACTCAATATGCCACCCCGGCCGGCCGTCGCCGATGGGTTCGTGCCAGAACGGCTCATCGCCTTTGCGCGCTTTCCAGAGGACGAAGTCGCGGGCGTCGGCTTTGTCGTATTCGTCAACGTCGACGCGCGCGCCGCTGATGATGCCGTCGAAATTGTTATGGGAGAGCTTGCCGTATTCCGGGAATGAAGCGATGCGGAAATAGGTGGACCCTTCGCTTACGTAGGTGCAGCCCTTCGCCTTCAGAGTCTGGACCGCCTCGGCCATCTCCAGAATGTGGTCGGTTGCCTTCACCACGCGCTCAGGCCGCTCCAGCCGCAACAGCGCGCAGTCTTCAAAAAAAGCCTGCTCATACGGCGCGGTGTATTCGGCCAACGTCTTGTGGTCCCGCGCGGCGCTGGCGATGATCTTATCCTCCACATCGGTGATGTTCATCACGTGGTCCAGCGCATACCCGCGATAGCGCAGCCAGCGCCGCAAAATATCCTGAAAGGTGAAGGTGCGAAGGTTACCGATATGGATGAAGTTGTAGACAGTGGGGCCGCAGGTGTACATTCGCACGGTGTTGCCGTGAAGGGGCGTGAACACTTCCAGCTGCTGAGTGAGGGTGTTGTGAAGGCGAATTGGCATCCTGTGACGTGG
>CAJCIT010000284.1 GCA_903970405.1 Acidobacteriaceae bacterium | reverse complement strand
CCATGCTTTTCGCGGTTCTCGTACCCGTGTTGGATCGCGTAGGCCAGCCAGGCTTCCTTAGCTTCGACCACGTTGTTGGCTTGAAGGGCTGGATCGTCACCGGTAATGTCTCTCGTCTCCACTCTCGCGTGAGAGCACCGAATTTGTTAAACGACGCTTTCGACTGGCGGAGACGAGACAAATTTATTATCGCGTTCCGCGCGGCTCGAAGTCGAAGTCCACCAACTGGAACTCCCGCAGCGCCTGGGCGTCCATATTCGCGCGGCACCACGCGATCCCTTCACGCAGCAGTTCAATCTCCCGGTCCCACCACGCGCCCGATCGGGCCTGCTCATAGAACTTCAAGCAAATCTCGAGATGCCGTTCGAACCCCGCCATCAGCCGCGCCGTGTAGTGCGAAACCAGTCGTTCGGCCGGTAAGCCGCGAGTCACTCCGCCGATCGCCGCCGCCGCCAAAATCGCCTCGCGCGCCGCGTGCCCAGCCCCTTCGCCGCTAATAGGATCGAACGACATTGCCGCCGTCCCGCAGGCGAGCCACCCCGGCCCAGCCAGAGTGCCGCCGATGCGCGGCGAGCAGACAACGCGCCGCGCGGAGCCTTCCTCGCCCCCGAGCTCCCCCACGATCGCCTTCCTGATGACGCAGCTCTCCTCAAGCAGCCGCTGCGGCTCATTCCCCACGGCGATCAGCATGGCGCGGCTCTCTTCGGCCGGGGACAATCCCACCGGCAACAGGAACAACCATCCGCTCGGCACGGATTCAATCCAAAAGGCATCGCGCTCCGCGGCCGGAGTCAGTTCCACGGGTGTGGCGATGGCCTCTCGCGATCCGAAGGTCTTCTCCTCCGTCGAGATCCGGTGGCCGCGCGATCCGGCGACGATCCACGCCGGGGCGTCGCCTCCGGTTGAGGCACCCGCGTCAACGCGATTCCAAAGCGCGTCGAGAAGCGCCTGCTCCGACAAAACGACGGCCGAGTGCGGAATTACGACCGGTGCGCCATGTCCCCACGCCACAATCCGCCGATTGATCCGCCGCAGTCCCTCAAACAAATCGCGGTCAGCAAAGATGTCGCTGAGCAGCGATTGCGTGGCCTGGTTCACCAAAATCGCCGGCAGGGCCGCCCGCCTGTCGCGGTTGACCGTGTCGCGGTCGACAAAGACGGGAAATCCCTTGCGCCGCAAGAGTGCCGCGCAGGCGCAGGCGGCCAACCCGTCGCCGCGAACCTCCACCATCGGCATCTGGGAAGCACCGCTCATGCGCCATGTTAGCCAATTCGCTTCTCAGACCCAGGCTTCAAATAACCGCTCGCGATCAACTTGACTTCAGACGGTTCCGGGGTGACAATCTTCTAACGGATGATGCAGCAATATCCGTGACCATGGCGGTCCTGAGCACACAAAGGCGCTCCTCGTACCGGCCCCCCTTCAGCGGAAGGTTCCCGCTCCAACTGTTAAGACAAATTACTGCGTGTTCGGAATGACTCGACAGATACTCGTTTCCCGGCTTTTCTTCACCTTTGCGCTCACAGCCGGCATCCTGCTGGGCCAGGATGCTTCCTCCGATTCCGACAAGGCCAAGGAAAAGGAGATGGAGCCAGGCATTCCGGTGACTGACCAACTCACCATCGCCAAGTGCTCCGGCTGTCATGCCAAAGACGACAAGGGCAACCTCTCGCGCATTTCGTGGGACCGTACCACGCCCGAAGGGTGGCAGGAAGTCCTTAAGCGGATGGTCCGTCTGAACGGCCTCCAACTCAGCGCCGATGAGGCCCGCCATATCGTTCGATACCTGGCGCAGGATCATGGTTTGGCGCCGGCGGAAGTGAAGCCCGTAAGCTGGTTCCTGGAGATGCGCCAATACGGAACGGAAGAGTACCCGTCTCAAAAGCTAAGAAGGGCGTGCGCCTCCTGCCACACCCTGGCAAAGCCCATGACTTGGCGGCGGAGCAAAGCCGAATGGCAACTGCTCGCCAACATGCATATCGGTTACTACACCGTGGCGCAGTTCTACGCCTTCCGTGACCGCGCGCCCGAGCCGAACACTCCCGAAGCTGCCAACTTTCGCCAGCCCATCGACATCGCTTTGGAATATTTCAGCAAGAACTACGGTCTGTATTCGGCCGAATGGTCGAACTGGCACGCCCAGGCTTCCGACCCCGAATTGAAGGGCCGCTGGCTGGTCACGGCCAAGGCGGCCGGCAAAGGGAAATATGTTGGCACGCTGACTATTGACAACGTGAGTCCCGGTGAATTCAAGACCGAAGCCGTGCTCACCAGCCTCCGAGACGGCAGCACCATCAAGCTTCCCGGCAAGGCGTTGGTCTACACCGGCTATCTATGGCGGGGCTCCGGCAAGGCCGACGGAATTGGCTCTATTCGACAAGTGATGGCGCTGGATGCCGATCAGTCCAAGCTAGAGGGCCGCTGGTTTTGGGGTGACTATCAGGAGTTTGGATTCGATGTAACAGCAACGCGCGATACCGGCGGAATCGCGGTGCTTGGCACTGACGTCACCGCCATTCACGCCGGCGATGCCGATGTTCCGCTCAAGATTATGGGTCAGCGCTTCCCCTCCGATATCGCAGCGGGCGATGTCAAGCTAGGGCCTGGACTTCATGTCACCAAAGTTGTCTCAGTGAAGCCGGACGAAATTCGCGTCCTGGTCACTGCCGACGCCAAGCTGAATTCCGGCCACCGCTCAGTGAGCGTTCGCGGGCAAACCGCGCCCAATGCCTTGGCCGCCTACGAGAAGATCGACTACATCAAGGTGTCTGCTGAAACGGCGCTCTCGCACCTCGGCGGAACTGTGGCGAAGAAGGGCTTCGTTCAGTATGAAGCGGAGGCTTTCATCAGCGGCGCGGACGGCGTTCCGCACACTGAAGACGACATCAGCCTGGGTCCGGTGCCCGTGAAATGGTCCATCGAAGAGTTCCTCTCCCGGAATAAGGACGATGACAAGGAATTCGTGGGCTTTATCGATCAGAATGGTTTGTTCACACCGGCCAGCGACGGTCCCAATCCGCAGCGGCGTTTCAGCACCAACAATACCGGCGACGTCTGGGTGGTTGCTCGCTACGTGGATAAAGACAACCCGAAGCCGCTGGAGGCGAAAGGGTATCTGGTGGTCACTGTGCCGGCGTTACTTCGTTGGGATGAGCCTGAGGTGGGCCAATGAGCGCAGCAACCATTGCCCCGTTTCGTGCGGGCGAGTTTCACCTCTTCACCGCGCGCGGCCGCGATTTCGTTTATCTGGTGCCAAGCGGCGGCATCTTTGAGTTGACGCCCGCCGCCCGCCAGATCTTGGACTTTGCCCAACGCACGGACGCCGATAGCGAAGACCTGATTGCCCATCTGGCGAACGTGGGCTTCGCGGAGCTTGAGATTGAAGAAACGGTCACTGACCTTATCGACGCCGGCGCTTTGCTCGCGCCCGGTACGGCGCCTGAGCCGCGCATCGATCCACCGAAGAACTTCCCTCTCCAAACGCTGGTCCTGAACCTGACTAACCAGTGCAATCTTTCCTGTAAATACTGTTACGAATACGGCGATGACAAGGTGGCCACGCCCGAAGGCAAGCCGAAGTTCATGGACACCGAAACCTCTCGCGCCGCCATCGACTTTTACTTCGCCGAATCGCAGGGCACAAAGGCCCTGCACGTCACTTTCTTTGGCGGCGAAACGCTGATGAACTTTCCGCTGTTGAAGGAGGTTGTGGATTACGCCACGAACAAAGCCAAGTCAGAGGGCCGTTTCATCGATTTCAGCCTCACTACCAACGCCACGCTTCTGACGCCCGCCATCATTGACTTCCTGGCGGCGAACCGCATCGGGGTGACGGTTTCCATTGACGGTCCCCCAGAGATGAATGCGCTGCGCGTCTATCAGAACGGCCGCGGAAGCTACGACATCATCGCGCCCAAGATCAAACTGCTGCTGGAAAAGCACAAAACGCGCCCCATTGCGGCCCGCGTCACTCTGACCGCGGACGTCACCGACGTGCTGAAGATCTTCCGCCACCTCACCCAGGACATGGGCTTCCAGGAGGTGGGCTTCGCGCCTGTCACCACTTCCGAGAACCGTCTCTACGCCATTGGCGGTTCGAAAATGGATTCCGTGCTCGAACAGTTCAAGCTGCTGGCACAGGAGTATCTGGACGCCGCGGTGGAAGGCCGCCATCACGCCTTCTCAAACGTTACGGACACGCTTTCCGAGCTCTACAACGGCGTGAATAAGTCGCATCCCTGCGGCGCCGGCCTCGGCTTGGCGGCAGTTGGACCTTCGGGCGATATTTCGCCCTGCCATCGCTTCGTCGATTCAGACACTCATTCGCTCGGCCATATCTCGACCGGCATTGATCGCGCGAAGCAAGACGACTTCCTGCATCGCGGCCACATCAATCAGAAGTACGATTGCCACACCTGCTGGGCGCGGCCCCTCTGCGCCGGCGGCTGTCATCATGAGGCCTATGTGCGCTATGGCGACACCGGGCACCCGAACCTCCATTACTGCGATTGGATCCGTGATTGGACCGACACTTGTCTTTCGGTCTTCGGCGCAATCTCAACCCATAACCCCGTTTTTCTTGAAAAATTCGAAAAGCGTTAGTATTACGAAAAGAGCAGACGCCAATGAAACATCTCCGTCCTTTGAATCGCAAGGCGCATCGCATCGATCAATTCGCCGCCGCCAAGCAAGCCGACGTCGTAGGGCTTCAAGAGAAGAGAGTGAATCCCGCCAAGCTTCCGCACATTCCCGCCGGCTGTAGCATCGCCTTCTTCCCTGGCTGGGAAGTGGATTCGTCCGGCGGCGTGGCAGGCCTTTGCCAACCTATGGAGCGCGACCTCTACGATTGCTTCGCCGATTGCTTCTGGCCCGCTCAGGTTCCTGACCATATGAACAACTATTCCGATTGGGCAAAGAAGTGCGCCGCCGCGACGCAGGACTGGCGCAATCTGGATGTGGTTTTCCCCTAGTAAACAGGTCTTCTTGGGAGCTTTGAGAAACCGAATGCCGATCCGAGCGTTGCTGATCCTATTGATGGCTTCCGTCCTGAGCGCCAAGAGTTTCATTTATCTGGGCGCCTATCAGGAAGAGATCCTAATCTTGGACGATGACAACTTCAACATCGTCAAGAGAATCAAGTTGAAGACCGGTCAGCCGCGCCAGTTACTGCTCACAAACGACAAGAAAAAGCTGATTGTCATCACCAACCGCTATTCCGGGGTGGAAGTAATCGATCTGGTGAAGAACGAAGTGGTGGATACGTGGCTAGTGGCCACGGATAACAATCGCGTCAGGCCGACTTCAGTCGCCGTGGATCCCACCGGAAATCTTCTGTATTTGATCAGCGCCACTTACACAAAGGCCATCGATCGTTGGGAGATCGGCAAGAGCAAGATCAGCGTCCTGGATATTTCCCAGCACAAGATCGTCAAGGAACTGGACTATCCGAAGGAAGAAGAGGCCACCGAATATGACGAAGGCGAGCTGCGCGTTTCGCCTGATGGCAAGAGCCTCTATAAGTTTGGCGAGGCCGTGCTGGTGTTCGATACTTCCACACTGCAGCTTGCCAAGAAGATCGACTTGACCAAGCCGACCTTCGCCGGTATGGGGCCCATCAACTTCGGCTCCGGCATTGACCCGCATGACGATCCCGGGACCATGACGTCAATGTTCATCTCCTCAGACCCCTACGTTCACAGAAGGATATTCGGCATCGGCAAATTCGATCTGAATACCCGCGAGTTCACCTTTTCGCCGATTGGCACGGCCGTTCCCAATATGGGTATGGGCGACGAGGGCGCCTATTCGAACCTCCGCCTGACTCCAGACCGCAAGACCGGGTATACCGTCGCCATTGTGGGCGAACACGGTGACAAGACCTGCCAGTTCTGGGCCTTCGATCTGGCCGCAAAAACCCTGAAAGACAAGGCCGATTTCCCTTGTAACTCCCGGTTTTCATTCGCGAATTCATACAACGGCGATAAGCTTCTGATCTTCGGGGCCGGTTTTGAAATCTCGTTGTATGACGCGGCCACCATGAAGTTCATCAGGACGGTGAATCTGGGCGAAGATGTGACGATGTCCGGCATCCTCATGGTTCCGTCAGCGGCACTGGGCGCCGGGCAGTAATCTCCGGCCGCGCCTACTTGTTTTTCTTAGGCTGAGGTTTGCTGGCCAACGACGAGCTCTTTGCAGCCAACGGCTTGGCTGCAGCCTTTTTCGGTGCGGCTTTCTTCGTGGCGAGGCTCACGTTTTTCGCGGGCGCCTTCTTGGCCGGGCGCGCAGATTGAGGCGCGATTGCGGCCGGTGCGACGGTGGCTGCGGGTTCGGCGGATGTTTCTCCGTTTGGCGCGGGCTCAATGCGCCAGGCGTTCCGCACGTAAATCACATCGTCGCGGCCGATCTTGTCCGTGATGCCTTCCACTGTCACCGTGTCGCCATCGCCTACCCGGCAGGTAACCTCCAGGAATTTAGTTCCCTCTCCCACGGGATTGGTGCTTCCCTGCCGCGCCAGCAGGATATTGTCCAGCCGCGACTCCATACCTTCAATATGTAAAACCCCTGACCTTTGCACGCTCATGCTCCTGACAAATCCGTCTCAGCTACTGGTCAAAGATGATATCGCGTCGGGGGAAGACGCCAATCGGGGGATCGGCGTTCCCGGGGTCAGTGTTTCACGGGCGCCGGCGGAATCATGAATGGCCAATGCCACAGCACCTGAAAGTGGAACCGGTACACCAGCAAGGCCACAACGGCA
>CAJCIT010000283.1 GCA_903970405.1 Acidobacteriaceae bacterium | reverse complement strand
AGCGACATTCGCGTGACGCCCGGCTACCTGGAGGAGATTTCCGCTCCTTTGGCCGATCCTTCCATCGGTGTGGTCACGTGTCTTTATCGGCCCAGGTCGCACTCGTGGCCGGCGGCCTGGGAAGCGCTCGGCATCGCCACTGACTTTATGCCATCCACCTTGGTGGCGCCGCTGGTGGGCGTTCGCGAGTTCGGCCTTGGCTCAACGTTGTGTTTCCGCGCCGCCGATCTCGACGAGGCCGGCGGTTTCGAACCCATCGGCGACTACATTGCCGACGATTATCAACTCGGCCGCCGCATCACGCAGTTGGGCAAGCGCGCCGTCCTTTCCACGCACATCGTCGAGACCTCGCTGGGCGACACCACCTGGAGCGGCGTCTGGCAGCACCAACTGCGCTGGGGCCGGACCATCCGCCTCTCCAAGAGCAGCGGCTATGCGGGCCTGCCCATCACCCACGCGGGCCTGTGGATGCTGATCGCGCTTCCGTTTCACCTGGCCTGGGTGATCGCGGCTCTGGCCGCGCTCCGTTTCTTGTCCTCGCTGATTACGGGATGGTTTGTGCTGCGCAGCCGTGCGGCCCTCTTCGGGTTGCTGCTCACGCCGCTGTGGGATATCTATGCCTTCGCGGTGTGGATCGCGAGCTATGCCTCCAGCACCGTTCACTGGCGCGATCATTACCTTCGTCTCGGTCCGGAAGGGCGCATTGAGCCTTCGCCTGACAGGGAGTCCGCGCCCGTTCGATCATGAATTTGAACAGGAGTCGCGCACCAGGTGGCGGCAGTTTCAGTCAACTGGCGGGTTTCGCTTGATATAATCGCTACAGTTTGCGCCCGTAGCTCAGCTGGATAGAGCGTTTGGCTACGAACCAAAAGGTCGCATGTTCGAATCATGCCGGGCGCACCAGATAAGTTATTGTTAACAAATAACTTACATGCTAAGTCAGAAGAAATCGTAGTTAAGGCTTCGACAGCGCGACCAAGGGTGCGCCGTCAATCGGCAATTGCGGTCACTTCAGGACTGGATGCGAGAGGCTGGCTTCTTCCCGGTAACCGCCGCATCGAGCCGCGCAGCCAGAGTGTCGAAAGCGGGCGTCGGGCCATTCCATCGTAATTCCTCGACATCGGTGAAGAGGGCAATGTCAGCCTTGAGGGTGGCGAGCCTCCGGAACAGCAGCGCTTGATCGTATTCGCTGAATAGCGTAGAGGCGAGGCCACTGGCGTTCGCCGCATTTGTCCGCCATTCGCGCCAGTCCCTGGGAATGGATTCGAGATGGGCATACCTGGCGAGAACCGCCGACGCCGATTTCGCACCCCAACCGGGCAGGCCTGGAAAGCCGTCGGCCGTGTCGCCGACCAGAGCAAGATAATCTGGAATCGATTCCGGAGCTACCCCGAATTTCTTCGTCACACCTTCTTCATCCAGAATGACTCGTGTCCGGCGGTTCAGTTGAACGACGCGGGCGCCTTGCACGCACTGGGCGAGGTCTTTATCCGGCGTACAAATGACCACCTGTTCCACGCGCGCATCACGGGCTGCTGTGACGGCTGCCGAAGCGAGTGCGTCGTCCGCCTCAAACTCAACCATCGGCCACACCACAACGCCGGCCGCGGCGAGGACTTCTTCCAGCAAAGAGAACTGCGCCAGCAGCGCGGGCTCAATGCCTTCTCCGGTCTTATAGCCCGGCCAGATTTCATTGCGGAACGATTCGATTACGTGATCGGTAGCAACGGCGACATGGGCGGCGCCCGCCTTGATCATGCCCAAGACCGACGCGAGCACTCCTCGAACCGCAGCCACCTCAAATCCGTTGCGATCCCTTGCGGACGGCAGGGCGTAGTAGTGCCGGAACAACTCGTAGGTACCGTCGATCAGATGAATCTTCAGAGTGACCCTCCCGTTTAGATTACTCTCGACAGGTCGGGGTGACTGCGGCAGCGGGGAACTGCGGGTTTATCCGCTTGCTTACGCGCGCGGTTCAGAAGGGGCCGAGTGGGAGCGCCGACGTGCCAGCACAACCGGTCGCCCCTGACGGTGGCGGCTCGGAAGGTCGGCGCTTAAGTCAGGCAACGCCCAACCTGCCTGATAGAAAGCCACTTATCGCAGGGCATCCCCCGGGTTGGGTTCGACTTTTGCCCCAGAGGTTCGTTCCGTAAATCCGAAACCCGGCCTCTGGGCGTCGAAAGCCGTGGTGTGCCACCGAACTAGGTCTTCAAGTACCATGGCACATTGATAACGATGATCCGCTGCCATCGACACCAGGGCAAAAGGAGGGCGGCGCGAGAAAACTGCAGGAAGTTTGCCCCTTTCGTTGCTCGTTTGCGCTTAATAGGGTGTTATGACTCTATCCCGGCCACCGGGAAGAACGTCCGCGTATTTGTAGACCGCAGCGTATTTGACGCCCAACGGCCCTTGAGTAAGTGCCTTGGGCGTTAGGTCATATAGTTTGTTCCAGCCGGATGGCAAGGTCAATCCGAGGCTGATCGCATCGAGCAAAGGAGTTCCCGTATGGCGCAAAAGAAAGTGACCCCGAAAAAGGCAGCTAAGAAGGCGGCCAAGAAGGCCGCTCCGAAAAAGGCCGCCTCACGCAAGGCAGCCGCTAAGGCTGCTGGACCGATGTTCGCCCCGCTGATCGCCGCGAGGGCACAGGCCGTGCTCGGAGAGGAAGCGGCCGAGGACATCGTTACCAGCCTGGCCGGCTCGAACAATCTGAGTTTGACGGTGGCCCAGGTTGTGGCGTCTGTGACGGTGTTCCGGAGTCAAGTGCTGGCGGAAGTGGACCGGAAAGGATTCGTTCCGCCTCCGCTGAACATCGCCTCGGCTACGAAACTGTCGGACGTCGTCCAGGCAATCCAATCCGCGCCCGCCAAAGCCGCAACGGCGGCCGCAAGGACAAATGTGTGAGATCCCCGTTTCTCTTCGTGCTACTGGCTATTTGTACGGCGCTCCTTCAAGCGGGACCTGACCCGCCCAAACCGGCGAAGAACAAGATCACTTTGTTTGAGGTCGACCCCCAGACCTCCGCGGTCGTCGTGTTACTTGACAGCAAGCCGTCGGGTGATTTTCTCCTGCCCGCCAACTATCGTGTGGCCACACTTGCCGCCGATGGCTCTCTCAAGTGGCTCGACATCAAGCCTTTGGTGATCAACCCAGAGAAGGTCACCGTTCGCCTGGAACCAGTGAATCCCGACGACACAAGAAACGCCAAGCAAATCCTGCTGTTTATCGCCACCGAAGGCCTAGTCAACCAGACCAGCTTTGGGCCGCAGATAAAGGGGGTCAAACCGTCAAAGGGAGGTGATGAGTCAGCCCAAAAGGGCAGCGATAGTACCCAAACGGCATCGAAATCGGAGGACATTTTTGTTAATGGCAGCTATAGCCCGGGGATCCACAGCGCCCCACAGTACACGATTGACACCTCAGTCGGCATTCTATTCCCGGTAAGAGGCTCAATTAGCGACTACTTGGGCTTCCTGGGAACGGTTAACACCAACAACCGGCCGACCGCTGACCCCGACAGCTATCGTTTCTTTGGGGTTTACGAAAAGGTGCTGCCAGTTGGTCCGGTAGGCTACCTCCAGGGCCTTAGTGCCTATTGGCTTTTCGGCGGCATGGAGTTCGACAGGAAAGCGAACAACGTTAACTTTATCTCCTCGCCGTTACTCGATTTCCCAATGAAGCTTCGAAGGCGCCCCATCGTCACAGGTAATGAGCTGATTCCCTTTCTCACCCTCGAGACGGGCATGGAGTTGGGCGACAACTTTACCAATGCGATCCACTCAAACGGGCAGGGATTCATCGCGCGAGGGCTGTTCGGAGCGCAGTTCTCGCTGACATTCAAGCCAAAGTTTCCGGGGTTGCAGAATATCAAGGTTTCCAGTAGCTACAAATTACGGCTTCCGTTTGAGGATGAGGTCTTCACGAACACCAAGACTAACGCCGCCGGGAAAGCCATTGACGAGCCTTATCTGACGACGAAGGCGAGAAACTACATCAAGAACCAAATCGGCTTCGGCATCCTCAAGGATCTCTCCTTCACCGTCACCCATGAGTACGGAGAGTTGCCCCCGGCCTTTCGCTTTATCGAGAACAAAGTAACGCTTGGCTTCACCTATGCAATTGAGCCGAAGAACTCGGTGCAGGGTGCGCTGACCGGCAAGTAATCACAGCGGCTTTCCGCTGCGTTCCTCCGAAGTTCGACCGGGAGTCCCGAA
>CAJCIT010000282.1 GCA_903970405.1 Acidobacteriaceae bacterium | reverse complement strand
ACGCGGGCTGGAAGAGACCGTTCGGGAGGAGGCAAAGAAAGTGCTGACAATTGATATTTCCGAAAACAAGGTGCTCGGACCTGCCTATCAGCGTGGCCGGCAGGAAGGGCTGGACGAAGGGATGCAGGCGGGACGACAAGCGGGCCTGCAGGAAGGTCGGCAGGAGGGCCGGCAGGAAGGCCGGCAGGAA
This sequence comes from Acidobacteriaceae bacterium, assembly GCA_903970405.1. Lineage (GTDB taxonomy): Bacteria > Acidobacteriota > Terriglobia > Bryobacterales > Bryobacteraceae > CAJCIT01. The sequence goes on along the minus strand of CAJCIT010000282.1, from coordinate 18,895 downwards.
GGCCGGCAAGCAGGCCTTCAGGAAGGGCAACTTGGCCTGTTACGCCGTCAGATCGAGAGCAAATTCGGTCCTCTGCCGCTCTGGGTCGAACAACGGCTATCGCAATGCTCAAGTCAGGATCTGGAACAGATTGGGATTCGCCTGCTCGGCGCGCCGACCCTCGACGAGTTGTTCCGATAGCCAGACATGCCGGCGAAATTCGCGGCATGAACCGTCCAGGAAGTCTCGAGGCCTCCCGCTATATCCCGCCCGAACGGAGACCGTCCTGGCCCGCTCTCGGGCTCCCGCCGCCGTCATCTGATACCCTACCGTCCATGCCTGAAGCCACTGAGCCGCAGCCCGCGAGCCCCTTGCGCGCGATCTCATTGGAAGTCACCGCCAAGCCGACATTTATCCACTGGACGGCGCTGATTTTGCTCGTCATTTCGGTGGGCATCAACTATGTCGATCGCGGCAACATCGGCGTGGCTGGAAAAAGCCTCGAACGCGATTTGGGCTTGACGCAAGGGCAGTTGGGAATGCTGTTCTCCGGCTTCTTTTGGACCTATGCTCTCTTTCAGCTTGCGGTGGGCCCGCTGATTGACCGCTTCAACGTGAACTGGGTGTACGCAGCCGGCTATTTGGTCTGGTCGGCAGCCACGGCGGCCACCGGACGAGCCAACAGTTTTTGGTTGATCTTCGGGCTCCGCTTGTTGATTGGCGCGGGCGAATCCATCGCTTATCCCGCGTATTCGAAAATCATTTCCGCGACGTTTCCAGAGACTCTGCGCGGCACCGCAAACGCCATGATCGACGCGGGCTCAAAGTTGGGACCGGCGCTGGGAGTGGTAGTGGGCGTCAAACTGGTGAACTCACTCACCTGGCGCGGAATGTTTGAGGCCATCGGGCTGGTGAGTCTCATCTGGCTGATACCGTGGACTCTCCTTATTCCCTACCTGCACGTCGGGAAAGTGGAGAAGAGCGACATTCAGCCGCCCACTTACCTGGAGTTAGTTCAAAAGCGCCCGTTATGGGGTACTGTGCTCGGCTTATTCGGCGCCAATTACACCTGGTATTTCTATCTCACGTGGCTACCTTACTACTTTGAGCACGTCCGCCACTATACTCACGACCGGCTGGCGTGGATCGCCTCGCTGCCGTTCTTCCTCATTGCGGCCTCATCGATGCTCGCCGGTCTTATGGCCGACAAACTCATCCGCCTCGGCGGCCGGCCGACGCTGGTTCGCCGCAGCTTCATCACCACCGGATTGGCTGCCTGTTGCCTGCTGATGTTCGCGGCGATAGAAGTCGGCAATGAGCAGTGGTCGGTCGGGCTTCTGGCAGCCGCTTCGTGTTCGCTCGGTTTGTTTTCCTCGAACCATTGGGCGCTTACGCAGACCCTGGCCGGCCGCAACGGCGCCGGCAAATGGACCGGTTTTGAGAACTGCTTCGGTAATCTGGCCGGGGCGCTGGCCGCGTCGCTGACGGGCGCGGTTCTCGGGATGGGGTATTCATTCTATGTGGCCTTCGCCATCGCTTGCGGCTTCCTGATCGTCGGCATCATCGGCTTCTGGTTTGTAATCGGCAACACACAAACCGTCGTCTGGGCGAGTGAGTCCGCGCCGCTGCCGGTAGCGCGGCCCTAACCAGCTCAGGCCGGTATGCGCCCAGTTTCTAAGACTCGTCTTGAACTAACGGTCGCGCCATAGCAGCTCCGCGTCCGAGCGCCGCACGTAGTTCGCATCGGCCGTCAGCGGATCGAGCGGCCGCCCCGCTTCCAGATCCAGTTCCGCGCACAGCGCCACAGCGCCTGCCAGCGCCCTGGGCGCCTCGGTCCAGGCCATCGCTTCAAAGCGCGTTCCCGTGAGCGACGCCCGGATGAGCGATCCTTTCGAGGCGATGAATTCGTAGCTCTCCCCGCCAAGGCCCTCGAGCCAAGCCGTGAGCTTCATCACCGTTTCCTCAGACTGGCATTCCAACTTCGAGGTGTACACTGCCGCGTACACCTCGCCCCGCCGGGCATCGAGAAGAACTGCGCGCAATTCCGCCGATCCGTACGATGCCACGGCTCTGAGATTCGATATCGCCGCCATTGGCTTTGCCAGGACTTCAGCCAGTCCTTTAGCCGTTGTCAAGCCCACCCGCACGCCCGTGAACGATCCAGGGCCGGCCGCGGCGGCAAAGCAAGCGATCTCCTTCAGGCCAGTCCCGGCTTCGAGCAACGCCGCTTCTATCTCGCCGAAAAGCAGATGCCCGAAACCATCGGGAGCATGAATCAGCCGCTCGACAACCGTCCGTCCGCCGGCGCGAATGGCCACGCTGCCAAACTCTGAGGTGGTGTCCAATGCCAGAATCGGCCCACTGCTCGCGTCGCTCATTTCTTGAGAGCCACTACGCGGTTCAGCTCATACACCTTGCCGTTCGCATTCATGCCGTAGAGCCGGAGGTTGAGCACGGCCGGTTCGCTCTGGATCAGGTCCACCGGAAAAACGAAGGTTCCCTTGGCCCCCGTCGCCAGCAAACGCGTTCCCTCGCCCTCGGCGACAATCTCCCCCACCCACATGTATTGCATCCATCGGGTTGCCCGGTTCGCCTTCCGCAATTTGATTTCGTAGCCGACGGGTTTTGAGACATCCAGTTCCTCCTCTTTGGGAAGGACTATTTGGAATGAGGTCTTCTCGGGATCGGTTTCCACTTCGTATACCGGAACCTCATACGACTCGAACTTGTACGACTTGAGCATCGCTTCTTTATGTCCTTGGCGCTCCACGTGTAACACCCAGTCATGTGTCGCATCCGGCGTCTCCTGGCTGAAAACCTCGCCCCGGTAGTCCTTGACTTCAATCGTTTCCCCGTTGATCGGATTCAGCCAGTAGGGCTGATACTTGTGTTTAGGGAGGCTGATCTCGACATGGCCCGGCTTGGGCGCGTACAGCACGTACTCCGCTTCATCGACGCCCATTGAAGTGCCGCCATCCACGTCGAAGTATGGCTCATTATCCCAGTGCCGCACTCCTGACATGACCTTCAGCCAAGCCTTCACGGCAGCCACGTTTTCAGGCCGCTGCAGCGCCGCGTACGAAACACTGGGGTATTCGGTGCTCATTGTCGCTTGCCACAACTCCCGGCGGAAATCCGCGGGTTCCGTTGCATTCACCACGTGAATCAGCGGCATGGTGGTCAATTGGTGTTCAATCGCCCCCACATCCGGCTGCGGCGAGCCTTCCATCAGGTAATTCGCCCACCCGTCAGGCAGCAGTGTGGACGAAATCCCTCTGGTGTCGCTCGAAAGCGGGTGATGATATGCATCGTTCTTCTTGAGGATCGCGCCAATCGCCCGTAGCGTCTCGCGCGATCCAACGTGCTTATCGAATGCCTCTAACCCCTGCCAGCACACGTTCAGCGCGCCGTACCGAGCCACAACGTAGTTAATCAGCGGATCGCGTGTTTCCCATTGGTCCAAGGCGTGAGTCGCCTCAAAGCTTGTATCGGCAAAGAGCAGATCGGCGGTCAAGCCTAGCTCTTCCACGGAGAGCAGGCGCTGGTCGAGCCCGGCAAAATAAGCAAAATTCGGACCGTCACCGGTCTGGGGCAATTGCTTTGGGGTTTTCCCCGACAACAGTACGCCGCGGATATGTGTATAGCCGTCGGCCTTTCTCGCGTCCAGCCAGCTCTTAAATTTCGCCTGGCTCATCTCCATCCATGGCGCTTCCGCGGCCAGCCAGAGGTGCGGCTGTTTGTTGTCGGTCCACCAGTGCCGTAGATTCGCCACCTTGACATACCCGGGGCTGGACGTGGCCGCGACGGAGAACTGTCCTTCCTTGCCCTCATAACGCGAAATGACGCTGGTGATCCGGTAGGACCACGTTCCCTCCTCCGTCGGCGCAAAACGGATCCGCAGTGAATGCCCACCTTCCCAGAAGGAGCGAATCAGATAAGTCCGGGCCTGCGGGGAGCGGAACTCAATGTGCAATAGGTCGTCTTTGTAGGCTGATCTTTGTGCTCCGAGTTCGCCGTCCTTCCAATCGAATGTCAGCTCGCACGGCGCGTAGGTTTGGGCTTTTTGTTCGCAGTTGGGGGGCGCGGCTTGCAGTGCGCCCGGCTGCATAAGTGCGATTCCCAGGCCCAGGAGCCACGTTGAAAAGGCTTGAAAGTGCCTGTCGGAGGCCCAAAAGCGAAACATGCCCTCAGCATAACCCCATGGTCCATCCGCGCAAATTGAAGTAAACTTTTTTCGCTTTCTGTTCGATAAGTAGTTGTGAGGCGGCTGCCAGCCTGCGGCAGATTGGCAATCGGCTTCGGCGCTAGCAGTCTCGGCCGACTGCTGCCAAATTGCGTAGGGAAACTTGTATGGAGCAAATAACGTCCTTATAATTGACAGCTAAGCATCAGACTAGCTCGCCAAATGAGTAGCGCGCCACGCGTGACCCCGTTGTCCTTTGAGCGAACGTTGTAGGTACGGCCTTCGGGTCGGAATCGAAGTCGCCGCCGGATTGGAGATCGCAGATGGACATCATTGGAAAAAGAAAGTTCGTTGAGGTGCCCGGTGAGAAGACGCACGAGCTTCCGCCACTTCTGGTCAAGACCTCGCCCGACGTAAAGCGCCTCGACAAGATGATGTGCATTGCCAGCGAGATCATTGAGCAGGAAGACATGGTGGCCGATCGGGACGGTGGCACCGATGACGCCTCGGTGCCGGCAGACCTTTCGCGGTCAAACCGCGAGCTCGTGCTGGCCAACGATCTTCCCCTGCCGTCGGACTTTGAGCGCCGCAAAATGGACTTGGCGCTGAATCTGGTGGACCAGTACCTGGGTCTTTTGCAACATTGGCACTGGGGCGACTCCGTGATCGAGTGGATTCGACAATGTGAGATCACCTTCGGCGCTCGCATCGAATTGCGCCATCTCCTAAAGAACGAAATCTGGCCCCATGCTGGCCGCAGTAGCTTCGTCCGGCTTCTGGAAGACAAATCAGTCCGCACCCAGGGTGTCGATCTGGAAAAGGCCGTGGGGCTGCGTCTCGCCTTCCGCCAGATGCCGCCGATACGCTGCTGTACCGATCAGTTCCTGTTCTATCTAAACAACAGCGTGGCTAACACGGCTTACAGGACCTGGCAACGCATGACGCCCGAGCCGATCTCCTCACTGCCACCGGAGCGCTTCTCGTTTGAGGTGGTGAACATGTCACTGGCAATTCACTAACTCAAGAGTCGTCGGTGGCCCTATGGGTTCGTACCTGCATTTTCAGGGTCCGTTTTTTTTTTTACGCCCCCAACGCCAGCGCCTCCAGCGAATGGGAGCGCCGGTGCCGCGCCCTCGCGCTGTGCGATGCCTTCAGTTCATCGGGAAATCCGTGCCCCGTCATCTCCAGGTATACCTTCTCGAGCTGAGCGATGATGCCGTCCTTATCCACGTACCGGGCGATCTGCGGCTGGCTCGTCAGTTCCTCCCGAATCTGCGGGATGGCCGCATATACTTCCTTCGCACTCTTCTTTGCATTCACTCGCTTCCCCACAGACTCGCGCAGTTGCCTGAAGAAGGTTTGCTGATCGTCAAGCACGGCGGCCTCGCTCTTCGGCCCATGGCCGGGACACACCACGGTTGCCCCCAGTTTCTTCGCCATGTCAAGCGTCGCAATCCACTTCTCCACGTTGCCATCGCCCACAAAGTTATACGGTCCGTTCACGCAGGTATCGCCGCTAAAAAGGATGCGCTCCTTGGGGAGCCACGCCACCGCGTCCCCATGCGTGTGCGCCACCCCTAAGTGCAGTAACTCTACGCGGTGGACGCCATCGTCGAAATACAGTTCCTTCGGAAATAGGACTGACGGCGGGGTTAGATGACTGGCGGCGACATCGGGTCTCGTCTTCGCCGTGTCCTCCCAGCGCCCGGGCGCTCCTCCGTAGTAACCCGTCTCATAGCGCTTCATTTCCTCAATCACGCCGGTGTGGGCAACCGGAGTCGCGCCATTCTCCACCCACACCTGATTGCCGTAGGCATGGTCTCCATGGTGATGCGTATCGAATGCAAAGCGAATGGGCTTCGGGCTAATAGCCCGGATCTTCGGCAGAATCGTTAACGCCCCAGACGGAAAATTCGCATCGATGACTAAAACAAAGTCTTTGAAAATGATCCAACCGTTATTGCAATGCTCGTGTTCCGAAATGTTGCCCTCATGAAAGTAGACATCGGTTGCGAGAGAAACCGCCTGGTCGACGGCGCTGCCCGCCGCAGCCTGTGTTTTTGCCGCTCCGCCGAGGCCGGTTGCCGCCGCTGTGGCTAACAAGAGATTGCGTCTGCTGATATCGCACATCGCCGAGCGATCATACCGCATCTTGTGGGAGTGGGCCGGCTAACCCGTTGCTAACGCCTTTCGAGCCGCGACCGTCAGTGTCAGTCTGACGGTCGCGGCTCAGTAGGCGCAGGTGCGGCCGTTTGTATGGAGGATTTCACACGTTCTGACGGTCGAGGCTCTGAAACCACACGCTGGAAGGACGGTTACGTCGGGGCCTTTTTTTCGCGTAGCCGGCTCGAGTTGCTGCGTTCGCCAAAATACCTACTTGCAATTCTGCGAAATTCCGGTTAGTCTGCTTTCGCGATGTTCCTCGAACTCGCCGGCAGACAAGTAGGCTGGTGAGTCAGGCGCTAGTGGTGCGCACGGATTTGTGCGCTGTGGGCAACCCTGCTTCTCTGGAGGTGTCGGGTTGATGAGAGCTCAGTTCGCTCCCCTCGCGCGCAAACGCACGCTTTCTCTACTACTTTCCCTCCTTCTCTTTCTGCCCCCCGGCGCGACGACACTGTTGGCCCGCGAGACCCCTGTAGCTCCGCAGGCTATCGGCGTGGTGACGGAAAGCACCGACGCCACTTTTCGGAATGGACGCGTCCAACCGGGGCAGAATCTCTTCGCCGGAGACAGCCTGAACGTCGCCAAGGGCGGCACCTGGATTCTGCTGTCGGACGGCAGTGAAGTGACGCTGGGGCCCATGACCCAAGCGCGCTTCGAACAGCGGGCGGGTCACATCACGACCCTGATTCAGAGCGGCGTAGTTTCGCTGCGCTGCACCGCGCGGATGTCCCAGACAGAGCTGCGAGCGGGCAATGTGTCGGCCCGGCTGGGCGAGGCCCACGCTGAGGCCGTGGTCACGGCGACTCCGGCGGAACTGACGCTGGCCGCGAAGTCGGGATCTCTAAAGGTGGAGACCTACACCGGGACTCTGGAAGTGAAAGCGGGGGACGCTCTCCGTTTCCTGCCTGACGCCCAACAAGACCCTCAGCAGCCGAATCAGCCGCCCCCACCGCAGCAGCCGACCAGCGGGGCTTCTTCCGGCGCTGGCGTCGGCACGCCGTGGGGCCGCGTGGCGCTATGCGCAGGCGCCGGCGCCGCTATCGGCGCGATACCCGTAATCGTTCACAAAACATCCTCCAGTCCCGACGGCCAGGACTGGGAATATGCCTTCATACCCGCGGGTGCGGCGGGGGGAGGTTTGTCTTGCAAGGCCTATTTCAGCTCCGGCAAACCTCCGGCGATGTGCACTCTCACGGCGGATCGATCCGACATTACGGAAGGCGATTCCGTGACTCTCACGTGGAGTTCGCCCAAGGGTTACAAGGATGTGCTGACCGATGTGGGCGCCGAGCCTTCCTCAGGGCACGTTACCGTCACGCCGGACAGCACGGGCACTCGTACTTACAAGCTGACAGCGGAAGGGCCGGCCGGAACGCTGGTCTGCATGGCCGACGTCAACGTGGCGCCGCCCGCCAAAAAGGAAAAGCCCGATTGCACCCTCACCGTCACCCCCGCCACGCTCGCAAAGCCAGGCGACGAAGTGACCATCACCTGGACCCTTCCCCCAGGAGCAACCACCGCGAGACTGATACCCCGTGGAGACGTTCTGAATGAGAAGCAACCGCTCAAGATAAAGCTGGACAAGAGCACAAACTTCAATCTATGGGGAAAATCGCCGACCGGAGACTTCTCGTGCAACGCCAGGGTGGAGGTTAAGCAGAACAAATGCATCATTACAGCCACCGCTGTCGACGAGACCACCGTCAAGGTGGACTGGAAGATCGAGAACGGCGAGAAGGCTACGCTGCAGGAATTTTACGGGGGCAAACCCGTGGACGATCCGGCGGACCTGGCGCCTGGCGATATACCAGCCGGCTCCAAGAACGTAGCTCCCGACGGCACCACCAGGTATGTTCTCACCGTCACGGGCGGCGATCTTCCACCAGCGACGTGCGAAGTAACGGTGCCCGTGCCGGGCTGCACGCTGAGGTCGAAGCCCCTCAATAAGGGAGAGGTTCAAGTTTCGTGGTGGTATTACGGCTACGTATCCAAGGTCAGCATCAAACCCGATCCGAATCCCGTGCCGAAAATCCCCGTTTACAGGGGCGGCAGCGGGGACGGCAAGTTCAATTCCAAGCCCGGCAGCGACACGTCCTACACGATGACAGTAACCGGCGGGCTGGGAAACAAGCTGGTTCGCACCTGCGACGTCAACCTGGAGCCCACGCAGTGCATGCTGACCGCTCCGGCCGCCGTCGATCCGAAGAGCAAGACCTTCGAAATCAAGTACAACGCCGAAAACGCCAGGAAGGCGACGCTCACATCGCGCGACGCTGACGGCAAACCGGTTGGCAAGCCGCAAGACGTCAAACCCGGTGAGGGAACGCTTGAGCTGGAAACGCCGAAGGCCAGCACCGAATATGTGCTGAGCCTGGAAGGTCCCGGCGGCGTTAAATCCGAATGCCGCGCCTGCGTCCTCATCAAACGCGGCGAGGGCAAGACGCTCCCTATCCGCCCGTCCACGCAGAAGGAGGGCATGTGGTGCTGGCTTACGGTAGGAGAGATGATCTTCGAGTATTACAAGGTTCCGAACATCAATCCGTTGGGCCTCTTTCAGTGCGGCATTATCGGGACGCTGTTTCCTAACATGTGCGGGTTCGATTGCCGGAATTGCGCCAGGCTCGGCGGCGGATTCGGCCGGGCCGAGTTCATCACCGACATGCTGAAGAAGTACCCGGAGGCAGCCAAGTCAAAGCCCATCAATTCCCAGAAACGCGAGCGCGCGGACGCCAAGACCTGCCCGATGACCGAAAAGCAGATCAAAGACGAAATCGATGCGGGGCGTCCTGTGATCGCCGGCATTTCCCCCAGCAGCGGCCAACTTAAGAACCCGCCCGATCACGTCGCCCTCATCATCGGCTACGAAATGGTTGACGGCAAACTCATGTTGCGGGTCAACGATCCGTGGCCCTTCCAGGCGAACGACGATCCTTACCGAAGGAACGGGGCCGAGAAGGACTGCAATGGAAGCTACTCGGTTCCCTATGAAGCGTTCTGCAACAAACTGGGCTGGACGGTGGCCTGGTTCGACATCAAGCCGGGGAAGTGAGGCGGTGTACGTATCCACCGTGGCTACGACTGGTTTAGTGGCCGGTATAGAGCTTCCCCTCCGCCGCAAATTCGAAGGAAGCAGATCCAGAAACGGCCAACCATGTTGTCCTTCACATTAAGAGTACTGCCGAAAAGAACCACTCGCAGACGCCCGATTAAGAGATAGCTCTCGAAACCAGGACCCGGCTCCACTCTACTTTTGAATCAATTCCAGCAGCACGCCACCCGCCGATTGCGGATGAACGAAAACGTATAAATGTCCGCCGGCGCCTTGGCGCGGCTCGTTCAACAAGCGCGCCCCCGTGGCGCGCAGTTTATCGACGGAGGCAGCCAGATCGTCGACACGTAGCGCGATGTGATGTAGCCCGGGGCCGCGCTTCTCGACGAACTTGGCGATGCTCGATTCCGGATCGGCGGCCTCGATCAATTCGATACGCGGCGCGTCGACACTTTCGCCGGCCGGAAGCATAGCGAGGTGAACCTTTTCAATCTCGACGGTCTCCCGGCGGGTGAGGGCCATCCCCAACTGTCCGGCATAAAAAGCAAGGCCTTCATCCAAACTGCGCACCGCGATGCCCACGTGATCGATTTCGACACTCATGCGAAGGCTCTCCCCTGCTTTTCGTGTTCATCCCAAAGTAAGTCCACCGCCGAAAAAGGATCCTGCTGCTTCGCGGCCACAAGCCCGGCGTGACGGCGTAACGACGCTCCATCGATGGACGCGAAGAAACGGCTGATGAGTAACTCGCGCAGCCGAAACTCCCACAACTCCGGCCCGCGGCTCTTCTGCTTGTGTGCAGCTACAGTGCGAATCTCTGCCAGCAACTCCGCAACGCCCGTGCCGCCGGCCGCAATCACGCGATGAACGGGCGCCACGGGCTTTGCGGCCGCGACGTCGGTGAGGCTCTGCATGGCCCGAATTTCCTGTTCGAGTTTCCCGGCGCCGGGGAGATCGGCCTTATTGACAGCGAAGATGTCGGCCACTTCCATCAGGCCGGCTTTGATGGCTTGCACGTCGTCGCCAAAGCCAGGCACCAGAACCACCACCGTGATGTCGGCGAGCCGAGAAATTTCGATCTCGTCCTGGCCGACGCCCACGGTCTCAATAATCACTAGATCGAACTTCGCGGCGTCCAGCAGCAATGCCAACTCAAGCGTGCTTTCCGCCACGCCGCCGACACGTCCGCGAGTGGCCATGGATCGGATAAACACATCCGGGTCGGCATGGTGCTGTTGCATGCGTACTCGGTCACCGAGAATCGCGCCGTGGGTGAAGGGGCTGCTGGGGTCGACCGCAATGATGCCCACCCGTTTTCCTTCCGCGCGCGCCACTTCGGTGAGGCGGTTGACAAGCGTGCTCTTCCCAGCCCCGGGCGGACCTGTTATGCCAATAGTCAGGGCGTGACCGGTGCACGAAAAGAGGCGGCGGACGAGTTCGCGGCCCCGTCCGGTGCGGTTTTCTATGAGACTGGCCACTCGGGCGACGGAACGCAGATCCGCGCGCGCGACACCCGCCGCCAGCGCTTCGATGGAGGACTCAGGCACGCTGCTCAAGTTTCAGTTGTATCAGCAGAGCATACCTACGTGGGAGCCCAGTCGCCCAATGGGCCCTTCGTACCTTCAGCGCAGCCGCCTGGCGCGCTCCTCAAACGCCTTGAAATTTGACGGCTTCCGCGAGCCAGGCATCCGGTAACCAGGGTCATGTCGATTTCGGTTCTATTGGACTTCCCCTCTGTGAAGCGCCTCTTGAACGGCGCGAGTTTCTCGCGATTTCGACCAACGAAGGCGGACTTATTCGACGGTGATCCTTGTGCCGCGCTGTTCCGAACGGCTCAGTTTGTCGATCCGGTGATCGATCATCGCGCGCACGGCTTTCAGAATCTCGACGCGCGCAGCGCGAAAATGCGCCTCAACCTCGGGCGGGGGCCGAAGCCAATCGGCGACGCTCCGCACCGCGTTTGAAGCATCGCGCCAGGCGTTGGGGCCTTGCCCACCGGCGTGGGCGGACGATTGGGATTCCTGTGTTGCGCCAGGTGTATCGCTCATGTTACGCTCCTCATCTCTATTACCAACATACGCCCTTCGAAACGGGCTTTGGCGGGGGCCAGGGCCGCCATGGACGTGGGCAGTCCCACATGCCGGCGGATGGAGCCGATTTCCACGATCAACTCGTCGTCTTTCTTGAATAGACCGACTTCGGCTTTTTCGGCGAAGGGCAGAGTGAGCCGTACTTCGTAGTGGTCGTCGACGCGGCTGAAGACGTAGGGAACCTCGGTGCGGGTAACGCGCGACGGGTCTTCTCCGGCTGAATAGAGATGTCCGGCAAGCAACTGCAGGCGCTCCATGCCGAAGACCTCGTGCCGGAAGAGAGGAATGCGCCGGACCGGTACGGGCTGGAAGTAAGTGTCGATGTTCTTGAGGGTCTGGCGTTGCGCTTCGCGCCAGCCATCGAAAAACGCGTCCTGGATCTCTGCTGGAAGCACACGGTTCACGATGACCTCGTCGACGGTGAGTCCATGGACTGAAAAGTAGACAAAGGCGCGCTGCGTCTCGCGAAGGACCATCTTTTCGGGATTGGTAACCAGCCGCACGCTGGTGATATGCGGATCTTCCAGAACGGCGTCAATGCCCGCTATTTTTTCGAACAGGCTTTCTATGTTTTGAAAGTACCGTTCCGGCGGGAGTTCCACCGGGGACAGGCGGTTGGCGATTGGGCGCACTGCCTTCATCAGGCGCCGCTGAAACCCGAAAATGTTCTTCATGTACCAATCGAGCGTGGTGGGCAGGCTGACGAAACGGAGAGACTCGGCGGTGGGGGCGCAATCGAGAATGACAACGTCGTAGCTATTGTTGGTGAGGTACTCGTTCACATAGAGCATGGCGCTTAACTCTTCCATGCCGGGAAAAATAGCGATCTCCTCGGCCTCGACGTCGCCGAGACCGCTGGTTTTGAGGATTTTCGTGATGTAGGCGGTGACGTCGCTCCAGTGGCGTTTGACCTCTTCATTGATGTTGACCTCCTGAATATCCAGGTGGTCCGCAACGGGTCTCGGACGCGCGGTACCGCCATGAAACAGGGCCGACTCCAAGTCGAAGGCGTCGCCGAGGCTGTGCGCCGGGTCGACGCTCATGACCAGAGTTCGATGACCGAGCGAGGCGACATGAACGCCGGTAGCCGCGGCGACGCTGGTCTTACCTACGCCGCCTTTTCCGCTGAATAGAAGGATACGCATGGCCTTATAACAGTTTGCATAATTTAGCGTATCGGATCGCGGGGGCCGCGGTGTGCTTTAAGCCCCTTGGTTAGCCTCAACGAACCTGGGCTAAGAGGGGGGTAAGAGTTGTCGAAAAGGGCTCCAAAAATACAGGTCGGGTCTGGATTCGCTGGTCATTCGGTTTGCCTTAGACCAAGCAAGACTTTTGACTAAAGTCTGGGGGACGATTCAACCGATAAGCAGACTTGGAGCATGTCAACGGAGCCTTATCCAGAACCCTTCAGACGGGACATCCTCCAGCCGCGCGTTTCGCTACCTGTTGAAACTGATCGCCTATGAATGAACGCCGTATTCTCATCGTCGAAGACGAACCGATTGTCTCGATTTCGCTTCAAGAAACGTTGCGAGGAAAAGGATGGTCAACGCGAGTGGCGGCCACGCCAACTGGGGCGCTGGAGGAGTTTCGAGGGTTCGAGCCCGATGTTGTTCTCTTGGATATCAATTTGGAAGAGGAGTGCGACGGTATCGGGGTTGCCCGATCAATACGCGAGCAGAACGACACACCTATTATCTTTCTCACCGGTCACAGCGATCCGGAGACCTTTGAGAAGGCCAGACAGACAATTCCTTATGGCTTTATCAGCAAGCCTGTGCAGAGTCACCAGTTGTGCCACACAGTGGAGCTTGCCCTGACGCAGTTGCAGGAGCGCCAGAAAAGGCAGCCGGCCCTGCTGGCCTCGGCGTTGGCGCTCACCCAGCTGCAATATGCCGTGTTCACGGTCGATCCGAACGGCGAAATTGTGAGTTGGAATGAGGTGGCGTCGGAGGCGCTTGGGAACCAGGTTCTGGAAAAAGGGGCCACGCTCGGACGGACCCTAATGGCCAGTTCCGCCGATGAGATTGCACTTGTCGGAGCCATTGAGAAGGCTGCGAACCACGGCGATTCTTCAGACTTGACGAACAACCTCGGCAGCCTGAAGCCGGCGTGGGAATACATCATGGTCTCGCCGCTGAACCGGGCACTGAACGAGGGCGTCATGGTGCTGCTGAGGAAAAGGTCGAAGGACGAAGGGAGCGGTGCGGCCGCGGGTTCAAACAACGATCCGCTTACCAAGCTTCCCCACTTCCACGAGGCAAACCTTCGGGGAATCCCCGAGGGCGCGACCTGCGCCCTCTTTCATGCTCAGAACTACGCGGTGATTGCGACGCGCCACGGGCGTCACGTGGCGGACGAAATGCTGCTCGCCTTCAGCATGAACATCGCGCGCTTCTTTGAAGGCGTCGCGAAGACCACGGATACCCGTTCTACCCTGTTTCGCGCCCCGGGTCCTTTGATCGCCGCAACTCTTGAGGCCGACGGGATAGGCTTGTCGCAGGTGCGGCAGGCAATTGGCCAGTTTATGTCGAGCCGGCGAAACTTCTTATTCGACCTGGTCTCAAATCCTGGAACCCTTGTTTCAATCTCGGCGAGTCATGTTGTCCTCCCTGCGAGTCTGCGCGCGGGTTGGATTGCCGAAGCGAGCCAATTGAACGAGAGGAGGGCGTTGTGAGAGAAGGTCAAGACAAGCACCGGTGGCGAGCCGGACGGGTCAGCGAAGTGGAAGGCACCCGGCATTCACGTTCCGGCCTTGTACAGGTGTTTCAACGCTGCCTTAACCTGGCCTCACACGGCATCGATGCCGCGATCGGACGACTGCTTTCGTCCTTCAGGTTAAGGACCCTCTCTAACCGGACTTTTCTACCTCCCGAGCGCGCCGGCAGTCTGGAATCTGACGCGCTGTTTCCAAAGCCTGACCGGCTGGATTACGAGACAGACTCGATGGCGGCCTTCGGGAACGTCGCGCGGGCCGAGCCGAGCAGCAGTCTTGCGTCCACCTACCAGAAGAATTCAGCTGGAGATGCCGGGGCGATAATCCGCCGGGCGAGCGCTCCGCTCAAGGCAGTTTCCAGCATCGCCGATTCGCTTGCCAATACCCGCCTTGACGAGGAGCAGCAGCGTTATGTGTCTGCTTTGCGCAGCAAATCGCGAGAGTTGACAGCGATTTTGAGCGATGCCCTAGACGACTCAACCAAGGAAGCCGTAGCCGAATGCCCAACCGTCCCTCCAGAGAGATTTTCGGAGCCTCGTCCCTTGATGAAGGCCCTTGGCCGCGAAACCTTAACCCGCAAAATCGAGTTCGCCCAACCGGCTCGCGATCTGGCCGCTGGAGTATCGACGCCCCTCGCGGGCGCTAAGGTGTTGCTGCTCGATTCAAAAGAGGATGAGCGGCTCGCGATCAAGCAATTTCTTGTCGCCAATCAAGCCGAAGTCGAGGAGGCCGATGGGGCACTGGAAGCCCTTCTCGCGCTGGCGCAAGCCAGCGAAAAGGGCGATCCGTTTTCACTCGCGATCATTGATGGGCGCTTGAGCCGCGTTACCGGTCTCGATACCGCGCGGCGAATCCTCGGTCAGGAATGGGCGGCGGGTTTGCCTATCGTGCTCCTCACGGGTGGGCTGGGACCGGATGACCTCGAAGACGTCGAGTCTCTCCCGGTCCGCTGCTTTAGCGGCGCGCCTTCCGACGCGGCCGCGCTCCTCGCCGAACTGGGGGCAGCGCTGGCTGGGCAACCGCGCCGCAAGCCCGCGTCCTCCTCACGCCTTCGCCGGATTTTGATTGTCGACGACAACGCCATCAATCTGTTCCTGGCCAGTGACTTTCTTAAGGACCTCGAGGGTTTCGAAGTGGAGACCGCCGAGGGCGGGGAAATGGGCCTCGAGCGGGCGCTTTCGAAGCGTTTCGATCTCGTCCTAATGGACATGCAAATGCCGGTAGTCGATGGACAGACGGCCACGCGCGAGATCCGGCGCCACGAAGTGGCCAACGGCTTGAATCGCACGCCGATCATCGCCTTCACAGCCCACTCCGCCGCTTCCGAACTGGAGGCGGCGCGCCAGGCAGGTTGCGACGCCCACCTCATCAAACCGGCGAAAAAGGAAAAGATGATCGCGACGGTGCTGTCGTTGGTCGGGCCGCTCGAACCCAGTGCCCATTCGGCGTCCGCAAAAATCCGAGCTGAGGGAAATGACCGCCTCCGCCAACACATGAGCGGATATTTGTCGAAGCTGGCCGAATCGCTGGCGCGGGCGGAGGCGGCGCTGGCCGAGCGAGACTTCAAGACTGTTCGCGAAATTGTCCACAAGTGGATCGGGCCGAGCGCAAGCCTTGGCATTCCCGAATTGAGCGATGAAGGTGGCCTGTTGCAAGACGCCGCTCGGTTTGAGCGTGCCCAGCTCTGCCGCAAACAATTGCGGCATACCCGCGAATACGCCGCGCGCCTCGAAATTGTCTATTCAAACGGTGACGCTCTCACACCCCCACTGAGCGAATGCGCCCATCACCCCGCGGCAGCGCCAAGAGAAATACCGGTCTGATTCAGCCTGAGAGGCTATCAACAGCGGAGGGCCTTCCAAAGCGGCTAACCGGCCCGCCGAGGGACTGCCGTCCATGCCGCGGCAGGAGCCAAATCCTAAGCCGGGCTGTCCGGTTAAGATGAAAGCGATGCTGACTCGGATTTGCATCGACAACTTCGGCTGCTTTGTCAACTTCGAATACAGACCTGAGAAGAGGCATCTACTACTTGGAGCTAATGGCAGCGGGAAGTCTTCACTCTTGAGCGCAATCCGCAATCTGAAGCAGTTTGTAAAGGGCGACGAGAATCCTTTTACTCAGGCCACGCGCACGCGTTGGCAGGAAACGCCTAACCATGTTTTGGAGCTCGAAGCCCTTTTGGAAAACCGCAAATATGAGTACCGATTGGAGATCAAGTTCGCGTCGGATACCAAACAAATGTCGGTGAACCTAGAGCGGCTGACAGTCGACGGAAAGACCGTCTTTGAACTGGCTGGGGGCGAGATACGGTTCTTTCCGGACGGAAGCGGTCCGCTCTCAGTTCCACTGGAAACGACAAAATCCGCTTTGCACTTTTCGCACTTGAGCAATACCCACGTTCGCCGTTTTGTCGGCTGGCTGGATTCCATCCATTGTTTCAGAATCGATGAATACCCTGCTGCGATGGATGAGAGCGCTGATAGAGAGGAGCGGGAGCCGGACGACGAACTCGAGAACCTCGCCGCGTGGTACCGATACTTGGTGCAGGCCCAACCAGCTGAGAATTTGATCTTCTTGGATTCGATGAAGCATGTACTCAACGGATTTCAGAACCTTAGGTTTTCGTCCGATGAAGACGGAACTCGAAGGCTTCGAGCAGACTTTATGGGTCCGAGGAGAAGGAAGGTTAGCTACTCAATATCCGAGCTTTCCGAAGGTCAGCGCTGTCTGCTCGCTCTGTACATGATTCTTCACTTCCTAATTGTCCGGGGACACACTGTGTTCATTGATGAGCCGGATAACTTCATCGCCTTACGTGAAATACAGCCCTGGCTGCTCGCGGCGGAGAAAGCGGTCGATGATCACGGGGGCCAACTCATTCTCATCTCCCACCACCCCGAGATTCTGAATCAATGGGCCTCTTCGTATGGCATCCGATTCTTCCGCGAAGACAACGGACATGTGCGAACCGAGAGATTCAAGCCCGACCCCAACGGGGATCTGCTGCCGGCCGAGTTGATTGCTCGCGGATTAGAAAATGAGTAAGGTCTCCCAGGTTATCGTTCTGGTGGAAGATCAAAGTCAGAAGATGCTCATCTATAGGTACCTGATCGGTACCGGGTTGAAGGCCCATGCGGTAAGGATTGAACTTTCGCCATCTGGCAAGGGAAGCGCCGAAAATTGGGTTCGGAAAAGGTTCCCAAGAGGCGTCCGTATACCGCAACCGTCACGCCCAAACCGCCTTGATTGTTGCAATCGACGCAGACACCCTTACGGTTCAGGCTCGATTGGGTCAACTCGACCAAGCTCTGAAGGACAGCGGAATGCCTGCGGTCTTGGATGGTGAACAAATCGCACGGCTTGTTCCCAAGCGGAACGTCGAGACATGGATCCTGTGTCTCAACCGGCAGCCAGTCGACGAGGTGTCAGACTACAAGGCCTCAAAGAGCGACTGGACCAGCTTGATTCGTTCCGCAGCCGAAACGCTCCGCCTGTGGACTCATTCAGCCGGACTGCCGGGCAACTGCATTGGCTCCCTAAGGAGCGGGATCGAAGAGCTGAAGAGGCTTAGGTCTCTAATTGCTCTTAGGTCAGGTCCGTGACCAGCGGCAGTGCGCCGGTACTGTCGCCGATGGTTTCAATCGGCACTCCCAGATGACCCAGCATCGTGAGGTAGAGGTTGGTCATCGGCGTGTCTTTATAGATAATGTGGCGACCGCCGTTCAGGCAGCCATTGCCGCCTCCGGCGAGAATCACCGGCAGATGGTCGTGCGTGTGCCTGTTGCCGTCGGCGATCGCGCTGCCGTAAACCACCATCGAATGGTCCAGCAGCGTGCCGTCCCCATCCGGGGTCGAGTCGAGCTTTTTCAGGAAATATGCGAAAAGCTCCATGTGGAACCGGTTGATCTGTGAGAGCTTCTCAATCGCGTCCGGGTTGTCTCGGTGGTGGGAGAGCGGATGGTGCGGATCGGGGACGCCAATCTCGCCATATGTGCGCACGCTGCCCTCGCGGGCCAGAACCATCGTCGAAACGCGGGTCAGGTCGGTTTGCAGCGCCACCGCTTGCAGGTCGTACATCAGCCGCGCGTACTCGCCGAAGGTCACCGGAACGCCGGCCGGCTCTTCCATGTTGGGCTCAACGTTCTTGTTGCTCTCCGCCATCTGAATGCGCTTTTCAATCTCGCGCACCGCGTAGAGATACTCGTCCAGCTTGCGTTTATCGGCCGCGCCCAGGTTGCTCGAAAGCGACTGGGTCCGCTCACTTACCAGATCCAGAATGCTGCTGCGGGCGCGCATTCGTTTCGCGCGGGTGGCCGGATCGAGATTCGCTTCCGTTCCGAAGAGCCGCTCGAACGCGGCGCGCGGATTGGTCTCCGGCGGCATCGGCGTGGTGGGCGTCCGCCAGGAAATGCTGTTGGTGTAGGCGCAGCTATAACCCGAATCGCAGTTGCCCACTGTGCGCGAATCTTCGCAACCGAGTTCCAGAGAGGGGAACCTGGTTGCGCCGCCCACTTCGGGCGCGCCCGCGGCAATCTGGTCCACCGAAACGCCGCTTCTAATATCCGCGCCTGAAGTCTTCTTCGGATGCACTCCGGTGAGGAAACAAGCGCCCGCCCGCGCGTGGTCGCCGGCGCCGTCGTCAATCGGATCCGCGTTGTGGTGCTTCAGGCCGGAAAGCACCATCACGTTCTTGCGCAACGGTTCCAGGGCCTTCA
>CAJCIT010000281.1 GCA_903970405.1 Acidobacteriaceae bacterium | reverse complement strand
TCGGTGCTCTCACGCGAGAGTGGAGACGAGAGACATTACCGGTGACGATCCAGCCCTTCAAGCCAACAACGTGGTCGAAGCTAAGGAAGCCTGGCTGGCCTACGCGATCCAACACGGGTACGAGAACCGCGAAAAGCATGGTGAACAACTGATTGCCGCGGTGAAGACTGGTGAAGCGCAGGTGTTGACGCGAGAGAAGTTGGTGGCTCGTATCGCTGCCGCCAAGAAGAGGGCAGCACCGGTCATTTCGCTCCGAATTCCCGAGGCCGACCTGGCGTTAGCCCGAAAGCAGGCCGAACAGAGAGGCTTGCCTTACCAAACGTATATAAAGTCGCTATTGCATCAGACACTGACCGCGCGGGAGAAGCGGAGAGTCGGGTAGCAGTTAAACAGCACTGTTGCCTAGGCTCCCCACTCACGTCACATTCGCGGAATCCAGGTGCTCTCCGTTCATCGCCGCGCGGAGGAGTTGACTCTCAAAGTAGTGGTGGTGGGTCGAGAGATTGAACAACCCGAAGTTCAAGGCCAAGGTGGCGGTTGAAGCGATCCGGGGCGAAAAGGACGCTGAGCCAGTTGGCGTCACAATTCCACGTGCATCCAGTCCCGATCGGCCAGCGCGCAAGACCACTCTGGAACAGTTGGCGGATGTTCTTCCTGGTTCGCGAGACGGCCGTGCTTTCCTCTGCACTTCACTCCCAGGGGAAGTTCCCGGTTGAATCTGGTGGAGCGCTTTTCGCCGGCCTGACACTGGATTGCATTCGGGAGGGCAGCGGCAACGGGGAGAGATCTCGCGGCTGGACCGTACAATAGTGTGTGATGCGCATCGCTTTGGCGCAAATCAATAACACCGTCGGCGATCTGGATGCAAACGCCGCCAAGATCCTCGCCTTCGCGCGGCGCGCCGACGAGGGAGGGGCGGAGCTGGTTGTTTTTCCGGAGCTGGCGCTGACCGGGTATCCGCCGCGGGATCTGATTGAAAAACGGACCTTTCTGGCCCGAACGGCCTGCGCGCTCGATGGCATTGCCAGGTGCTCGGCGGAGCTGAAAGCGGCATTGGTGGTGGGTTATGTGGCGCAGTCGCGCCCTGAGGCAGCGCTTCCCGCGCAGAACGCGCTGGCAGTGATCGAGAGGGGACGCATCGTTTTCGATCAGCGCAAGATGCTGCTGCCAACCTACGACGTGTTTGACGAAATCCGGTACTTTGAGCCTGCAGAGTCCCAGAGCATTTTTGAGTTTCGCGGCAAGCGGATCGCGTTGAGCATCTGCGAGGACGCCTGGAACGACAAGATGTACTGGCGGCGTCAGCGCTACGATCGCGACCCGGTTGAGGAGCTCGCGAAGCAGGGCGCGGAGATTCTGATTTCGATTAACGCGTCGCCTTGGAACCTCGGGAAGCGCGAACAGCGCCGGTCAATTTTTCAGGCAACCGCAAAGCGTTTCGGGTTTCCAGTAGTCTACGCGCACATGGTGGGCGGCAACGATCAATTAGTGTTCGATGGCTCAAGCTTCGGCATGACGGCGGATGGAACGGTTTTAGCATCGGCGCGATCGTTCGATGAAGACCTGGTTTACCTCGATCCCTTCGCCGGAACGGGCGACCGGCACGCCGACCATCATGACCAAACCGAAGCCGCCTATTCGGCGCTGGTATTAGGGACGCGCGATTATATCCGCAAGTGCGGATTCCGCCAGGTATTGGTGGGGCTGAGCGGCGGCATTGACTCTGCGCTGGTGGCGGCCGTGGCGGCGGATGCCGTAGGCCCGGAAAACGTGATGGGCGTGGGGATGCCGGGACCTTATTCGTCTGACCACAGCCTGACCGACGCACGTTCATTGGCGGAGCATCTGGGTGTACGGTTCGAGGTGATCTCGATCGACCAGGGCTACGAAGCAATGGTCCGGACGCTGGGCCCTGTCTTTGCCGGCCGGGCGCCCGACACCACGGAGGAGAATCTTCAATCGCGTCTGCGCGGCGTCACACTGATGGCGCTTTCGAATAAGCTGGGCGCGCTGGTGCTGACCACGGGCAACAAGAGCGAATTGGCGGTGGGCTACTGCACGCTGTATGGCGACATGTGCGGCGGTCTGGCGGTGATCAGCGATGTGCCGAAGACGCTGGTGTACCGGTTGGCGCGCGTGGCGAATGCGCGGCGGATCGCGGCTGGGCTCGCGGCTCCAATCCCTGAGAATACTTTCCTGAAACCGCCCTCAGCCGAGTTGCGGCCCGATCAGAAGGACACTGACAGCTTACCCGAGTACGACGTTCTGGACAGGATTTTGACCGGATATGTCGAGCACTACGATTCGGCCGAGCAAATTGCGGCGCGCGAAGATCTGCCCCTTGAGCAGGTGCGCGATGTGATCCAGAAAGTGGATCGCAATGAGTACAAGCGGCAACAGGCGGCGCCCGGCCTTCGCATCACGACGAAAGCGTTCGGTCTTGGAAGACGTTTTCCGATCGCCCACAGGTTTACTGAATGATCAGATTTAAAGCGCGGAGCGCGGCGCAGGCCGGAGTGTTGCTCACGACTCTGGCGGCGGCTACATTGCTCGTGTCTCAAAACACCCATCGCATTGAGGTGGGCCCGAAGCCGGACGGAGCATTCTTGTTGAACAGCGGTTGGCTGCTGCGGCCCGCCGGCGAACAGGTACCGGTGGACACGCTGCCGATGCGGGCGGCGCTCTCACGGAACGGCCGATTCCTCCTGGTTCTGAATGCCGGGTACAAGCCTCCTTCCATCAGCGTCATCGATTGGCGCGAGAAGAAAGAAGTGAAGCGCGTTGTTATTCAAGACGCCCAGCAAGCCGCGGCGGGCGCGACGGACGGTGATGCGTGGTACGGGCTGACGTTCTCACCCTCCGGCAACCAGATCTATGTGGGCGGTGGGACCCGAGCCCGAGTCTACGAATACAGCTTCGACAGTAGTAACGGCAACCTGACTCCGAACCGCGAATTACTGGCGGTGACCGACATGAGCCAGAAGGGCCTCGCGTTTATTGGCGATGTGGCGGTTTCGCCGGACGGACATTTGCTCTATGCGGCCGACGTCCACCAGGACTCGATTCTCGCCTTTAATTTGCAGAGCGGGACGCTGATCGAGCGTTGGAAAACGGGGAAGCGGCCGTACCGCATTCTGGTGCATCCGGCGGGCAAGTATTTCCTGGTGAGCGGATGGGGCGATGCCACGGTCTACCAACAGGACGCGAGTACCGGAGCCATCCTCGCGAAGACGCGCGTGGCGGCGCATCCCACCGATCTGCTGTGGCTGGCGAAGCCCGCGCCGACGGATGAGGAGAGAAGCGAATTCCCCGCGCGCCTGTTTGTCGCGGCAGCCAACACCAACGGCGTTTACTCCTACGGCGTCACAAGCGACGGCGAATTGAAGCCGCTGGAAGCGATTAGTGTGTCGCTGACCCCGTTGCAGCCGCTGGGCATGACGCCGAGCGCGCTGGCCATCAGCCCGGATCAAAAGCGGCTCTACATCGCGTGCTCAGATGGCAATACGGTGGCGGCCGTCGATATCACGCAGGCGCGGAGCCGGGTGCTGGGCTTCATTCCCACCGGATGGTATCCAACTGGTGTTCTGACTCTGCCGGACGATCGACTGGCAATTCTTAATGGAAAGGGCGGTGGGAGCCATCCGAATCCGAATGGTCCGAATCCGTCGAAGCGGCCGGAGGCTTCGCATGCGGGTGCCCCCGAGTCCAATCAGCCGGTTGATTACGTAGGCCGCATTCAGACCGGGACCGTGTCCCTGCTGCCTGAGCCGGATGAAGAGAAGTTGGCCGGGATGACGGAGGTTGTGCGAGAGAACTCGCCCTATCGGACCGACCTCCAGCGAGACCACATTGAGGGGCCACAAGCCGAGATCTTTACGAGAACGCAAGGCCACCGGTCCCCAATTGAACACGTGATTTACATCATCAAGGAGAACCGAACCTACGATCAGGTCCTGGGCGATATCGGCAGGGGGAACAGCGATCCGTCACTGACGCTGTTTGGAGAGAACGTGACCCCGAACCTGCACCAACTGGCTCGGGACTTCATTCTCTACGACAACTTTTATGAGAACGCCGACGTGAGCGCCGATGGCCACAACTGGGCTGCGGCGGGGATCGCGCCGGATTATACCGAGAAGATGTGGCCCAACAGTTATGCGGGCCGCCGCAAGACTTACGACTATGAAGGCGGTGAACCGGCGAATACGCCGCCGGCGGGCTATCTGTGGACCAACGCGATGATGGCCGAGGTAAAGATCCGCAATTACGGCGAGTGGGCGGTGAATGTGCCGCTGAAGGACGTGAAGGACGGCCGGCAAGTGGGTTCGCTGCGCGATCCGTCATTGAAGTCCGTAACCGACATGAACTACCGGAGCTTCGATCTCGATTATCCGGACGTCGCGCGGGCCAAGGAGTTCTTGGGGGAGTGGAAGGAGTTCGAGGCAAAGGGCGAGGCGCCGGAGCTATCGATTGTGCGGATGGGCAATGACCATACCAGCGGAACAGCGCCGGGTAAACTGACGCCATTCGCGTTGAATGCCGACAACGATCAGGCGATTGGCCAGTTGGTGGACGGGGTTTCGCACAGCAAGTTCTGGGGGACTACGGCGATCTTCATTATTGAGGACGATGCACAGAACGGGCCGGACCATGTGGACTCACACCGCGCCCCCGCCTTTGCGATCTCGCCGTATACCAGGCGCGGGGTTGTAGATTCCAACTTCTACAACCAGGCGAGTGTTCTACACACGATAGAAGCGATTCTGGGGCTGAGGCCGATGACGCAGTTCGATGCCTCGGCGCCGGTGATGTTCGCGGGCTTCGCGCCGAAACCGGACGCACGGGCCTGGAGCGCGCTGCCGCCAAAGACCTCTTTGACAGAGCGGAACGGCCCTGCTGCGGACGGGGCGAAAGAATCGGCAAAGCTCGATTTCTCGGATGCGGACCGGGTAGACGACGACGAGCTAAACGAGATCCTCTGGCGATCGATCAAAAAGACGCCGATGCCGCCACCAGTATCCAGCATCTTTGCAAAGTAGCGTGTGGGCAGGTTGCAAACCCAGGGTTGCAAAACCTGGGCCACCAGAGAATGGGCCTGCACTACAGGGTGAAGGCGTTCAAGGTGTCTCCGCCGCCCACCACCACGTACTGCTTTCCATCCAGCTCATACGTCATCGGCCCATTAGCCACGTTCCCTCGCAATGGGGCATGCCACAGAATCTTTCCGGTGGCCGGATCGAAAGCAATGAAGTTGCCGGAGGGGTCCCCCGTAAAAAGCAGCTTGCCCGCTGTGTTCAGAATCCCGGACAGGGCAGCGCTGCCTTCGGGCGGATAAGTGTGGCTCCAGCGAATCTTTCCGGTTTGGTAATCGATCGCTTCGATGGAATGCTGCGCCCACACGCCGGCGTCCCGTCCACCATACCCTTCAGGCCTCTCACTGGTATCGGTGAGATAGTAAACCGAATACGATTCCGCCGCTGACACGTAGAAAAGCCCCGTTTCGGGATTGAAGCTGGGCGGAGGCCAATTCGTCGCGCCGTCGGATGACGGGATCACCAACGCGCCATCCGTCTTCGGCTCTTTCTCTTCGTTCGGAATCGGCCTGCCGGTTGCGTCCACGCCTTTTGACCAGTTCAGGCCGATGAAGGGCGCCGTGACAAAGTTCTTGCCCGTGGTTCGGTCCAGCACGAAGAAGTAGCCGTTGCGCGCCGCCTGGGCCAGCAGCTTGTGTTTCTGGCCGTTGATCTCGCCATCGAACAGAACTGGCTCCTCCACGTTGTCCCAATCGTGCGTGTCGTGGGGAGACGGTTGGAAATACCAAGCGATCTTTCCGGTGTCGACATGCAGCGCCACAATGGAGCAGGTCCATAGATTGTCGCCCTTGCGCCCCTGGCCGGCATGGACCGGATTCGGGTTGCCTGTTCCCCAGTAGAGAAGATTGAGATCCGGATCATAGGTGCCAGTGAGCCAGGTCATACCGCCGCCATGGCTCATCGAATCGGAGTTGGGCCACGTTTCAGAACCCGGTTCGCCGGGTTTCGGCTCTGAGTTCCAGCGCCACTGAACCGCGCCTGTTTCCGGGTCGCGCGCCTCAAGGAAGCCCGGCACATCCAGCGAATCGCCTCCCACGCCGACGATCACGTGGTTGCCCACTACCAGCGGCGCCGGCGTTGCGAAATACTGCTGCGCAAGATCGGCGATTTGAACGGCCCACCGGAACTTCCCGGTGGCCCGGTCAAGCGAGACCAAATGGTCGTCAGGCGTCTCAAAGAAAACCCAGGTTCCGTAAATACCCACGCCGCGGTTGCCGATGTGGATGCCGCCCTGGGTCTCCCACTTGTAGTGCCATAGCTCCTTACCGGTGCGCGCATCCACTGCCCAGGCGTGGTCGGGCACCGTGAAATACAGCACGCCATCTACCTCAAGCGGCGTCGATTTGATCTGCGCGCCAAAGGGGTTGCCGCCGCCCGTCTCAGCGCGATAGCTCCAGGCGAGCTTCAGCTTCTTGACGTTTCCGGCGTTGATTTGGTCCAGCTTGCTGAAGCGCCGGCCGGAATAATCGCCGTTATAGGTGGGCCAGGCGCCAGGCGCGGGATGCACGATTTCAGCCGGCGTCAGTGGCGATACCCGCCCTTCCTGCGACAGTAAGGCCGGAAGCGTCGCTAGCGTGAGCAGTATGGCCCGGGCCGGCCGGTGGAGGAGACTGGATCTCATTTGAGTGTCTCCAGAAAGGCAAGAATGTTATGCATGTCGGCGTTTGAGTATTGCTTTAGTAAGCGAACGTGCTCGGCCAGGGGATCGTGAACAGCGATTTGCGGCGCCTCCGGCCCGTCAAGCGAGAAGGTCTGGCGTTTTCCTTGCTCAGTAATCAGGACCGCCGTGAAGTCATCCAAACGCAGTAAACGGCCGTTAACGGTGACGCCGTTCTTCATCGTCACCGTCACCGTCTTCTGCTCGCGAGGGTCGGGCGGCGGGCCAGGCTGCCCCGGGAACCGGTCGGCGGTGTGTGGATAGAGGAATCGCGCCTGCAGCGCCACCGGATCGAATTTCGACGCAATGTGCGCCAAGTCTCCGGCTGCGGAATGGCAACCGGCACAATTCGAATTGAAATAGGCTTCGCCCGCTTTGGCGTCGCCTGTTACGATATTGCCGATCTGGTAGTTCGCGCGATTGGCGGCGGCCTGTGACCGCGAGAGCAGAAATTGCGCGATGTCCTTAACCTGCGCATCCGTGAATGGGAATTTGGGCATGCCCTTGTCCGGACGCCCGTTCAAGATTACCGGCCGGATTTCAACGCCGGTTCCCTTGTCATGCAGCACCAGCACGGAGCGGACCAGATCCGGTCCCGAGTTTCCGCCGTTCGCGTTCGAACCGTGACAGAAACCGCAGCTCGCCACAAATAGCGCCTGGCCGCGCTTCACCGCCTCTGGATCGGGCGCGTCGCCGATGGCGAGGAACTTCGCTATCATTTCTTGCCGCGCCTGGTCAGGAGTTTTCTGCGCCGGGGCTTTGGGCTCCTGGCCCGCGATAAGCATGCTTGTCGCCAGGAACAGGGACACAGCACCGCACCCATATGAAATTCGCGTCATCGTTCTCTTACTCCTCGCCATGGTCCTGTGCGAATGTTCACGCGAGCGCGGCTTTGGCATATGCATAGCATTTCGCGACTTCTTCCTGCGAAGTGCCTGTTCCTTTGTACTCGTATTCAATGTAAGCGCGAATCGGATACTTATTCTGCTTCAACAACTGCAGCACTCCTTTAATGGGGGTATCGCCTTCACCCCACACCGTGTTCGGCCCATTATCCTTTTTCCTATCTTTGAGGTGAATGATGACGATCTTGTCGTGCTTTTCCGTAATGTAATCGACCGGATTAAAGCCAGCCGCCGTGAAGTGCCCGATGTCGAGATTGATGCGCATGTTCTTGCCGAACGAGAGCGCCTTGGCGAAGCTGTCAGGGGTAGCAAACTCATCCGGGTCTTTGATATTCGAATGCCCATGCACAGCGAGCAGCAGTTTGTGCTTCTCAGCTAAAGGCTGCATCCGCTTAGCGACCGGCACTCGCGAAGACGTAGTCACCACGCCGACCCCAAGTGCTTTCGCCGCTTGGAAGCAGCGGTCTATCTCTTCATCGGGAGTTTTGTCCGAGAAGCTTAGATTGTATGCGTAGATTTCGATACCGGCGTCATTGAACTTCTTCTTCAAGCCATGGAAGTAGTCCATCGGCGCGGTCCGGCGCCACTCGCTGAGCTTGGTTTGAAGGTCGGCGAAGGCCGCTTTGCGCTGGTCGGGCGTCATCGATGCGCCGCCCTCTAAGAGCTTCCTGGGCCCCTCAATGCCGTTAGGTTGGGCATGCGACTCGAAGAGCTCGCACTCGCCGAGTCCGATGGCGACCATCGCTTTGATAGCGTCATCCAAGGGTAGGTCCCGGAAGCTGTAAGTTTGAACGCCGAGCCGGACCCCGTCAATTTTGGAGTTAATGGCGGCGAGGGCAGAGGAGACCGGCAAGAGGGCCAGCGCTGACTTCGCGAACTGGCGGCGGGAGGAATGAGCATTCATGGCTGTTTGTCTTGACGGCTTTCGATGGGTGAAAAGTAACTCGGAAGAAAGCATCGTGTCGCAATTGTCGGGTGGAGGTTAGAAAGTACGGAACGAACTCACTGGGGACGAGGGCGTGAAAAGTCGGACCCAATTTGGAGCGCAGGGTGAGGCAAGTGGCTGTTTAATCAATTAGATAGCTGGCTGATATAAAAATACGGAACGAACTGCCCGCGTTCACGGAACGAGCTGCTTGCGTGTACAGTAACTCGATTGACATAATAGGGTATTGTCCATTGGCGCTCGCTTATTTGGTCGGAAGGAGACCCGGAGTCGCTAAGATGAAGACAATGACGGCCGCGCCAACCTTGCTGACCATCGATCAGTTCCGTGACCGGTACGCCGATGAGGACGGCTACGAATATTGGTTTGGCGAGGCGATTCGAAAGCCCATGCCGACGTGGCTGCACTGCATCCTTCAAGCTCAACTTGCCGAACTTCTTTACAGGCTGGGGTATTTCGCCGGGTCAGAATTGTCGCTGCGGATCGACCCGCACTGGGAGCCGCGTCCGGACGTGGTTGGCGCGCTGGAGATGGAGGAGCCGTATCCGACAAAGCCAGTGGAGATCGCCATCGAGATTCTGTCCTGACGACCGAATGACGACGCTGTATGCTAAATGCCGTCACTATGCGACGATTGGCGTCAAGCAGGTTTTTGTTTTCGATCCGCAGGAAAGGATTGCCTGGGAGTGGAGCCGCGCGTCAGAGAACCTAGAGCGGACGGATGAGCTCAGCCTCGGCAACGGTTCGATGGTCAGGCTCGGCGACATCTGGGCCGAGCTCGACCGCCGAATCGGAAAGCGGCCATCCTAAAGATTCAACGGCAGGCTCTTAACACTCAAGGAAGTGACTCATGTTCAAGCAAGTTCTGATTAGTCTTCTGGCCTCAGCGGGACTTTTGGCGGCCGATCTGCCGACAGCGGAAGCTGTTTTTGACAAATACATCGAAGCCACCGGCGGTAAGGCTGCCTACGATAAGGTGAACGCCATCTCCATGAGTGGAACGATGGAGCTGGCCGGTCCAGGCATGAAAGGCGGCATCGTCATTGTCACCGCGCGTCCAGACAAGATGGATATGGTGCTGGATCTGGCGGGGATCGGGAAGTTCCGATCGGGCGCCGGGGGAGGAACGGCGTGGGATGATTCGCCCATGCAAGGACCTCGAATATTGGAAGGCGATGAGCTCGCCCTTCGGCTGCGCGGGGCGCACCTCGATGCATATGTACAGTGGCGCGAAAACTACGGCGATGTGAAAGTGGACGGCGACGAGACCGTGGAGGGCAAGGCCTGCTGGCGTCTGGTTGCGAAGCCCCCGAAATCGACCAAGACCGAAACGATGTGGTTCGACAAGCAAACCGGCTTGCTGGTAAAAACCCTCAACGCGGTGGCGACGCCGGCGGGCGAGATGCAAGCTGAGTCGTTTCCTTCCGACTACCGCGATGTCAGCGGGCTGAAGGTGCCTTTCAAAATCCGTCAGGTGGTGGGCCCACAGGAGTTTTCGATGATACTGCAAGACGTGAAGCTGAATCCGGACGTTCCGGCGGGACAGTTCGATCCGCCGGCGGAAGTCCAGGCGCTGCTCACCAAGAAGTAGTCATCCGCTGGGGCGATTCGCCAATTTGAGCAGATAAAGGATGCATTCGTCGCGTTGCCGAATCAAGGCCTGGGGATCGCGGCGGGACCAATCGTACAGGCCCTTTCCTGTTTTCGCGCCCAGTTCGCCGCGCTCCACCAGGTTGCGAAGCAGGGCGCCTGCCGCGGGCCGATCGCAAAGGTCCGGCGTGACGGACTCCTGTACGGCGAGCGCCAGATCCAGACCCACCATGTCCTGATGCTCAAGGAGCCCGTAGGCAGGCAACCGTAGAGCCATGCCCTTCTTCAGGGCGCGATCGATATCCTCCGCCGAGGCGATGCCCTCCTCAACGATGTAAATAGCCTCACGCAACAGGGCGTGCTGGAGGCGATTGCCTAGTTGCCCGGGGCGGTCCTTTTGGACCACCACCGGCGCCTTCCCGCAGTTCTCGAGGAGTTGCCGAAGAGTCTCCGCCACCTCAGGCGCCGTCTTCTCTCCCCGGACAATTTCAACCAGCGGGATAAGATGAGGCGGATTCCAGAAATGCGCCGTCGCCACTCGCTCCGGGAAGCGGCAGCGCGCGGCGATCGACGTGATGCTCAGCGCCGAGGTGTTGCTGGCAAGTATCGCAGTCTCTGGCGTTTCAGCATCGAGAAGTTGAAACAGCGCCTGCTTGAACTCCAGGTTCTCTGGCGTCGATTCAATAACCAGATGCGTGTCTTTAACGGCCGCCGCCAGATCTATCGAGACGGACAAGCGGCGATAGGCGCCTTCCCATGACTTCTCGCGCGGCGTGCGGTGGAGCAGGCCTTCCTCATCGAGCGTCCGCAGAAGCCCGGCCACTTTGTCACGTCCCGCCGTGACGCCTTCGAGTGTGCGGCTGACCAGGACGGTGTCAATACCACCCGCGCAGAGCGTCGCCGCAATGCCAGGTCCCATCATGCCGGTACCCAGGACAACTGCCTTCTCAACGATCATCGCTACACTCCCTCAGCACGAGACTTGAGTCCGCCAAGACGTGTCCTAGTTCGTAGCGCGCGCCAGAACCATCTTGAAGTCATCCTGGATGTGGTCGGTCTCGACGTGGCTGGTCATCGTCAAAGTGTTCTTGTCCGGCGATAAAGTCCATCGGATTTCGGTGACCGATGGTTCGCCGTTCGACAGATGAGACTCAGACCGGATCACTAATGTCTCTCCATCCCAAAAGCAGTGACTTTTCGATTCGCGGCCGTTGGCTTCGTTGATTGAATCCCGGCCATCGGTGTAGTAGATGAGGTCAGAGATACCTTTGGCTTTGTCACGCTGCTGAACGACGTGGACGCTGATGGTCTCCTTGCGATGATCGATGGTCTGGACGATGCTATCCGGCGTCACCTTTGCGAAGTGCCCGAAATCGCTCTTGTCCTTCACCATGCGCCATTCGCCGGAGAAGTTCGGCTTCTTGACGGGCGCTTCATTGCCAAGGCCGGTGGCGGGCAAAGTCAGCGCGATGGCGAACAGACCCAGCAACAGATTTCGACCGGAATTCAGAGATCGCATCACCTCTCTATTGTAGTGTCCGGCAGGGCCCGCTATTCGTGCCGGATGGCGGTCAGCGGATCGATGCGCGCCGCGCGAATAGCAGGCGCGAGCGAAGCAACGGCGGCGACCGCCAGCAACACCAGCGCCGCCAGGCCGAAGACGGCCGGATCGCGCGTGGAAACGCCATACAGAAAGCTTGCTACCAACTTGGACGCGGCCACCGAACCAGCGATTCCCACCACGCATCCGGCCAACGCGATGGCGCCGTTTTCGCCGCACACCAGGGAAATCACATTGCGCGGTTGAGCGCCCAGCGCGAGGCGAATGCCAATCTCGCCGGTCCGCCGCTCCGTTGCATAGGCAAGCGTTCCATAGAGGCCGATGGCGGTAATCAGCAAAGCCAGCGCGCCGAAGAACAGGGCCAGGGCTGACATCATGCGCTCAGTGGCGAGGGACTCGGCGAGCGTCTGTTCCATGGTTACGGCGGCGGGCGGCGGGATGTCAGGAACGTTGCGCCGGATAATTGCCTGGGCGGCGGAGATCAGTGCCGATACCTGGGCGGCGCCTGGATTACTGGCGCGAATTACCACAATGTACGAGGCCTTCGCTTCCTTATCCCACATCACCGGGGCATACATGGTTGGCGGCGCCGCATCGCGAATGTTCGAGTATTTAGCATCCCCGACAACGCCAATTACCTCGGTTTGGGACTTGCCGCCGTCCAGACTGAAATGTTGTCCTACGGCGTCCTCGCCGGGAAACAATTGCTTGGCTGCGGCCTGATTCAAGATCGCCACCGTGTCCGGCGCGGTAGAGTCTGTCCATCGAACATCGCGGCCTTCAAGAAACGGGGTGCGCATCGTCTGGAAGTAGTCCGGGCCGACGCGATTCTGCCATAACTCGTCGATTTTGGTTTTGGCGGTGTCCGCACTGCTGGTTGACCAGTTGCCGGAGAGAGGGACAACCATACTGAGACTGACGCCGGCGACACCGGGCAGCTTCCGTACCTCCTCAACGACCTCGCGGTGAACAGCCGTCAGTGCCGGGCCTTGCCGCGATTGCTTTTCCAATTCGAGCGGAAGGTACACCAAACCTTGGGGCTCAAAGCCGATGGGGATCTGGCGAAGCTTCACCATGCTGTACGCCAGCAGGGTGGCGCCCGTGACAAGCACCAGGGCCAGTCCTACTTCGGCGGTCATGAGAATCCGGGGCCAGAGCTTGCGCCGCCCGGCGCCTCGAAGGGTCGCGCTGCCTTCCTGCAGACTCCCGCGCAGACCGTCTCCGGTTGAGCGCAGCGCGGGCGCGATTCCAGTGAGCGCTGTGGCGAGAATAGCCACGCCGGCAGTGAACGCAAATACCGTCCAATCGGGCGAAACGTCTAAAATCGGCGACAGCGGATCATGCCGCGGCGTAAATGCCGCCACCATCAGGCGAGCCAGGGCGGGCGCGGCCAGCAGCCCTAGGGCAGTGCCGCAGGCAGCCAGAAGCAGGCTCTCCGTGAGCAGTTGGCGGATGAGCCGAGCCCGGCTCGCGCCCAGCGCGAACCGAGTGGTGATTTCCCGAGTTCGCGAAGCGGCGCGCGCCATCAGCAACGTGGCGAGATTGAGGCAGGCAATGAGAAGAACCAAAACCACCAGGGCCATGAGGACCGTGAGGGGCTTCTTAAATTGAAGCCTGAGGTAGGAGTAGCCGGCTGCCCCCGGTTCGGCGGCCAGGTAGAGATCCTTTTTCTTGTGGCCATCGAATTGGAAGTCCGCGGGCGGTAGAGAGGCATCGAAGATCCGGCTTGAGGCCGCGCGAAGAAAGGCGTTGGCTTGCTGCAGCGTCACGCCGCCGTTCAGCCGCATTCCTACCTGGAACCACCAGGCGTGCCAACCCACGCTAATGTTGTCATAGGGAGCATCCATCAACGGTTCCAATTCGAAGGGCACGAAAACATCGGGTTGTTGGTCCCGATTCATTCCCCTAAAGCCTTCAGGCATCACGCCGGCCACGGTGAACGAAATCTGATTGATCGTCAAGCGGCGGCCCACCGCGTGAGGGTCGCCGCCCAGGCGGGTGCGCCAGAAGCGGTCACTGACCACCACCACCGCTCCGTCCGGGGCGCCTCGCCGGTCGTCGTTTGGGCCAATCCATCTACCGAGCGTTGGTTGTACGCCCAAAGCGGAGAAGTAATGTCCGCTGACCAATTGCCCGGAGACCCGTTCCACGCCGTCAGGCACGCGCACTTGAAGGTCGCGGCCGGTGAAAGCGAAGACCTCCATGATGCGGCTACTTTGCTTTTCGAGTTCCTTATAGAGCGGGTACATGAAGGCGTATCCGAACCGATCGGGCTGGATGCGCAGCATCCCCAGCCTGTTCGCGGCCGGCAGCGGCACCGGTCTTAGGACAATCGCATTCATCAGACTGAAGATGGCCGTGTTCGCGCCGATTGCCAGCGTCAGCGTCGCCAGCGCGACCAGGGTGAAAGCGGGACTCTTGCGGAGAGTACGCGCGGCCAGCGACAGATCGCGGCCAAATTCCTCGATCAGCCGCCAGCGCGCCACGTCGCGGCAGAGTTCCTTCCAGCGGCTGACATTTCCGAAATCGCGCTTCGCTTGCATGGCTGCCTCTTTCTGAGTGAGCCCGTCACCGTCCACGTAGGAGCGTTCCTTCATGGCCAAGTGGAAGGCCAGTTCTTCGTCCAACTCCCGCTCGCGCCGGTCTCTGGTAAAGAGGCCGGCGGCCCGCAAGAACCGTTCCCGTAAGTCTTCCCAGGTCATAGTGAGAACCTTACGCACTCGCCATTACGAAACCCACGGCCGACGCCAAGCGGCTCCATCGGTCACGTTCGGTTTCCAGGTGTTTGCGGCCCGCCGTTGTGAGCTTGTAAAACTTTGCGCGGCGATTGTTTTCAGACGCGCCCCACTCGGCCTGGAGCAATCCACGCAGATCCAGGCGATGCAGAGCGGGGTACAACGCGCCCTCATCCACTTTCAGGACGTCATGCGAGCGCGCGTGAATCCACTCGGCGACACCGTAGCCATGCAGCGGCCCCGCGGCCAGCGCCTTCAGAATCAGCATGTCGAGCGTGCCTTGAATCAGATCGCCCGAAGGAGCAACATCGGTTTCTCGTTTTCCCATAAATCGCTAAGGGGAGTGTAGAACGGGTTGAGACGGAAATGCAAGAGGAATTTCCTAGAGACCGTGAGGGCTGTGGCAGGAAACGCGGCTCGTTATCCGCTTGCTTACGCGCGCGGTTCATAAGTGGCCGCGGGGGTTTGCCGGATGGGATTCAACTTCGACGGGGCAACTTCGGGAACGAGAGACATCGTACAGAGTGAATCCTGATGCGCAAGAAGGGCGTAGATGCCGAAAAGTAAGATCTTTCTGATATTCAAATAAGCAAGCCTACTCCGGCCAGCGTGGACAAGCGTGCCCTCCGTGAGGAGCGAGCCGCGCCTTACGTGGGGCTGTGGCGGGCCGATTCGTAATCGAATGATAGGCATAGGCCCCCCGGTCGCGAACCGACGGACGAAAGCTTCCAAAAATCAACTTCGGGACATGTCTCTCCGTCCCCGAAGTTCCCGAAGTTCCCCGAAGTTCCCAAATTCGAAGGTCCACGCACCGCGGTCCCAGCGCCCGCCGCGCCGATGCCCCCGGGCCGTGCCCTACACTCAAGAAGAGGTTTGGCCGCAATGGTTATTCGCATCGAACCGAATCCCGGCGAACAGTGTCCCCGCGTCGTGCGGATGATGGTCGAGATCCCGCAGGGTTCCAGTAACAAGTATGTTTACAATGAGGAACTCGGCCTTTTTGAACTCAGCCGTTCCTTATACTCGCCGCTTCACTACCCCGGCGATTACGGTTTTATTCCGGGGACAATTTCCACGGATGGCGCAGCCTTGGATGTGCTGTGCCTCGTCACACGGCCGAGTTTCACCGGTTGTCTGAGTTATGTCAGGCCGGTGGCGGTGCTCGATGCGCAGGACGGCGGCGACACTGACCACAAGATTCTGGCGGTGCCGTATCGCGACCCCCGGTATGAGCAGATCCAGACCCTCGATCAACTCGCCGCGCACGTTCTACGGGAGATCGAGCACTTCTTTGAGATGTACAAGGAATTAGAAGGCCGCAGCATGCAAATCAACGGCTGGCTGGCGCGGGATAGTGCGTGCCAGTTGATCGTGGAAAGCCGCGAGCGGTATCTGGCCGAGCGCGCGCCCGCCACGGTGTAGCCCTGTAGCGCGATCTTCTTAACGCAGCAGAGGCAGCGGGGTTTGAGGTTTTTCTGACGACCGGCAAGAACACCCGGTATTGACCAAAAACTCAGAAGCCGGAAAATTGCAAT
>CAJCIT010000280.1 GCA_903970405.1 Acidobacteriaceae bacterium | reverse complement strand
GCCTCACTCGGATCGTCGCGGGCGAGATCGGGTATTCTGCAAAGTGAAGCACCTCAAGACATGAGTAAGAGAGTCGCCATTTTTGGAAGCGGCGGTCAGCTTGGCGTGGAGTTGTGCCGGGCGTTCGCATCGCGAAACTGGGAGGTTCGCCGCTTTGACAGGCAAAGCCTGGACGTCACTGACGCCGCGGGAGTAGAACAAGCGCTGGCGGCGGCCGATCCGCAGGTTGTGATTAATTCCGCGGCCTACAACCAGGTGGATGTGGCCGAGAGCGAACCGCTGGCCGCGTTTCAAGCGAACGCTTTAGCCGTGAGGAATCTAGCGATGGGGTGCCGGCAGGTGGACGCGCGCCTGGTTCACTTTTCCACGGACTATGTTTTCGACGGAAGCAAAGGGAGCGCTTATGTGGAAACGGATCTGCCGCACCCGCTCGGCGCTTATGCCGTGTCAAAACTGGCGGGGGAGCTGTACGCGCAAGCCTATCTGGAGTCGCCGCTGATCGTTCGAACGTCGGGCGTGTTCGGGCCCGGCGGGTTGTTTACGCCGCGCGGGAACTTTGTGGAATTGATGCTGCGGCTGGGCAAGAGCTCAAATCCGATTCGAGTGGTAGAAGACCATGTGGCTTCGCCGACTTTTGCGCCCGCGCTGGCCGACCGCACGGCTGACATGGTGGAGAACGGACTGGGAGGCGTGTTTCATGCGGGCGGAGGCGAGCCTATTTCCTGGTACGGCTACGCGGCGCTTATTTTCGAGCTGGCCGGGCTGCATCCCGAACTGAAGCCGACCAATGAGCGCGAGTATCGCACGGCGGCACACCGGCCGAAGTACTCAGCGTTATCGAATTCGAAAATGGAGGCTGCCGGGATTGCCCCCATGCCGTCGCTCCGCGAGGCCCTGACAACGTACCTCGCCGCGCGCGAGACGGTTATTTCCCATCGCCCGGCGTAGCGTAATAACCCTTGCGCGCCTGGACGATGAGATCGGGCTGATCCACCTTAATATCGATCTTCCGGAAGGAGCTGTCGCGGGCGGTATTTGCGGGCGTATAGCCAATGGTGTACTGATTGCGAAGCTCTTCTTGAATCTCTTTGAAGACGTCGTCCAGCGTGTGGCCGCGGTCCACCGTCATGACGCGTCCGCCGGTCTCAGCAGACATCTTCTTGAGGTCCCCCTCGCCTCCGCCGCCGAAACTCATCCGGCCGCGGGCGTAGAAGGCGGGATCGACGTAGTAGATGCTGTAGATGATGGTGTCTGACCGCTGCGCTTGTTCGATGGCGTTCTTGACCGTGTAGAAGCTGCCCTGGTCCTCGCCGTCCGTAATCAAAATGAGTGCTTTGCGGCCCACCTCGCCACGAAGTTTTTCCGTGGCGGCCAGATAGACGGCATCGAACAGAAGCGTGCCCTTCATCCTGCCCAGATTCGGCACCGGACCGGTGGTCATCGGCATGGGACCGCCGCCATCGCCTTTCAAGTCGCGCAGGGCGGAGCGCAGCAGTTGCGGCGAGCTAGTGTAATCCTGGAGCAGGTCCGTACTCTTCCCGAAGGATATGAGAAAGGCCTCATCCTTGGGGCGAATCACCGTTCCAAAGAAGCGGGAGGCGGCATCGCGCTCAATATCGATGAGGCGATCCTGGCTGGCGCTGATATCGATGAGCAGCCCCAAGGTAAGCGGCAAGTCGTTTTCGCGGGAGAAACGCTTAATCTCCTGCTTCTTGCCGTCTTCATAAAGCTGGAAGTTCTCCTTGTTTAGGTTGGGGATCAGTTGTCCCTTCTTGGTTCTTACGGCGAAGAGAATATTGACCAGGTCGACGTCGATGCGAATCACCGATTGATCGTCGGAAGGAGGCTTGGGAGGCTCCTGGGCGCGAAGGCGATTGAGACGGGACGCGTCCGAAAGAAGCAGCAGCGCGAGAACGCATGAGAGCAACGCCTTCAGAATCTCCAGTTTGCGAATAGAACGAAAACGATCGATCATTGCTTTCAGCTTATCGCTTCTCCTATGCCCTCAAATTTCGAGCGCGTGGCCCCCTGGCTTGGGACGCAACAGACCCGCCGCATGTTACGTTAAGACGATTCGGCGAAATGAGGGAAGCGCTCGCCCATTTGCGGAAATCCGACCCGGTGCTGGCCCGTGTCATCAAGGCGGTGGGGCCGTACAGGCTGGTGAAACGGGAGCCGACCATCGAGACCCTCTGCCGGTCGATTGTTTACCAACAATTGAGCGGTAAGGCGGCGGCGACCATTTTCGCACGCTTTAAGAAGGCCACCGGCCGGAGTTTTTCGGCAAAAAGCATTCTGAAACTTTCGACCGAGGATCTGCGTGCCTGCGGATTATCTCAGCAGAAGGTTTCCTACATTCGCGATCTGGCGGAGCGAACGCTGCGGAAAGAGATCGACTTCCGGCGGTTGCCCGCGATGTCTGACGAAGAGGTGATTGAACATCTCACCCGGATCAAAGGCGTGGGCGTATGGACGGCACAGATGTTTCTCCTGTTCGCGCTGGAGCGGAAGAACGTGATGCCTGCAGCAGACCTGGGCGTGCGTAACGCGATCGCCAAAGCTTATGGGTTGGAGACGCCGCCGAAAGCTAAGGAGATCCTGCTAATTTCCCAGCGCTGGCATCCGTACTGCTCGGTGGCCACGTGGTATTTGTGGCGGAGCCTGGACGGCCCCGCGGAGATCTGACGCATCCACGCCGACTGAGCCGCGACCGTCAGGAGCTGTGAAACAATCGATTTGCAACATTTTTGCTCCTTTATGTTTCAACAACTTGCACTGTGGAAAAGTCGCGAATTTTGGATTGTTTCACAGCTTCTCAGGGAGCGACCGGTTGGCATGACAGGACGATCACTGCGGCCGCTCCCTGAGACTGATGGAAGCACCTGCGTTGGAATTTTACTCCCAGCCAACCGGTCGCTCCCTAACGGTCGCGGCTCTGAAGGGTTGCGGGGTTTAAGCCGCGCACCGATTTTTCATGGCTTACGGGTATGTGAATGAATTCAGATTAATTATTTCCCTGAGATCAATAGCGGTTGCAATTCGTCTCACAGGTAACG
Organism: Acidobacteriaceae bacterium; assembly: GCA_903970405.1. Taxonomy (GTDB): domain Bacteria; phylum Acidobacteriota; class Terriglobia; order Bryobacterales; family Bryobacteraceae; genus CAJCIT01. The sequence continues at coordinate 26,260 of CAJCIT010000280.1, read as the reverse complement.
TTCCGTTGAATGCCCGGCGACACTGGACTCCGGTTGCACTCCTGCCGGGAAGGTATCCTAACTCGTACAAGGAGTATAAGTCTCAAAGACCGAAATCGCATGAAGAAAAACTTCGCATTGTTACTGTTCGGTTGCGTTATGTCCGCAACCTCGCTGCTCGCTCAGGGCGACCCGCCCTCCCGAGTCGCGCGTCTGAACTACATCGAGGGCTACGTTTCGATGCAGCCCGCAGGCATTGACGACTGGGTTCCGGCGATTGTGAACCGGCCCTTCACCACAGGCGATCACCTGTACACGGACCAGAATTCACATACTGAACTGCATTTTGGCGGCGGCGCGATCCGCATGAGCCAATACACCACCATCGGCATATTGAACTTGGACAACTTCGCGGCCCAGATTCAGCTCGCGGAGGGGCAACTTAATTTGCACGTGAAGCGGCTGGCGCCGGACCAGACCATCGAAGTGGACACGCCGAACGTTGCTGTTTCCATTCTGGAGGCAGGGGATTATCGCATCGACGTGAACTCCGCCAGTAACCTGAGTTTTGTGGTGGTGCGGCATGGCCAAGTCGAGATCACCGGCGGCGGACAGGCATTCAACATGGGGGCCGGATATGGCGCTCAGTTGACGGGTACGGACACGCTGGGCATTGACATTGAGGGCGCCCCGAATCCGGATGCCTTCGACGACTTCTGTGTTCAAAGAGACCAGCGCGAAGCGCGATTCCCAGCGCCCCGCTATGTTTCCGAAGAGATGATCGGTTATGAAGACCTGGAGGAGAACGGAGGTTGGCGCACAGTCGGGAATTACGGCCCGGTGTGGTACCCACGAAGCGTTGCAGCCGATTGGGCGCCCTATCGGAATGGGCATTGGGCCTGGATTGAGCCTTGGGGCTGGACATGGGTGGATGACGCACCGTGGGGCTTTGCGCCGTTTCATTACGGGCGTTGGGTGTATGCCGGCGGCGGATGGGGTTGGACGCCCGGCCCGGTGGCCGTGGTGGCTGTAGGCGCCCCGCCGCCCCGGCCTTACTACGCGCCCGCGCTGGTGGCCTTTATCGGCGGCAGCGGCTGGGGAGTTTCGGTATCCGTGGGCAGCGTATCTGTCGGTTGGGTCCCTCTCGGCTGGGGTGAAGTGTACCGGCCCAGCTATCACGTGAGCGCCGGCTACTTCCAGAACGTGAACGTGAGTAACACGGTGATCAACAAGACCGTGAATATCACGAACGTCTATAACATTACGTACGTAAATAAGACGACTACAAACGTCACAGTGAACTATGCGAATATGCAGGCTCCGCGCGGCGTGACGGCAATGCCGCAACAGGCGTTCGCTTCAGGCCAGCCGTCCGCGCACATAGCGGTCAGCCTGCGGAGCGATCAGGTCTCCCACATTCAAGTCAGCCAGACAGTCCTGGTTCCGAACGTAGTGCCCACGCGCACCGCCGTTGCGCCGACGTACCAGGTGAAGGGGGCGACGCCGCACCCGCCAGCCCAGCTCTTGAAGAGCCCGGTGGTGGCGAAAGCGACCCCGCCTCCCCCAGCAGTATCCTTCCAGGCAAAGCAGGCCTTCCTGGCAAAGAATGTCGGGCAGCCTTTTAACGCGCAGCAAATGCACCAGACGGTGCGACCAGTCGCTCAGGCGCAGCCGGTAGTACGGCAGGCCCCGCCCGCGAAACGCGTTGACATTAAGAGTCTGCCCACGGGTCATGCTCCGCAACGCCCGGTGGCGGCTCCTCAAAACCCAGTCAACACCAAGGCGATGCAGGCTCCCCCCGTCGCGCCATCGAACCAAAAACCACAGGCCGTTCAGCCCAAGCCGGCTCCAGAACCGGCCAAAGCTACCGTTACAACGAAGCCGGAGACTTTGCAGCCCAAGCCAGCTCCGCAGCCGGCGAAGGCTACCGTGACAACGAAGCCGGAGACCGTGCAGCTCAAGCCGGCTCCAGAGCCGGCCAAAGCTACCGTGACAACGAAGCCGGAGACCGCCCGTCCTGTTGAGAACGCACGTCCGGCCGCCGCTCCGCCAGTCGAGAAGCGACAGGAAGATGCCCGCCGTCCGGAAAGCAATCCACCCGCGGCGAAGGAGGTTCATCCGGCGCCAGCCCCCGCGACGCCGGCGCACGTGAATCCGGCGCCGCAGCACGAGGCTGAAAAGTCGACGACCGGTGAAAAGACAACTACTGAAAAGAAGAAGTCGACAACTACCACGAAAAAGGAAGAGAAGAAGGAAGAAAAGAAGCCGGAGTGATGTGGGCTGGAAGCTGAGTGATTTTATTGGGGGCACGGGTAAATCGTGCCCCACCGGCTAAAGCCGGCGCCACCCAAGCAGCAACCGGTCGCTCCCTGACGGTCGCGGCTCAGTTGGCGTATACGCTTAGTGAAAGTCGTGGCTTGCCAACACCGCCGAATCCCGAAAATCCAGCTCCTCTACATCCGCCGCCCGCACTGATATAACCCCGCTGATACTTTGCAGTACTCCCTTGATGGTCACGTAAGGCGCATTCGAGCATTCGTGACGCCGCCGCTTAAAAAGATCCGGCTGCACAATGGCGTTGATAATCCCGGTCTCATCCTCGAGGCTCAGAAATACAAAGCCTTTTGCGGTGCCCGGCCGTTGACGCGTAATCACGCAGCCGGCCACCTTCACAATGGCGCCGTTGCGCTTTTGCTTCGCTGCCTCCGCGGTCAGAATGCCTTTGGCGCGAACGCGCTGGCGATGGTAACTCATCGGATGAACGCCAATAGTCAGGCTGCTGTGAGCGAAATCGGCGTAAGTCCGCTGCATGGGGTTCATGGGCTTGAGCGGCGAAGGCTCGCCATCCACCGCCGCCTCTTCCAGCAGTTCCCCCACCGGCAGCAGCGCCAGTTGCGCCTGCCACAAGGCGCCGCGCCGGTGGCGGTCAGTCTCTTCTTTGGGCAGGGCATTCAGCGCGCCCAGCTCAGAAAGAGCGGCCACGTCATCCTTCTGCAACTCCGGCACGCGCCGCATCAGATCGCGCAATGAACGAAACGGTTCCCGCTCGCGCTCATCCACAATCCTCTTGGCAGCCGCCGCGGAGAGGCCCCGCACATAGTTGAATCCCAAACGCACGGCCAGTGTTTCCCGCTCGCGTTCCAGCGTGCATTCATGACGCGAATACCGGATGTCCACGGAGCGAAAGCGCAATCCATGCCTCTGGGCATCCTTCACCAGCGATGCCGATGAATAGAAGCCCATCGGCTGATTGTTCAGAATCGCCGCCGTAAAGGCCGCCAAATAGTGGCACTTCAGATACCCGCTGGCGTAAGCGATCAGCGCAAAGCTCGCCGCATGCGATTCCGGAAATCCATATAGCGCAAATGAGGTGATGGCCTGCACAATGCGCTCCTGCGTCTCACCGGTAATGCCCTTACGCTCCATCCCCTCCCGGAGCTGAACCTCAATCTCACGCATTCGTTTTTCGGAACGCTTGAACCCGAAGGCCCGGCGCAACTCTTCCGCCTGGCCGCCCGTGAAGCCACAGGCGATCATCGCAATCCTGATCAGTTGCTCCTGAAACAGCGGGACGCCCAGCGTGCGCGCCAACACCGGCTCGAGCGCCGGATGCAGACTCGCCGGCTCCTCCAACCCCTGCCGCCGCCGCAAGTACGGATGCAGCATCTGGCCGACAATCGGCCCCGGGCGGATGATGGCCACCTGTACCACGATGTCATAAAAACGCGTGGGCTTCATGCGCGGCAGGCAGGACATTTGGGCGCGGCTCTCCACCTGAAACCAGCCAATGGTGTCCGCCCGCTGCAAAGCCGAATATACGGCTGGGTCATCCGGGGGCAGCTTCGCCAGATCCACATCTTCGTCATAATGATGGTGAATCAGGTTGATGGTATCTTTCAGCACCGCCATCATGCCCAACCCCAGCAAATCCACCTTCACGATGCCCATATCCGCGCAATCGTCCTTATCCCACTGCACCACCACGCGGCCCGGCATCGAAGCGGGCTCGAGTGGCACCACCTGATCCAATTGCCCCTGGCAAATCACCATGCCGCCCGAATGCTGCCCCAGGTGACGAGGCAGTTCCAGAATCTCGTTGGTCAGCGTGAAGAACTGCGCCAGGCGCGGGTCCTGCTTCACATCGAACCCGGCATTGAGAAACCGCCGTTCCATCGTGTCGTTCGGATCTTTCCACTCAAAGCGCGCCATCATGCCCGACAACCGCCCCAAATCCTCTTCCTCAAACCCGAGCACCTTGCCCACATCGCGCACCGCCGAGCGCCCGCGATACGTGATCACATTCGCCGTCATCGCCGCGCCCAACTGCCCATAGCGCTGGTAGACATACTGAATGGCCCGCTCGCGGTCGTCGCCACTGGGGAGATCGAGATCGATATCCGGCCACTCGCCACGCTCTTCGGAAAGAAAGCGCTCAAATAGCAGTTCCATGCCCACCGGATCCACGGCCGTGATGCCCAACGCATAACAGACCGCGCTGTTTGCCGCCGATCCCCGCCCCTGCACAAGCACGCCCTGCTTCCTGCAGAACTCCACCATGTCCCACACAATCAGGAAGTACCCTTCCAGATGCAGTTTCTCTATCACTCTGAGCTCGTGTTCAAGCTGCTGAAGGGCGCGCGGCGGTAAAGCGCACGGCGGCAAGGACGGATAACGGCGTAGCGCGCCTTCCATCGTTCGTTTGCGCAGGAACGAGGCCTGTGTATCGCCATCTGGCACCGGGTAACGTGGGAACTCATAGCCCAGGTCTTCGAGGGTGAATTGCAGGCGCGCAGCCAGATGCCGCGTCTCCTCAAGCGCGGCCGGCAGATCCGCGAACAGCGCGTTCATCTGGGCGGTGGTCTTCAGATGGCGGCCGGCATTCACGTTCAACAAACGCCCCGCTTCCCCGACAGTGGTCTTCAGCCGAATGCACGTCAGGACATCCTGCAAGGAACGGCGTCCGGCAATAGCTTGATTCACGCCATTTGTCGCCAGCAGCGGCAGTCCAAACTCCTGCGCCAGGTCCATCAGAATCCGGTTGCGTGCTTCCTGATCGCGCCGGTGGTGGCGCTGCAGTTCCACGTAGACGTTGCGCTCGCCGAAAACCAGCATCAAGCGCGCCAGTTCGGCTTTCGCAGCTTCAAGAGCCGCCGGACCCGAGTGAGTCCGCAGTGCGCCGGCAATGGGCCCCTCATCGCCGCCCGTCAGACAAACCAGCCCCTGCGCATACTCGGCAAACTCTTCGTCGCGGGCGAACGGATTCTCGGGCTTGCCCGGTCCGCCGTCGCGCATCTTCGTTTTCGTCACCAGCCGGCACAGATTCCGATAGCCGCGCTGGTTTTCCACCAGCAGCGTGACTCTGGCCGCGCGTTCATCTGCCACCTCCGCGCCCAGCAGAGCGCGAATTCCAGTCTTCCTGGCCGCCATGTGGAACCGCGGCGCGCCGAAGACGCCATGCGCATCGCTCAACGCCATAGCCGGCTGATCGAATTCGGCGCACCGCGCCGCCAGATCCTCCGGCAACGACGCTCCTTCCAGGAATGAGAACGCCGAACGGGCATGCAATTCGATATAGGGTTGCAATCTTATTCGCCTTTTGTTCGCCACCTTTAATGATACGCTGCTGAGGCTGGCCGCAACGCAATTTGCCGGCGCACCATCTCACACCAATGCTCCGTTCACTGGTACTGCTATTCGTCGCCGCCTTGTCAACGGCATTCGCTCAGCAACCGCAACAGGCGCCGACGGCAAAGCCGGCGGCCGTTTCTCTCTCGCCCGAACTGGAGCAAAAGAGACAACAAGCGCGCCAGTTCCTGGCGAAGGCTCAAACCCTAAACGCGCTTCCACTCTACGAAGAGTTAGCCAAGGCCGCTCCCGAGGATGCCGAGATCCAATACGGACTCGCCTTTTGTCTCTACACCAAAGCCAAAGCCGACGCGCCCCCCGCGGATGTTCCCGCGCTCATCGAGCGTTCCAGACAGGCAGCCAACAAAGCGAAGATGCTTGGTTATAAGTCCGATTTGTTTGCAATGCTGCTCAGCACCCTTGAGCAGGGCAACGGACTTCCGCCCAGCCCATCCGCCAACGAAGAAGCGAGTCAAAGACTAAAGGAGGGCGAAGCTGCTTTCGCACGGGGCGATAACGATGCCGCCATTGCGGCCTATTCCGCTGCCTTGAAACTCGATCCGAAGCTCTACTATGCCGCGCTGTATGCCGGCGACGCCTGTTTCCGCAAGAAGGACATTGCCTGCTCATCGGAATGGTTCTCAAAAGCCATTGAACTTCAGCCCGACACCGAAACCGCCCACCGCTACTGGGGCGATGCGTTAATGGCCGCGGACAAGCCGCGGGAAGCCCTTGACCAGTACATTGAGGCGATTGTCGCGAACCCCTATGTGAAACAGACTTGGGGCTCCCTGGTCAACTGGGGGAAGAAGAACAACGTGCAGCTCGCCTCCATCCGGATCGATCGCCCTGCCACGAGTGACGCCCCCAATAGCATTAACATCGACCCGGCCATCCTCGAACATCCCGAAACCGGCCGCACAGCATGGACCAGTTACTCCATCGTGCGTCTGGCTTGGCGCGCGAAGCTCTTCGCGGAGAAATACCCGAAGGAGCCCAAGTACCGGCACACGCTGGAAGAAGAAGACCAGGCGCTCAGTACAGTTGTTTCGACCATCGATCCCAAGAAGGCCACCCATCTCGATCCTCAACTCGCCTCACTGGAGAAGCTGAAGCAAGACGGCCTGCTTTCGTGCTGGATTCTTCTAAACGGCGCCGATCAAGGGATAGCGCAGGATTACATTGCGTACCGCGAGGCCCACCGCGACCTGCTGCGGCGCTACCTCCGCACGTATGTCATTCAAGATGGATCGAGCCGCTGAGGACATGAAGCGCACAGGCCGTTCGGTGGCCGTTGTGCGCGGTGTAACATGAAGCGCACAGGCCGTTCGGTGGCCGTTGTGCGCGGTGTCACATGAAGCGCACAGGCCGTTCGGTGGCCGTTGTGCGCGGTGTCACATGAAGCGCACAGGCCGGTTTGTGGCCGTTGTGCGCGGTGTCACATGAAGCGGCGGCCGTCCGCGAGCCGGCAAAGTTCATTCGCCCCGTCGCGGTAATCCGGCTGATCAATCCACGCGCAACGCTTCAACAGCGGTCTGGTTCAAAGAATTAACCTCCTGGCGTAGTGTGGCCCGATACACTGATCATCGAAGGACACTTCCTTCCTCCTGGAGAACGTATGTTCCGCGTCGGTTTGGCCGCCGTGTTCAGTCTGTTGCTGTGCTCCGGCATGGAGGGTCAAGCAGCCTCCCCTTCCCTCGGCATCTTTGAAGGTCACACCGACGTCGGCCAGGTTTTGCACCCGGGGTCTGTTGAATACGATGCGGCGGCCAAGAGCTACACCGTCTCCGGCAGCGGAGAGAACATGTGGTTCGCGACGGATGAATTCCAGTTCGTTTGGACGAAGGTTTCATCGGCGGATGTCACCATCGCCTCGAACCTTTCTATCCTCGGTGAAGGCGGCGAAGGTCATCGCAAAGGAGTCTTGATGATCCGCCAGAGCCTTGACACGGACTCTGCATACGTCGATGCGGCGCGCCATGGTGACGGCTTAACATCGCTTCAATTCCGCGAACGGAAAGGCGCAATTACCCGTGAGATCGAATCGAACGTCTCAGGTCCGGTCCAGTTACGGCTGGAGAAGCAGGGGGACCGTTTTTACATGTGGGTCGCCGTCGAAAACGAACCGCTGCAGTTTGCCGGCGGCTCGGCGCGAGTCGAGATGACGCCGCCGTTTTACGTCGGCATCGGGGTCTGCGCTCACCGAAAGGATGCCGTCGAGAAGGTTCGTTTCGGCAACGTGACGCTCGACACCCGCGTCAATCACCCGCACGCCACCTACAGCACCGTCCAGACGGTTCTTCTCTCGGGCGATGCGCGCGTCGGCTTCGTCTCCGCAGACCGTCTGACGTCGCCGGGCTGGACCGCGGACGGGCACAGCCTGACCTTCGATGCCGGAGGTGAGCACCGCGAAGTTCCATTCTCACCGCTGAAGACGGCGGCGCCCATGGGGCCCGCCATAGTCCCCTCGATGGACGCGCTTGCCACCAAGGTAGTTGTGGACGCGCGCCGCGGTGAGATGGCTATCTTTCGGATGACCGCCGCGGGTAGGCAGCCCATCCGGGCCTTTGCGGATTACCATGCCGTCGCCGCTAGCCTTTCACCTGACGCCACGCATCTCGTGTACTTTACTGCTCCGCGGAGCTTCTCCATGACCGCGGCGATTCAGGAGATGTCAGTGTGCTTGATGTCCCTTGCGGCCGAGTTAGACCCAGGCAAGATCCTTGCCACCTTCACCGGGGGGCCTGGTTCCGTTGGCGCCCAGCCATGGTCGCCCGATGGCAAACGCATTGTGTTCATCAGCTACCAGACGATGGAGTGACGCAGGCTTTGCGGGCAGGCTGTAAGCGTCGGCCGATTGGCAAATCGGCCTCCCTGTGTGTCACCGTGCCTTTCCTAAGATTCAAACCGATGTCCTGCTTCTAGTTGCCTCATCTATCGCTAAATCCTATCCCGTTGGCTGCCCAAGGTCATAGGTCAAGAAAAGGCCATTTCCAGGCAGAGAGTTCTCACGTATTCGACCGACTCATTTCCAAGGACAATCGTAATCGGCTAACGGGGCTCGGCGTTTGGCTATGTCGGCCGGAGACTCGCTTGTTCAGGAGGGACTTAAGAATGGCGACGGCCGCTACTACTCCAGTCGGCGGGGTATCGGATTTTGAAGAGCTTGTGCTTCACAAATTGATTGGCCCCGGACAGACCGTGGTCGATATCTCGGACAGCGGCGCTGAATGGATCGAGCGCGCCAAGTCGCAACATGCCAATATTCGCGCCCTGCTTTACACTCCGCCAGAAGGCGAGTCTTCCGCGCCAGAAGCAGCCACCGGACAGGGAACCGACCTCGACGGTGACATGAAGACGGAGGGAATCCGGCACATTCATTTCCTAAAAATTGGCCAAGCCAGCCGCGTGCGGCGCGTTCTTGAAGGGGCAGCCGGCCTGCTGCGTCACTCACGCATCGACTATATCCAGTTCCCAGCAGACACACGCGACATATCGACAGGGCAGTCCATCGGCAAACACCTCGTGGAGAACAACTATCGTCTTTATAAGCTTGAGTGCGACGAAGATGGCCCCGACGTCTGCCTGGTTCGATTCTCCCGCTGGGATGCCGGGCCTCCGTGCCCGACAATCTCGCTGCTTGCCGTTCATGAACGCGCAGTTCGCCACGTAGTGGATCCGTCGGCGAACCCATTTGTTAATCCGTTTGACTTGGCGTCGCGGCACGTCGCGCTGAAGGGAGTGATCCACATCGGCGCTCACGAGGGCGCCGTCGAGCTTGGGACGTACAGGCACTTCGGGTTGAAACCCTGTCTGATGATTGAGGCCAATCCCCTGGTTTTCGAACGGCTGGAAAAAGTTTGCCACGGAGATCCCGATTTCATCCCGATCAACAAAGCAATTCTCGACCGGAGCGGCCCAGTGGAGCTCCACGTCACCAATTTCGATCAGGCCAGCTCCTTGTTGAAGCTGGGCACGTCTCGAGAGATTTATTCCTGGCTTTTCGAGGACCGCTCAATCCGAGTGGAAGGGACCACAATCGACGAGCTCCTAAAAGAGAGACAACTCGACCCAGAGCAATTCAACGTGATCAATATCGATATTCAAGGGGCGGAGCTGCTGGCGTTTCGCGGCGCGAAAGAGACGCTCAAGCACATTGACCTGCTGATCGCGGAGGTCTCGTTCGAGAACCTCTACGAGGGCTGCGCACAGGTCGACGAGGTGGACGACTATCTGGCGCAGTTCGGTCTGCGCCGCGAGGCCACGGTTTCTCGGGAGCACCTTTCCTGGGGCGATGCCGTTTACGTGAAGTTCCCTCTTCCCGTTCGCACGCTCGCCGGCCTGCCCCCGCTTGTTTCCGTTGAGGAAAGATCCTAGACGGCAAGGAACAAACCTTCCCGCAAGCGTCGTTTTGATCGGCCTCGGGCGAGCCTCACTTCATCCCCCTAAAGCGCGATTGGCGCCCTGCCGATAGCTGCGTGTGGAGTCGACCTCCGGACAAGAACAATGAAGCGCTATCCGTTCCACAATCCAAGAGCGAGCCGCAAGATACTGAGAATTGACGGCGACGCGTATTTCGGCAAAATCGCCGAAGAACGCTTTCAGTTGGCGAAACGCCTCCATGGCGAGGGGGAAAACGAGAAGGCCGAGGCGATCTTTAAAGAATTGATCGGCACATTCCGCCGGTTGCGGCTGAATGCTTCTCACCTCCTGGCCACCTATGGCTGGCTCCTGATGAACCTGCGCCGGCTCGACGAGGCGGAGCGCATCCTGCGCCTGAGCCTCGATGCGGAACCGGGATTGCTCGAAGCGCACGTCAATCTCGCCGCGGTGTATCGCCTAACCAATCGTGACCATCTGGCTGCCGAAGAGGCGAAAAAAGCACTCGCCATCTCCAATGCCGATCCGAAGGCTCTCTTGAACCTCGCCAATGCCCAGGCGGCCATGAAGCAGCACGCCCTCGCGGCGCAGACGTTCTTGTTGTTGCTCAGCGTTGACCCGCGGAACGTCGAAGCGATCAAGGGGTTGGCCGGCGATTACGTGGCGCTCGGCGACCCTTGGGTATCGACACCGCTTTACAAGAGAGCGATGGAACTCGATTCCGAATCCTGGGGCGTGCGTTCCGGCATGCTTTTCGGGATGCAGTACGATCCCACTATCGCCAATGAGGAAGTCCTCGAAGAGCACTTACTCTATGGCGACGAGTGCCGCCGCCGCTGTCCGCCTCCCCAGACGGAGTTTGCGAATTCCCGCTCCCTCGACCGAAAGTTGAAGATTGGCTATCTCTCCGCTGACTTTGGCCAGCATGTGGTCATGTCATTCGTTGAGAACGTGATTACCGGGCACGACCGGGATCGTTTTGAGGTATACTGCCTCTCCAATCTGCCCAAGGCGCGCGCGGACGCCGGCACTGAGCGCATTCGCGCCGGCGTCGATCACTTTCTTGAACTCGATGGTGTTTACGACGACCAGGCGCTGGATATGATTCGCGAGCAGGAATTGGACATTGTCATCGATCTGATGGGCCATACCAGCGCCAGCCGTCTCACGATGATGCATCGCCGCATGGCGCCGGTCCAGGCGGTTTGGTGCGGATACTCCGGCACCACCGGTGTTGACAACGTGGATTTCCTGATTGCGGACCGCCTCATCGCGCCTCCAGGCCAGAAAGCATTCTTCAGTGAGGAAGCCGTCCAACTCCCCACCGCCTTCCTGTGTTTCAGCCCCAACCCGCATATGCCGCCGGTTCAGCCGCCGCCTTTCGAAAAGAACGGTTACATCACCTTCGGCTGCTTGAACAATCCTTCAAAGATCAATCAATACGTCATCAATTGGTGGGCGAAGATTCTAGAACAAGTTCCTGACTCAAAGCTCATGTTGCGGTATCACATTTATAGCGATCCCCTGGTCTATGAGCGGGTCGCGATGATGCTGCGGCGCGCCGGCATTCCTGATGAGCGCTTCAAAATCTACTCCGGCGGCGCCAGCATCACCGAGACCTATCACCGCATCGATATCGCGCTCGATCCGTTCCCATACAACGGAACCACCACCACCTGCGAAGCTCTATGGATGGGAGTGCCGGTCGTCGCTCTTTATGGCGACAGGTTTGTCGCCCGCGTCAGCGCCTCGCTGCTGACGTTTTCAGGGCTAGGGGGCTTGGTTGCCGCCAACCCTCCTGACTATATACAGCGGGCGGTCCATCTGGCATCGCAGCCGGAGGAACTCCGCCGCATCCGGATGAACATGCGTTCCCACCTCGTCACCACACCTGTCTTCAATTACGGTCTGTTTATTCCCGGCGTTGAGAACGCCTATGTCGAAATGTTCTCGCGCTGGTGTAACGGAACCATGCCGGAACAGTCGTACATTGCGGAACGGGCAGCCCGGCAATGTCAGGTAGCGTAATGCAGGCAACAAAACAACTCGCAGGGGTTGAGTAGGCGGCAATTATTTGGCGCGTGCCGGCTAGTCGTTGCGGCTCAACAATCGCCGCCGCGACAAAAAAATGGCGCAGACAAAAAACTCTCTAACTCTTCCAATACTGCCGATAAAGACTCTGACAGCAGAAAGACGGGGTGGGGCCCTGGCCGACACAGAGAGTCGGAAGCTGCTGAGCAAAGGAGAACAAGGTTATGATTTCAATTCAAACCAACATCGCTGCCCTTTATGGCCAGGAAAATTACACAGCCAACGCCAACTTCGAACAACAAACCATCCAACAGTTGACCTCGGGGTATCGCATCAACAGCTCTGCTGACGATGCGGCTGGTCTGGCCATCGCAAACCAACTTCACACCCAGGAGACCGAACTGACTCAGGGTGTGAGCAACGCCAACGACGGTGTCAGCCAGCTTCAGATCATCGACGGCGGCTTGACCAACATTACTCAGATCCTGAACACGCTGCAAACCCTCGCCACGGAGGCCGCTTCCTCTACCTTCACCGGTAATTTCGCGACCCTCAACACAGAATTCCAGGATGACCTTGGCGAATTGAATCGTCAGGCGTCGAACATCGGCCTGAACACCGGCGGCGACTTCAACGCCACGCTGAGCGTCTATGTGGGCGGCGGTATCGGCGTCAATGACGGCGAGGCCATCGGTACCAACCTTGAGAATGTGGTTCTCGGCAATGCCACCGCAACCCAGGTCGCAGTCACCTCGACCGGCTCTGCCGGTGGCACCGGTGTCACGGTATCGTATGCCGTGACAAGCTATTCTTCCGGGACCTCCCAGAGCTCACAAAGCTCCCAAAGCTCATTTTCCTCCGTCAGCGCCTCGTATTATGCCGGTACGAATGGAACTTATACAGCCGCGAGCAACACCTCCTCGGCCAGCGGAAATGTGACGGGATATTCGGCTTCTGGCGCAACAGCAGTATCGGAGTCAGTCGGCACCGGTACGCAGAGTTCGCAGAGTTCGCAGAGTTCCGTATCCTCGTACGCCTCGCAGGGCACTACCAGCAGCGCCAGTTTCACCGCCACGCAAACGGCGATCACTTCGACTTACTTAAACTCTGTCGATGCGTATAGCTTAGGTCTGGCGACCGGCACTGCGGCATCGGCGGCCACGAACCTGAATATAACCAACGCCTCGAACGCGCAGGCGGCAATCACCGCCATTTCTGCTGCGGTGGTCAACCTGGGCAAGGTGCAGGGAGTTGTCGGCGCCGGCATCAACCAGCTCAACTTCGCCGTCGGGCTAGCCCAATCGCAAATCACCAACTATACGGCCGACGAATCCGGAATCCGCGATGCCAACATCGCCCAGGAAGCGTCGAACCTCACCAAGTCTCAGGTGTTGAGTCAGTCTTCCATCGCCGCCTTGGCCCAAGCCAACCAGGAACCGCAGGATCTCCTCAAGCTCCTGCAATAATCGGCCGATTAGAAGGGTAAGGTTTTGGGTCCGGCAAGTGCTCGAAAGGGCATTCGCCGGGCCCAAAGCCACATAATGGCCCTAAAGTCCGAAAACGCACTTGTGCCCGTTCTACATTTACAGCGCACTGGTGCGCCGCTAGAAGGTCGCTAGAAAGCAGGCAAACGAATGTCGTCCTCCTCCTCGTTGTCCAGTAGTATCTCGAGCCTGATCACCGTCCCAACTCTCAATGGCCAGAGCACGTACTCGCAGGATTTCCAGAACATTCTCACCAAAGCCGCGGCGTCCGATTCCATCCAGCTCACTGCGCTGCAGGCACAGGAAACCAGCAATCAGAATCAGCTCACTGCGTTGGAAGGAATTGCAAACGACTTTGCCAGCCTCCAAACTGCCATCTCGGGGCTTACCACTGCCATCGGTTCCGGCTCCTACGAAGGAAGCACTTCCGATTCGAATGCCAGCGTCACCGTTTCAAGCGGCGCTAACGCGGGCGTGTATACGCTTCAAGTGCTTAGCCTCGGTTCCACCACTCAAACCGTGAGCGCTGACGGTCTCACTACCGTCACCGATCCCACCACCCAAAACATCAGCTCCGCCAGTTCGTTCACGCTCACCGTCAATGGCGCCCCGACAACGATAACGCCGGTGGGGAATGACCTCCAAGACCTGGTCAATGCAATCAACCAGCAGAATCTTGGCGTGTCGGCGTCGATTGTGGATGTCGGGTCACCCTCATCGCCGGATTATCGTCTGGCGGTTCAGTCCACCGGCCTTGCTGACGATACTATCCAGCTCAGCGATGGCACGAACAACTCGATTTTGAACACCGTCGGCAGCCCCGGCTCGCCGGCGACATACCAGGTCGACGGCCTCGCGACAACGATTTCAAGCGATAGTTCCACTGTCACCCTGGCGCCCGGGGTCACCGCCACCCTGCTGGCCGTGAGTCCTGCCGATGAGCCGACAACCATCACCGTTAAGCAAACCGCCACGGCCACGCAGACCGCCCTGCAGACATTTGCCACTGCTTATAACGCCGTCCTGGCTGATTTAGTTTCGCAACACGGCGAGGGCGCTGGAGCCCTTCAGGGCAATAGCATCCTGGACGCCGCTCAGCAGGTGCTCGAAGGCATCACCAATTACTTGGGGTCCGGCTCCGTGCGAAGCCTCTCTGACCTGGGGCTCACCGTCAGTACAACCGGCCAAATGTCCTTTGATGCCTCTCAATTTTCGGCGAATGCCGGCAGCAACGTCAATGCGCTCAGCACCTTTCTGGGGACCGCCACCACTGGATTCCTGGGTTCTGCCACCGCTTCGGTCAATGGCCTCGTCAATGTGGGCGGCTTGATTCCATCCATTGAGTCCGCCTTCAATACCACTATTTCCAGCCTGGGGACCCAGGTCACCGCTCAAGCGGCGCACGTCAACTCACAACTGCAGACTCTTCAAAACCAGCTTTCCGCGAGCGATGCCACCATTAGCGTTCTGGCTGGCCAAGTCACCTACTTCACAGACCTCTTTTTCCCGCCCTCCTCCTCGAATGGCTAACCTCCAGACACCCAAACCGGCCGAGCCGCAGCCAGCGGCGCAAGCAGTGTGGGGGCGGGCTGGCCGCCGGCTGGCAGCCCGCGGCCGATTGGCAATCGGCCTCCTATGGGCATTGCCTGACCTAATCGCCGTCACCGTCACGGCGCCTCCACAAGCACAGCATCCACGTCGCCGAACTCGCCGAGCGACCGCCCCCGCCACCCAGCCAACTCCGGCTGCTTGAGGAGCCAATCGCGCCAGAACGGCACATTCATGTCAGCGCCATATAGGAAAACGCGCCCGGCCGGTCGGATGGAGGAATAGAGTAATCGGCGCGCAAACGCCTCGGCTTCGGGGGACGATTTGAATGGCAGCAAGATCAACCTCCCGGGCGGCCGGTAACGCAGCAGGTGACAGGAGAGGAAGTCGAGGGTCTGGCGATTCGGAGTCCAAGCCGGAGATTGCGCCTCGATGAACGGGCTTGGGCACAGAACCGGAATTGCCGGTGTTCCGCCTGAGGCGCGGACGGACTGCGCCGCTTCCCGCCAGCCGGAATGCGCGTGGGCCGGCCACGGATGCGTCCAATCGCCAAGCACCATCAGAACGCCCACGCCAAAGAGGGCCGCCGCTGGACGCCACGCGGCAAGGGGCATCCAGGCCGCGCCCAGGGCGAGGACCGCCATTGCAATGCCAGGAATCGCTTCCGAGAAATACCGCGGAACGAAGACGCTGGCGCCGGTGACCCAGGAAAAGCAGAACAAGATGAGTGGCGCCGCCAGCCACCATGTCAGGCACAAAAGGAGCGACCCCGCGTCGGGCCGTGGCGTGCGCGGCGATTTTCGTACCGCGCCCCCTAAAATCGCCATCGCCGCCAGGCAGCATCCGGCAAACGGCAACTTCAGCGCTTGCGCCAGGTCGCGCCAGGCCGGCAGGTCCGCAATCGCGTGCGCCTTGGCTTCGCGAAAAAGCGAATAGGCGTCGAGGGCGGCGGGCGCAAGCAGCAGCGCCAACAGCGCGAAGACAAAGGCAACGCGCAGAAAACCAACCCGCGTATCGCGGCGCCATAAGCGGACGGTTGAGTAACCTGCATACACGAAATAGAACGGCCAGAAGACCAATTGCGCCCGCCACAACAAAGCGGCGCTGAGCAGAAACAGAAATGCATCCACCCATCGCGCGTCATCGAACCAGCGCACCACAAACCAGAGGCTGGCCGAGGCGATCAGAATGCCCAAGGCGTACGGCCGTGCGTCAATCGCCTCAAAGTTGAACGCGCGCAAAGACAGGCAGACAAAGACAGCGAGCCAGGCCGCTTCAGGATGAATCAATCGCGCGGCGAGGCGGCCGATCACCCACAGCGACAAAAGAGACAGCAGCAGCGAGGGCATCCGGTAGGCCATTTCGGAGTCGCCGATCAGCCTGACCGCGGCCCTCGGCAACCAGTAGTAAATCGACTGGGGAACTTGCGGCGCAACGGCGAAGGACGGGTCCCGCGGGTGCGTGACAACAAACGCCGTCACCGATTCATCCACCCAAAAGCCCGATGGCAGCGCCATCGCCCAAAGCCGAATGACGCACGCCGCGAGCAACGCCCAAAGAAGGGCGCGTGCCGGCGGACGGGTCCACGGACGATCGGATGGAAGCGTCACTGCCAATGGAGACTCGTCGGTTATGGTGGCCACCAACCTGAAAACCAGACTAGCGGACTTTGCAAAAGCGGCCCCGAACGCCCGGTTCTCGATATAGTGTCGGAGTCAGCGATTGTGAGGACCACATGAGATTTGGCGTGAACACGTTTCTCTGGGGGATGGAATTCGGCCCGGCGGAGATGGATCTCTTGCCGAAGCTGCGCGCGGCCGGCTTTGACGGCGTCGAACTCCCGGTCTTCGACCCGGCGTCGTTCCCAGCCGCCCAGGCGCGGCGCGTTGCCGAAGAGAATGGACTGGGCCTGACATATTGCAGCGTAATGCAGCCGGGGCTTCATGCCGGCCATGAGAATCCGGCGGTGCGGGAAGAGACGCTTTCTTACCTGAAGTCGCTGGTGGAATCGGCCGCCGAGTCGGGCGCTACCGTGCTGGCCGGACCGCTCTATTCGCCGGTGGGATACCTGCCCGGCCGGCGCCGCACCGTCGACGAGTGGCAATGGGCCGTCGACACCTATCGCCGTTTAGGTGAAACGCTGGGGAGTTCTAAGGTCCAGGTGGCGGTGGAGCCGCTCAATCGCTTCGAAACGTATTTCCTGAACACGATGGCCGATGGCGTCCAGTTTTGCGCACAGGTGGCGCATCCGAATGTCGGCCTGCTGTTCGATACGTTCCACTCAAACATCGAGGAGAAGGATACCGTGGCGGCGCTGCGCCACACGGGCCGCTTTCTTAAGCACTTCCACGCTTCGGAGAACGACCGCGGAACACCCGGTACGGGGCACGTCGCATGGGCGCCGCTGGCAAATGAGCTGAAAACGAGCGGCTACAATGGCTGGGTCACAATCGAAAGCTTTGGTTTTTCGGTTGGCAGGATTGCGGCGGCGGCGTCCATCTGGCGTGACCTCGCGCCGAGCGTCGATGAAATTGCAATAGGTGGTTTGAAGTTTTTGAAAGAGACCTTCGCCGCGTAAACGTTCCGTGGGGCTGCCGCGTCAAAGGCGCTAGGTTAGAGTGAGAACGTCGTCAGGATAAGGAGTGTATGTGAAACGGTTTTTGATGTTGGCTATAGCATTGGTCTGCCTGGTACTGGGGCGTCAAATGGCGCACGCGCAGGACGCGGGCATTAACGGGAAATGGCACTTCGTGCTCGACACGCCGGGCGGCGATCGGGACGTCGACGCCGAATTGGCCGTCGATTCAGATGGCAAGGTCACGGGCAAGTGGGGCAAGGCCGATGTGGCCGGGACTTACAAGGACGGCAAGCTGGATTTGAGTTTCCCGTTTACCTCCGAAGAGTCGGGCGATACCGGTTCGATAAAGATTGCCGGAAAGCTGGATGAATCGAGCACGCTGACGGGGACGTGGGAGTTTTCGTCGTATAACGGTACGTTCAAGGCTGCGCGTCCCAAGGCCTGAGCGCGATCGGCTGTCACCTTCAGCCCCGCCATCCACATTGCCCGATCGCTTGCGCGTGGCGCGGGCTTTCAGCCCAATGCCACTTAGTTTTTCCTTTAACGAACATTTTCAAGGACTTATGTTTGTTTGCGCGGGCAGCCTGTTGCTCCAATGGTCCGCCACGATTCGCGGCAAACGTCGGCATGAGTGCCGACGCGGCACGCATGACTGCGTGCGCCACAATGGTTTCAATATCTTACGGCTCCTCATGGAAATCTAAGTGGTATTGGGCTTTCAGCGTGCTGAGCCGAGAGTCATCTGGGTTGGTCGACACCACTACCCAAAGCATGCTCCATTCCGGTACTTTGCCCGCGCCAGATTATGGTTCGCCGTGCTAACCCTTGTGGGTGGGGCGCTTCCACGCGCCTGGGAACGCCAATCTCCTGATTGGCGAAAAGTCCGCGCAATCCTGGATGGAACTCTCCTTCGAGTGCGTTCCGTAATGACATCCCTCAGTCCCCTTTGGGACCAAGATAGTTCGTTCCGTAAATAGCCGCCCGTATCTCTCGATGCAAGGCGCCGTCGAACGGCATGGTCTGGACGAAAAAAACAGCCGCGAGATGGTTGGCTGGATCTACCCAGAACAAAGTGGACGCGGCGCCGTCCCAGAAAAATTCGCCCACCGCTCCCCGGCTTTCCTCGGGCGTCTTCGGTTGCGAAATCCGCACGGCAAAGTCGAGACCGAAGCCCACCGAACCCTTACTGGGCAGGAACTGCCGCTGAGTCACCCGCGCGTCGAGTTGGTCCACGGACATGAGGTGTACAGTCGACGGTTTGAGGATCCTCGTCCCATCCAATTCGCCGCTTCCCAAGAGCATTCGTGCAAAGCGCATGTAGTCGTCGATCGTGGAAGCCAGGCCGAATCCGCCTCCCGTCAATCGGTTGTCCTGAAAATTGAGCCTTCGCGTCACCGCATCGGGATCACGAACCAGCTTGCCATCGGTCATGCGGTAAAGGGCAGCCAGGCGGGGAAGCCGTTCGTCGGGTTGCCGCCAGGCCGTGTCGTGCATGCCAAGCGGCTCAAGCACGTGCTGCCGGACATAGCCGGCAAAGGGCTGTCCGGACAATTTCTCAACCAGCAGCGCCTGAACGTCCACCGCTATGCTGTAACTCCATTGCGTACCGGGGTCGAACAACAAAGGCGCCTTTGAGAGCCGCCGGCCCATCTCAGCCAGGTCATTATTGAGCGCCAGTGGATCGGCCTTCACGTAAGCGTCATGCGCGGGCGTGTTCCCCGCTCCATACGCAAACCCCGCCGTATGGCGCATCACGTCACGGATGATGATGGGCCGTGCGGGCGCGCGATAGATGGGCGATCCCGCGGCATCCTTGCCCGCATAAACCTGCATGGATTCAAATTCAGGCAGGTAGCGCGAGAGGGGATCGTCGAGCCCGAACTTGCCCTGTTCCCACAATTGCATCAGGGCCACGCCGGTGATGGGCTTGGTCATCGAATAGATTTGTGCAATTGCGTCGCGGGTCATGGGCCGGCGCGCTTCACGGTCGGCAAAGCCCGCTGTACCGAAATAGGCTTCCCGGCCATCCTTCCAGACCAGCACGGAGGCGCCGGCGGCGCGGCCCCCGGCCACCATTCGATTGAGGGCGTCCTCAATCCGCGCCGGGTCCAAGCGCAGCGCCGGCACACCGCCGTCCTGCGGTTCAGCCAAAAAGGCCGGACATAGCAAAGCCAGCGTCAGCGGCGCCGCCACCCACCTGCCCGTGCGGCAATGAAACCGTGTCTTGATGTTTGCAATCGGTATATTCGAAGCCTTCATGGCGGCACTCAGCGTAACACAAGTGCGATCGCCGGCGGCGCCGTAAGCGCAGTCACGCACAGTGTAACTAAGGCTGACCTGCCCAGGCCAGACCGTCAGCGCCCTTGCCTGCGTCAATGAGCGAGTCCACCTTCCAGTCGGAAGTGCGGATGGCGGCGACCTTGGCGCTGGAATCGCACGATACGTAGGCGATCTTGCCGTCGGGCCGAACGATAACCTCCTGAGGCGCCTTGGGGACATCGATCGTTTGTGCGACCCGCATGGCGAGAAGATCGATTACCGCGACTTTATTGACGTTTGGGACGGCGATCACGAGCCATTTCCCGTCCGCCGTGGGTGCGGCGCCGTAGCCTAGGCCGGGCAGATCGATCCAGGCTGAGACCTTGTCCGAGGAGGTATCGATCACGGCGAGGCGAGGCTTCGTCTGGTCTGACGTGAAGACCTTTTTGTCGTCGACCGAGATCGCGATGCGCTGCGTGTTCGAAGAGATCGGGATAATTTTGAGGACCTTGCGGGCGTCGAGATCCAGAACGGAGACGGTGCCGGGGCCCACATTCGCCGTATAGGCGCGTTTGCCGTCATGCGCTATTACGAACATGTGCGATTCCGCCTGGCCGGTCGGCACCGCGCCAATCACCTTCAATGTCTTCGGGTCGATGATCGAGATCGATTGATCCAGTTCTGTAGACACGTAGAGGAGTCCGTTTTTCGGGCCAAACTGGGCGCAGTGGGGCCGCACGCCGTGTCCGAAATCCAGGTCACCGGCGATTTTCCCGGTAGCCAGATCCACGGCAATCATGTTCCTGCCGTCGCTTCCCGGCTTACCGACTCCGGAGTTGCCATAAATTGGGATGTAGGCCGTTCTGCCGTCGGGCGAGGCGATCAGTTCGTGTCCCGTCACTCCGTTTTCGGGAACGGTCGAGATCTGCTTCCCGGACCCTGGGTCGATGATTCCCATGGTGCGGTCGCCCTTATTGGCGACCAGCAACATCCCCGATCCCGCGTCGCGAGGCGCACTCCTGATGGCTGAAGCATTCACCACAATGGCAACTATAAGCGTATAGGAACAAAAGCGTACCATGACGTTCCTCATTCTACACGCGTCCGGGTGTGCCGGCCCGCACACGTTCGCGGCCATGAAGTATCGATTGATTGTTACCGATACAAAACGTCACCGATGCGCCTTGAGAAGTTTAGCTCTCTTGCTTCTTCGCTGGCCGGGCGGCTTTTATCTTCTTCGTGTCAAGCGCCTTGTTGAACCACTCTTCCGCCTTGGCAATGTCGGCCTTGGCGTCATCCGGGTTGTCCTCGATATCGGCCTTCTTGCGGTACAACAAATTGATGTAGGACATGGCGTCATCGTACTCGGGGTCGATTTGGAGGGCGCTGGTCAGTGACTTGAGGCCATCGTCAATCGTCTTGCCATATTTCTCCTGGAGCTCGTGGCGGACCTTGACGTCCTTGATGGGGCCGGGTTCGTCGCCCTTCATGTGCAGGGTGGCGCGAGCCGTCTGAATCGGCGAAAATGCCTTGGACCACGCAATAACACCGAGGCTATAATAAGCCTCCGTATCCTTCGGATCCACCTCGATGCGGCGCTCATTCCACTTCTTGGCCTCTTCGAGGAACTTCTCCTTCTGATCCTGGCTCCCATTCGCGGCCGAGCTGTAGGTCATGAAAGCCATGGAGGCGAGGGCGGTGCTATTCTTCGGATCCTTATCGAGCACCTTCTGAAACTCGTTTTTCGCGGCATCGTACATCCGGTTGTTTTCGGTTGAATCGGCGCCGGGAATCCACTGCGTCATGTACGAAGTGGCCAAATACAACTGGGCGTTCTGATTGGACGGGTCGAGCTCAATGGCCTTCTTGAAGTGAGTCGCGGCGTCGATGTACTTGGTGTTCTTGTAGGCCTGAACACCCTTATTCATCTCGTCGCGCGAGCCTAACTTCGCGCAGCTCGTGCTCAGGATGGTGGCGGCTATGCAGGAGCAGAGCGCCGCAAATCTTAAAATCTGCTTCGTCATTAGCGTTTCTTTCCCCTTCGGTATTGGCATCAGATGAGTCTACCGCAGCGGGGCCGAAACAGTCAGCCGGGCGGCGTCATCCAAAAAGCCGAGAGGCCGGCCGCGTTACAGGCCAGCCTCAATTTTCGGTGTCATGATCCCGACTTTGTCGAGCCCCGCTCCGCGCGCGGCATCCACGGCTTGGGCGACGTATTTGTATTCAACGTCTTTATCGCCCTTGACGAACACCACCTTCTGAGCGCGGGTTTTGAAGATGTCCTCGAGCCGTCCCTGCAAATCATCGAGCTTGATGGGCGAGCCATTGATTTCCATACTCTTGTCCGCTTTGATCTCAACGACAACGTTGGGGTCCATATCCGGCGGCGGCGGAGGCTGATTAGGCGGAGGGGGCTGAGGGGCCAAAGCGTCCAGGCCATGCGGCGTCAGAGGTGTGATGACCATGAACGTAATCAGCAGCACAAGCAAAACGTCGATCATCGGAGTGACGTTAATATCGGCCTTGGGACCGCCGCCCGTGCTAGTAGAGAAAGCCATATCGAAATCTCCTTGTCACAACCAGCCTTGCGAAAGGCCTAGAGGCTGGACCTCTTATTCTTATCTTGAATTTCTTCGGTAATCAAACCGAGTTGATCGACGCCCGCCGACCGAAGGTTATCGATGACATCGGTAACGCTTTCCCAACGGGCCCGCTGGTCGGCCTTGATATACACAGTCTTGTCGGCCGAGCGCGCAGCCTGCAAATCCTTCACCTTCCCGGGAAGCTGGTCCGCGGACATTCTGAGGTTACCGGGACTCAGGAAGACATTGCCTTCACGGGTGATGGCGACCAGCACAGCATCTTCACGATCGGCTTCTGTCATTTTCTTGGGGTTGTGGGTCTTCACGAGATCGACGTTGGTGCCCTTCGACAACATGGGCGTGATGACCATGAAGATGATGAGCACCACCAGCATGACGTCTACCATCGGGGTAACGTTAATGTCCGATACGGGCGGAGCAGCCTTCTGCAATTTAGCCATTTTATTCCTGATCTCCTCTTACATCCGGTGCGCCAAGCTGACGAGCCAGCGCACCCTTTGGGCTTCCCTTGAAGCCAGGCAACCCGAGCCCAATGGGCCGGGCCACCCGCGCTTCAAGCGAATCAACCGGAGCCTAAGCAAGTAAAACCGGCGGCACAACTCGCTGGAACGAGCTCTGCCGCTTACTTCGCGACGCGCTGGGTGCGCTTCAGGAAGTAGTCAATCAATTCCGAGCTGGAGTTCCCCATTTCGACGTCGAACGCCGCGATGCGATTGGTGAAGTAGTTGAACATCCAGACGGCGGGGATGGCGACAAGTAGACCGAAAGCGGTGGTGATGAGGGCTTCCGAAATACCGCCGGCGACCGCGCCGAGACCAGTCGACTTCGATGTCGAGATGGACTTAAACGCGTTCATGATACCGACCACCGTTCCGAACAGTCCGACGAAGGGGGCGGTGGAACCGATGGTAGCCAGGCTCGAAATGCCACGGTTCAGTTCCGCGTGAACGATGGCTTCCGAGCGTTCCAGAGCGCGGCGCGAGGCCTCAATCTCTTCACCCGAGATTTCGGAACTCATCTGGTGGGCTTTGAACTCCTGGAGACCGGCCACCACAACCTTGGCCAGGTGGCTCTTGTTGTAACGGTCAGCGATCTTGATAGCTTCATCCAACTTGCCCTCGCGCAGCGCGCCGGCCACTGCCGGAGCAAAGGCGCGGGACTGTTTTCGGGCGGCGTTGAAGGCAATAAGGCGATCGATCATGACGCCGATAGACCAAGCCGACATGATGAACAACACGGCGAGGACGATTTTGGCCAGAATGCCCATGTTATTCCACACGGACCGGGGATCGAAGGCGATGCCCTCCGATTCCTGCAGCAGCCACATCGCCCACACTTGAACTTGTAAAAGCATTGCTTATCTCCTGAAAGGTTGAAAATCTAACTTCTGAAAATCCACTGAACTGCTCACGATACCGGCGGGAACCCGGCTCTCCCCCCTGAGTCCGATGAGAACGCAGGGGCAGGGTCAGGCGCCCGCCTCCACAAAAACTACTGACTGAGGGTGAAGTTGACGATGATGTTTGTGATCACGTCGACTGCCTCACCGTTCAGCAAGGTTGGCCGATAGCGCCATTGCTCAACTGCTTCCCGCGCCGCGTTGACAAGCAAGGGGTGCCCGCGAACCAGCGTCAGGTTCTGAATGGTGCCGTCCTTGCCAATGATGGCTGTAAATTCGACAACGCCTTGAACGCGAGCCGACTTGGCGAGCGGCGGATAGACGGGCTGCACCTTGCGGATGAGATTGGCTTCCTGTACCTTACCGCCAACCCGCATCGGACCGGTGGGCTTGGGGGCCTTGGGAGGCGGCGGAGGCGGCGGAGCAACCGACGGCACGCTGCCGATAACGCCACCGATCACGCCACCCATCCCGCCGGGAACGCCCACGCCGCCGACAACACCATCGGGCGGAGGCGCGGACTCTTCAATGTGCGCCACGGTTTTCGGAATGACTTTCGGAGCGATCAACTGGTTGGCGATGAACTGCTTGATCACCGGCTTGACAACCTTAACGACTGGGGCGGGCGGCGGAGGAGGCGGGGGTGGCGGAGGCGGCGGCGGCGCCACCAGCATGCTCTTCAACTGCGCCGTTGGCAGGGCCTCAGTGTAAATGAGAGGAATCAGGATCAGGATCAGGATCACTGCGATTTGCATGAAAAGCGACAGCAACAGCGTCCACGGTTTCTTCTTATTCTTATCGTTGTCGACAAACGTCTGCTCGAACATTGTTTCCCCTTGCTCAGACCCGCTCACCGGCACCGAAGAACTGAGCGGTCATTATGACGGTCCTCATTTATCGATTCCGCCTTTAAACTACTGGCGGAGATTCTATCGCAAACCGGCGGAAGCGGCACGCCTTCCCTGCCCGGTTTTGAGAAACTCCCATACAACGGCCAGCCCAGCGCCGCCGCACTTCCCACAACCAATTACTTAAACGGCTCTCGGCATCCTCTACTTGGCGAGCTTGGCCGGACGCTTCGCCGCACCCGGCAGGACAGGGCGCGCACTCGGACTGCCGGCCTTTCCCCGCCGCCCGCGCTTTTCAACCAGCTCATACCAGAAGATCAGGATGGGACTCGCGATGAACACCGATGAATAAGTCCCAATGATGATACCAATGACTAAAGCAAACGAAAAGCCGCTTAGCACCTGTCCACCGAAGAAAAATAGAGCGAGCGCCGTCAGAAGCGTAAGACCGGAGGTCAGAATGGTCCGGCTCAACGTTTGGTTAATACTTGCATTAACGATTTCAGCGAAAGTTCCCCGCCTTTGCAGCTTGAGGTTCTCGCGGATGCGATCGAACACCACGATCGTGTCATTCATGGAGTAGCCAACTAGTGTCAGCAACGCCGCGATCACTGTCAAGTCAATCTGCCGGTTGAACAGAGAAAAAAGTCCGATGGTGATGATTGTGTCGTGAAAAACGGCGATGACAGCCGCGACGCCGTAGATCCACTCGAAGCGAAAGGCGATGTAGATGAGCATCGCCGCCAGCGCATACAGGACGACGCGTATGGCCTGGCCGCGGAGGTCGGCGCCGATCTTCGGCCCGACAATCTCAACGCGCCGGATAGCGAAGCTGTTGGCGGCAAACTGGTCTTTGAGCACCCCCAAAACCTGGGGCGTGACGCCGGGTACGGAAGCCAAATCATTTACGCTGGCGATCAGCCCCGAGCGTTGGGTACTATCCCGATAGGCCAGGATGGATTTTGCAAGAGCCTGCACTTGATCGTCGGTGTAAGCGACGCCGGCCCTTTGAAGCGGATCGCGCAAGGCGCCGGCCAAGGCATCTTGACCGATGTTGTTGACATCCACTTTGCCGCTCTTGTCGCCGAAGGCATCGTTCAAGGACCCGATGATGTCGGCGCGAACC
This sequence comes from Acidobacteriaceae bacterium, assembly GCA_903970405.1. Lineage (GTDB taxonomy): Bacteria > Acidobacteriota > Terriglobia > Bryobacterales > Bryobacteraceae > CAJCIT01. The sequence continues at coordinate 400 of CAJCIT010000280.1, read as the reverse complement.
TGCTCCATCTGTTTTTCGTCTTTGCCCTCAGTGTCGATGAGAACTTCCTGCGTATTCGAGATTTCCTGAACTTCGATTTCGCCGGGCACCTTTTTGCGGACGGCCGCGCGGATGGCGTCTGCCGGAGGACGCTGCTTGAAATTGACTTCCATTAAAGCGCCGCCGGTAAAATCGATCCCGTACTTCGGCCCTCCTTTCATGAACAGGCTTGTCAACCCCGCGACGGTAAGGATGAGCGAAGCGATGATGAACGGCCACTTCTTGCCGAGAAAATCGTAATTGGTTTGCTTAAATATTTCCATTGCACTCTAAGAGCCGGTTTTTGTTCTATCCCAGTCTCAGAGGGGCTGCAAACCACCGTCTAACGGATATTGACACCGGCAAGTCACAAAGTGTTCCC
>CAJCIT010000279.1 GCA_903970405.1 Acidobacteriaceae bacterium | reverse complement strand
ATCGACGCACTCTTATAAAGCGGGTACACGGCGGTTTCAATGGAACGAAACGACCGGCTGCCGGCGTAGTCGTCCACTTCCCGGATGCTCACGAAGTCTGTTATATATGGCCCCTCAGGGCGCTCTGATTGCTCCAGTTCGTTGCGGTATCCGGAAGCCGTCCATTGCACAGTATGGATTGATCGCAGAATTTGTTCGCCGCCCTAAGCGTCCACGGCTTGATGGACCAGTGCCGAGGCACTAGTGACCTGAGCAACGGCACTAGTCGTGCATAAAGACGCGCCGAGGCCAAAGGAAACAGCCCAAAAGAGTTTGGTCGGCAAACCAAGATGACCGGTCATTTCTCCTCCCGTGATTCGCATGATTATCGATCTGATCGTCTCGTTCGAGCGCCAGCGCCGATAGGCGCAGACGGGAACGGTTCGGATTCGGATTACGGTTGCATTAACTGCGCTTAGGTAAGAACTCCCATGGTGGATACCGCGGGGTTCCACCATGAGAATCAAGACCAGTTTGCTAGCTAGCTGGTTGGTTGGGCGATTATTAGCAGTTACTAATTACTTACTAAGCGCCGGCGAACAATCACCAGCGCCGTGCATCCGAGCGCCAGCATTACAATTGTGCTGGGTTCCGGGGTATCCGTCGCCGTCATTAGGTTGGCGAATACCGGGTCCGCGGGTCCTGCTGTAAGCGACACCGAGAGAATCTGCTGGTCACTTGTGAATCCCTCGAACGTCAACCCCGCCGGTCCGCCCAGACCGGAGAAATCGATCGTTTGAGTGCCACTCGCCGTCAAAAACTGAGCCGTAAGATCGGTGGTGGAAAGATCCGAGGGGAATGCACCCACGTCGAACGCCACTCCGAAGGTCCCCGGTGCAAGAGTGAGTGCTACTGCTGAAGGGAAACCCATTTGCGCGCTGAATACCTGGGAAGCCCCAAAGTCATAGCCCGCCGCATTTTGGTCGGCCACAACCAGTTGCGTGGCTCCAAGTGGCGTGACTGTCACGCCATTGCCAGCAATCTCGGGGACTACATTGATGCCTCCGGTTTGGACAAGGCCCGCAAGCGGAAGGGGCGTATTTGTTTGAAGGCCAAGCGCCGCCTCTGCACCGAGCCAACTGGAAGGCGCGGTGAATGAGTCGATTGTAGCCGCGGAAAGACTACTTGTCAGAGTAAGCGAGAATGCAAGTGTCAAATAGGATAGTTTCATATGTCTTGTCTCTTCCTCTAAATGCTTGCCGCGAAAGCACGGAGTTGCGCGGTCTGCTTTGTAATAGCGGTTTCCGCTGCTGTAGCCAGGTCCACCGCCGCTGAGACGAAGCCCGGATTTCCTGCGAAAAGCCCGGATGCTGCCAATCCGCTCGCTGCCGCGAGCGGACCGGAGTTAGCGTCAGACCTTGGCCGGATCACCGAGCATAGCGGCAGGGTCGCGTCGATAAAGGTGCACGGTGCCGGCATGATCGCTTGGCCGAGTGTGGGATTCTGACGGATACCGGGGAAGCTGAGCCCGTTCGCGCTGAACGCTGGCAAGTTTTCAAGAGACTTATGGAACGCAACGAAGTGATACACTTCCGTGGGACCGATGGATGCCACAATCGCCCTCGCCAGCGGGCTGATCATGGCATCCAGCAAACCGTTGTAGAGGCTGGCACCACCCTGCTCAATCGCTGCGAAATGGAATGCCGCGCAGTGGGCTGAGAGCTGAATACTGGCCGCACTCTCGCCGTTGGAGAGCGGGATTGTAGGCTGGCCAGTGATAGTAACGAATTGCGCGGTCGCACCCGGTGCCGGGGGAAGATCCGGGTTCTGCGCAGATCGGTAACGATTGAACCATGAGGTATCCACGTTCAAAGTTTGCAGGTTCGTAATGCGGGGAGTCTGGGCAATTCCGGTCACGTTTGGCGGCGGGACCACCATGAACGAACTCACATCGACAGTGAGGCTCTTACCGCGAAGCTGTCCGATACTTTCCAGAACGGCATTGATGAGGACGTTATGACTCAGTTCGTCGCGGCGGTCCTGGTTAATGTAAGCGATAAGCGACTGATCGATCCTCTCGAGGGATTGCTGGTAAGCAACGTTGCCTTGGGATAGTTCGGTGTACTGTTGCCAGAGATCGTTTTCGAGCGCTTCGGCCGCGGCAAGGAACTGCAGGATGGCGATGTCGCCGTCAGTCACCAGCGCCAGGTCGCTGTCGGGGATCTGGGCGGTGGCGCGCGAAGCCCCTGCTGCCACCAGGGCGGCGCCTAGTCCGAATGTTGTGCCTTGGCGCAGAAATCTGCGCCGGTTAGTTGAGTTAGTAAGCATAGTTATCTGTGATAGTTTCCCTTCTTGTAATGTCCGTCTTAGAAAGACGTTTCATGTTTGACTAAGCCAAGCGGATTGCCGGGCTTGATGCCACGCTTGTGCAACAAGTGCTACGTGGTTCACATGCATGTTTATACGCAGAAAATAATGTCTCGGATTTAAGGTTCCTCTTTTTTTTGCGGGTGGGTGTTCGTTTCTGCCATTCGCAAGGGGTGGTAGACAATCAACCACCAATGTGATAGATTGTCTACCACATGAGAAAACGTCGCTCGTCCGGTCAGCTTGACCTCGTCTACGGAGCGCTCGACATCTTAATCCTCCGCACGCTAGTCTGGGGGCCAACCCATGGCCACGGCATCGCCAAGTCCATCGAGCGCCTATCGGAAGATGCCCTCAAAGTCGAGCACGGCTCACTCTATCCCGCTTTGCAGCGCCTCTTACAGGAAGGCTGGATCAAAGCCAGTTGGGGCATTTCCGACAACAACCAGCGCGCCAAGTTCTACCGCCTCACGCCTGCCGGCAAGCGCAAGTTAATAGACGAGACCTCGCGTTGGGATCGCTTCGTCTCTGCCGTTACAGGAGTTCTTCGTCCCGCCGAAAGCGAGGAGTCCTGACATGGGCCTCCGCCGCACCTTTTCCAAACTCCGCGCCCTCATGCATTCCAAAGTCAACGATCTTGCTGAAGAAATCCAGTCACATCTCGCCATGGAAGAAGCCGACAACCTCGCGCTCGGCATGAGCCTGGAAGAAGCGCGCATCGCTGCCAAACAACGCTTCGGCAACATCACCCTCACACAAGAAAGGACCCGTGATATGTGGACCTGGACTACTCTCGAACTGCTTAAAATGGATTCACTCTATGGAATCCGGCAACTCCGCCGAAGCCCGGGCTTTGCCAGCGTGGCCATCTTAACCCTCGCGCTCGGCATCGGAGCCAATACTGCCATCTTCTCCATCGTCAATGCGGTTCTTCTGCAACCACTGCCCTTCGCTGCGCCGGATCGCCTGGTCTCAGGCTTTGAAACCGAATCCGCTCCCGGGCAATACCCCGTCAACCAAGCCGACTACCTAGACTGGCAAGCCCGCAACCACAGCTTCGATTCCACCAGCGGCTATTCGTGGTCTCGTCCCTACAGCATGGGCGGTAAAGGCGAAGCTGCCGTTGCCACAGCCACTGAAGTGCAGGCTAACTTCTTCGAAACACTCGGCATCGCCCCGGCATTGGGCCGTGCTTTCGGGCACGGTGAAGACTCTTCCGGCAACAACCACGTCGCGGTGTTGAGCTTCGGTTTCTGGAAGTCCCAGTTCGGCGGCGACCGCAGCATCATCGGCAAAACTCTTACGCTTGATGCCGAACGCCACACCGTTATTGGAGTCATGCCGCCTACCTTTCACTACCCTTCAGGCAACGATGTTTGGATTCCCTTCAACATGCAAGACAAAGCTTTTAGCCAACGGGGCAACCACGGCATCCGTGTCCTCGGCCGCATGAAGCCGGGCGTCACGCTTGAGCAAGCCCGCAAAGATCTGCTTAACATCTCCCTCCAGCTCGAAAAGCAATTTCCCGACGGAAATACAAACGTACACGCCGGCCTGTTGCCTCTTAAGGATCAGCTTGTCGGCGATTCCAAGCATCGCTTATTGGTCCTGCTCTGCGCGGTCGGCCTTGTTTTACTGATCTCCTGCGTCAACGTCGCTAACCTGCTTCTCTCGCGTGCCGCAGGGCGTCAGCGTGAAATCGCCCTGCGCGCCAGCCTTGGTGCTGGCCGCTTCCGTTTAGTGTTGCAATTGATCACCGAAAGCCTCCTGCTCTCGATCACCGGGGCCGCCATCGGCATTGCTGGGGCTTGGTGGCTTCTCCGCCTTCTCGACAGCGTGACGACGGCTTTCGTGCCGCATCTGAATCCGGTCGGCATAGACGCGCGCGTGCTTTTGTTTACTCTTCTGCTCAGCGTCGTTTCCGCACTGCTTTCCGGTCTCGCGCCTGCGCTGCAGGTCTCTCGCGCCAACGTCAACGATTCTTTAAAAGCCGGAGCGCAAGCTGTTGTGGGGCTGGCGGGCAGCCGTCAGACTCTCCGCGACGTGCTTGTCTTAAGTGAGATTGGTATCACGCTTGCACTGTTGGTGGGCGCGGGTTTGCTCTTGCGCAGCTTCGTCAAACTCGGAACTGCCAACATTGGCATCAACCCTGACAAACTGCTGACCGTCAACATCAGTCTGCCAGACGCAAGCTATCCCGCCTTCCCCGATCGTCGCCGCTTTTTCGACGCGCTCGCACAACGCGTCAAACATATCCCTGGAATCAAGCAAGTCGCCATCTCGTCTGAGATTCCGCTCGAAGGCGGAAGCAGTACTTACATCGTGGTCGACGGCAACAGCGATCCCGCCCTGGCCAACAACTTGCTCGGTTTTAACTACGTCACGCCCGGCTACTTCGATACGTTCTGTATTCCGCTGCTGCGCGGTCGTCGCCTTAACGCCTCTGACTATGAACATGACGGCATCGCCGCCCAAAGGGCAAATCAGATCTCCCAGGCGGCGGGGAACCAGTCGCCTAAGATGCCCCCGGATGTCACCTACCATGCCGTCATCGGTCAAACCGCTGCCCGCGTTTTCTGGAAGGGCAAAGATCCTCTTGGACATACCTTCCATTGGGGCGGCGTTCCTGTGGTGATCGTCGGTATTGTCCAGGACGTTAAGGAATATGGCCTACGTGCCGAACCGTCGCCTCAAGCTTACTTTCCATTCTCTATATCACAGGCCTTTGGCGGCGGCTCCGAACTCATCCTGCGTACGTCTGTCCCTCCTGCGTTGATAGTCCCCGAACTCCGCCGCGCCGTTCAGGGTCTCGATCCCGGCCTCGCCCTGCTGCATCCCCGGACCATGCAGGACGTGATCGGGGATCAAACCGAAGACACGCGCATGCAAACTTTGCTCCTCGGTGCCTTCGCCGTCCTTGCCCTCATTCTCTCCGCTGTCGGCCTTTACGGCGTCATGTCCTACACCGTTACGCAGCGTACGCGTGAGATCGGCATCCGCATGGCCATTGGTGCCAGCGCCGGCGACGTCCTGCGCATGATCCTGATGCACGGCTTGCGCCTCACTCTCGGCGGCATTGCCTTCGGATTGTTGCTCTCATTCGCCTTAACCCTCTCGATCACCAGCCTGCTCTTCGGCACCAGCCCCTTTGATCCAGTAGTTTTTCTCGGCGTGGCCACGCTTCTTGCGGTCATTACCACCATCGCCTTCCTAATCCCCGCCCGCCGCGCCACCATCATCGACCCAACCCAAGCCCTCCGAGCCGACTGAACTCTCCGGCCGCGTTGGTTTAGACCGGTCTGCAGACCACCGACCGCGAAAAGACGAAATCCACAATACCTGCCGCATATCACCGTCCTGTCTGGCGCAGTCAGTGGGCGCAAGATGAACCCGGTATACTTCCATTCAACTTTTCTCGTCCTGGCTGATTGCCGGCGATCCAACTGTCAATTTTCTTATATCGTAAGAACCGCTCGTTTTGTAACGCCTTTATCTTCAGGCAGTTATCAAACTGACATTCGGCGGATTTAATCTTCTATCGTGAGAAATTTCCCTATATCGTAAGAACCTGTGGCTGCGAAGATGATGCAGGATCATTGTCAATTTTCCTATATCGTAAGACTTTCGGCTTTAGGTAACGCGCTCATTTCTCGGCAGTTACCCAAATCCGGGCTCAGCGGTCCTGATCCTATATCGTAAGAAGTTTTCCGGTATCGTAAGACTCGGGGGGACCCAATTGCCGACCGCGTCCATCAAAAACCCAATGTTTCCAGCGTTTTTCGATCTGCTTGTCTTACGAAATAGGGAAAACACCGGACTCGTTGGTCAGATTCTCGCAAAGTCTTACGATATAAGAAAATTGACACCCGTTCGCACTCTCAATGCCGGACCGAACCCCAAGTATTTTGGTTATGAACACGGCGTGACTTACTACAACCTGATTTCGAACCAGTTCACCGGTTGAATGCGGTTGTGGTCCCCGGCACCATACGGGACAGCCTGTTCCTGCTCGCGGTGGTCCTGGAACAGCAGACGGAATTGCATCCGACCGAGATCATGACCGACACCGGAGCCTACACGGATGTGATCTTCGGTTTGTTCTGGCTGCTCGGCTACCGGTTCAGTCCGCGAATCGCCGATATTGGGGGTGCCCGCTACTGGCGCGTCGATACGGCTGCCGATTATGGCTGCCTGAATGGTGTGGCAAGGCATCGCGTGAATACAAATCTGATCAAGGAAAACTGGGACGACATGCTTCGGCTGGCCGGTTCTCTCAAGCTGGGTGTCGTCCAGGCAACGTCGATCATGCGGACGCTCCGGGTGGATGACCGGCCCACAAAATTGGCCCAGGCCGTCGCTGAACTTGGTCGCATTGAAAAGACGATTCACAGCCTTACCTATATAGATGATGAGTCCAAACGGCGGCGCACTCTCACTCAACTGAATCGAGGCGAAGACCGGCATAAGCTGGCGCGCGCCGTCTTTCATGGAAAGCGCGGCGAACTGCGGCAGCGCTATCGCGAGGGGCAGGAAGATCAGTTGGGTGCGCTGGGCCTCGCGCTGAACATTATCGTTCTCTGGAATACGCTCTACATCAACGCGGCGCTGGACCAGCTCCGCGCCGAAGGCTTCCCGGTACGGCCGGAGGATGTCGCCCGACTCTCCCCTCTGGTGTTCGAACACATCAATTTATTGGGCAGGTATGCCTTTTCGGTTCCAGAGACCGTTCAGCGCGGCGAATTGCGCCCGCTCAGAAACCCGTCAGACTCGATGGAGGACGTGGCCTAAAT
>CAJCIT010000278.1 GCA_903970405.1 Acidobacteriaceae bacterium | reverse complement strand
TGGCTGGAAGCCGTTAGGCGGGAACCCGCCCATGTCGCGGTTTTGTGCTGCGCCTTCCCGCCGACTCGCGAAAACAGGTAAGCTTCTTTGCCTCAACACTTTCCCTCGAAAAGGGACACACCCCATTGGCTTTTTGGCTTTAACACTTTCCCGCGAAAAGGGACACACCCCATTGGCCTTTTGGCTTTTGGCTTTGGCTTGACCCCATTGGCTTTTGGCTTGGCTAGCTTACGTTCGCGCTCCTGTTTGTTGAGAGCCTTTCCTGCGAATCGAGAAAACGGGTAAGCCTCTTTGCCTCAGCGATTTCCCCGGAAAAGGGGACAGACCCCATTTTTTAAGACCAGCAGAGCAAAAAAGCTGGCGCGGCAGCGTCTATGCGGAGATCCAAGCAATGACGCGGCAGCAAGGCGAACTGGGGATTGAACGGATGTGCGAATTGGCGCGCGTGGCGCGCGCCGGCTACTACCGGCATTGGCAAAGAACGGCGCCGGCAGAGGCCGATGTGGAATTGCGTGGCCGGTTACAACAGATCTGCCTCACCCACCGCCGTTACGGCTACCGCCGGGTGGCGGCGGCCTTAGGAAAACAAGGGCTGCGTGTGAATCACAAAAAGCTGCGGCGCTTACTGCGCGTTCGGTATCAAAGTTCAAGCATTCCAGCTTCGCCACCAGGAATGCCGTGAGGTCAGCGACATGCCGGCAAGCCAGCGGCGTGGATCGACGTAAACGTCGGCCGGCGGGTGGAAAAGTAATTCGCCCGGCACGTTCTGCACACCCGCAGATCGACCACCGGATGTTACCTGCGTGGGCTTCGTTAGGTTGGATTTTCCATTGTTGGCAAATGCCGCCCGACGTACCCTATCTCGACACTCCTCTCGCCGACACGCCGAAAGATGTGTATCCGGTGGCTCCGGTCAATCCACAAATGGTCCTCGAATGTCCTCACCACGCCATCATGCCCGCGAAAATTGCGATCTTTACCGTACCGTTGCATGGTTCTCGGTGTTTCTGGCTTGATCTCGGCGGGTCCGTCGGGAAACTGATCGTCCGGTGAAATGCGCCACGTTTTAGCCCTTGAATCGAGTTCCGCCAAACGCCTAAACATCAGCGGCATAAGCGTCGTGTTGAACCTTTCGACCTGGACCTTCACGTCCAAACCAAACAATAGGTTGGGAAAAACTCGCTCTCTTAGCAGCCAGAAGGAACGCGCTGTCAGCCCGCTGCGCAAAGCGGCAATGCGGCGGCCATAAATCGCCTCGGCGTGAGAGGGTTCGGCTACATGGTCAAACACGTACGTCTCAGGTCCTGAGACAAAGCCCATGCTGTCAAACCTCCACAGGTCGGATCGAAGCAGTCCGACCAGAGTAAAATTCATTGCGGCGCAAATGATGGCGTCGATGGCAGCGGCCTGAACGCTGGCAAAAGTTTGCTCGTAGCCAGCGGCAGGATACTCGGGCACGAGGCGCAAGATCGCTTCGACAGATGCCTCATCAAGAGCGTGGTCTGCCGGGACGGAGCGACCCAAGGAATCGAAAAACTCGGCAAGGTCGTGATCGACGGTCCCATAGAAGCCACTCGCCAGTTCACCGAGAGTTATCGGAGGGGCAGAAATTTCCTGCACCAAGGGCAGCAGCCATGGATCAATGTTGAGCCGCAATGAAGGCAGCTGAGCAGAGTCGGAATCCAGCAGAGCAAGTCCGCGCAAGAGGGCTGCCAGATGAGCACGGGCTGTCGCAGCTTCGGAATACGGCACCGCGACGGATGCACTATTCAGAACGTAATCACTCATCAGGAGTTGTCAGTCCTGGGCCGTACCAGGCGCGCCATGTTACGTCGGTGCTGATCGAAAAATCCTTCGGGCCATTCACTCAAACGTCCGTCGGAATCAATCTGCGGGGTGGTGATAGTAGTAGTGCTCCCATTCCGCGTGAAATAATGAAAAGCAGCGTCTTCAGGCCTGAGAATACCTTCCCTAATCGCGATCCTGACGCCGTCCATCACGTGATCGGAGTGAGTCTCAAGGAGCACTTGAACTCCTGCCGACGCCATTTGTGCAAAAAACGCTCCCATGCGTGCCTGGCCCCGCGGATGAAGATGCGCCTCCGGGGAATCGATGATCAAAGTGCAACCCGCTGGGGCCGTAAGACCCGCTACCAGTGTCGGAAAAGCATAGGAAATTCCGTATCCGATATTGGCGGGGTTCGTCCAGCCGGAGGTTGGTCCGGACTTTATCTGCAGGCGCATCAGGCTCGTGTCCGAAACCGGCAGCGCATTAAACTCAACGCCCGGGAAAAGATCCGCTGCCCATGCGTTTATTTGAAGCCGTAGGGTTGTCTGGGCCTGAACGTTCTTAAGACCGCGCGCTGGCGACACTAGATTGTCCCCTTCCTTGTGAAACCACCAAGCAGCGAACTGCCCAACCGGGCCCACGTCACCGAGTGAGTCTTCGGAGTCTTCGGGGATCGGGAAGAGGTCGGTTTCAACCTGCCGGGATGCGCTCAAAAAAATTAAACGGCTCAGTGCAATGAGAGTCTCAAGGAACGGCTCGTGCAGTTCCCGAGGCCGGATGCCGTCAAAAGTATCCGCGACGCTACTTATGGAGTCGCCGGAAATGAATTCCAATCGCGTTGCCTTCAGTTCCCGTCGAGCGTCGTCGGTCAGACTAAATCGCCATAATAGGTCGACCTCGTCGGTCTTTAGCCCGAGGGCCATTTCGCTTCCCCCGCAAACCCGGTTGATTACGTCCCCGGGAGTCCCAAGATTTGCGAGAGGACCTTTCAGCCGAAGCTGCGCAGGCCCCCTTTGTGTCCGAAGGGTCTGCGAGAGCAAGAGCAGGGTTTGGATCGCCGTCGACTTGCCTGCGGCGTTAAGACCTGTAAATAGCGTTAGAGGAGAGAGGGGCAGCGTAAGGGAATCGAAACACTTGAAGCGCTCCATGCGCAAAGTGCGGATCATCTGGTCGCCTCAGCAATCTTGGCCTCCATTTTTTCAAAGCGCGTCTTCACTCGCTTCTTGTCGTTAGTGGCGTATGTAATTGAATCGTTAAAGTCGGGGTCCGTCAAAAGGGCGGCGATGGAATCTTTAATTGCTGAGCCGTGGACGGCGATAGTTCCTTCATCCAGCGAGGAAAGCACGACCGAGCAGACATCGAAGAGCGCAATGTTGAGGGCGGATCGGTTGGCGTCGTTTTCGGTGCGAAGAGACTTTCGGAAGGCATGCCGTTTAAAAAGGCTTTCATTGATCGTCATTGCCAGAAGAAATCTCGCCTCAAGGTGATTTAATTCCTCTACAGTCATCTTGTTCATGGATTCCAGCGCCTCCGCAAGAAAACTGTCCATTTCGCCCGAACGGTAATGCTTCCACCCAAGAATTGCGAAAGCGCAGAAACGATTGACAGCCTCACGATCACGCATCGTTTTGGCCTTCAGGGAACCTCCCGTCGCACCCAGGAAAGCCGGGCTCTCGGCACATCGCTTCAGCCAACGCGTGGCATTGCCATTGTATAAGCAATTGCGCATCTGCTGGCGCGTTAGAGGCTCACCACTGTTCACTCGTTCGAATATGTCAAGCTTCGCCCGCTCCGGCGCTTTTGAATCGAGAATGTAAAGTGTGAGCTGCGTATCCTCAACGCGCTCCTGTAGTTTTAGTTCAAGGTCTCTGAAGAGCTTCCCTTCAAGGGGATGAGGTGGATCTTCCTCTGCTCTGGAAAACGATAGCCTCAGTTTGTTGTCGAGATAGCGACGGAAAGTCGAAAGGCGCTGTAGACCATCCACCACAACGATCCGGCCATCCGGGGCCTCGGCGACATATAGGACGGGCAACGGAATTCGCATGAGGCAGGACTCGATCAACCGGGATTGCTTGTCGTCCGGCCAAACAAAATCACGTTGAAACTCGGGATTCAGATCGTAGCGATTTGAAAGAATTCGTTTTACAACTTCGCCAACTGTGCGCTGATCGGTACGAACGAAAACTGCGTCGAGGGGATATTCACCCCATCCGGCTGAGTGAATGGTTTCCAGACCCTCGGGTTCTCCGTCTGCATTCGCCGCCTGTTTAGGCACCTCAACTCCGCGAAAAACGGCTTGCAATGCTTCCAGTTGAACTTCGTCGGGTTGAGCTCTCAGGTTCTCCCAAAGCGAAATCGTGGCCTGAGAGACGCCAACCCTCCTTCCCAGTTCAGCTTGGGTCAATCCCAGCTCAACCCGTTGTCTCTGCAGGTTTAATTCAATTCCGATTTTGTCGTTCACCTGGGACTCATCTTCATTTCAGTCTGTTCCAGGGCCGGAAACCGCCCGAGAACCTCGATAGTATCGCAAGGGGCAAAGTGAACGACGCGCCCAAAGGGCCACTCGCAGGGCATCTGTCGCATCATTTCTTAGATAAGCTCGCCACGCGCGGGGAGCGGCTTTTTTCAACAGTATCGCGTAGTGAGTCAGAACCCCTGTGTCTTACGTGGACGTGTCAAACCGAAAACGTAGCTCTTTTGACGGGCCTGACATTCCCATTACGAAATACACATGTAATGAATAATGCAAGGCGACTCTTACTCGCGGCGCTGAGAGTTAGACTAATTCACGGCCCGAATCGGTGACTTGCACGAATTCTCTGCCGTTGCTCAACGTGGTGTTGACTAGCTTTTGAGATTCCAGTTGTTGCAGCGTAGAAGCCGGAAGCCCGATCGGGATGCCCGTTTGACTGAGCAGGGTGCTGACCTCCATCTGGCCGCCCGCGGCTCCCGCCAGCTGATGAATACGGTCAACGATACTCTTTAGATTGGCGTGCGTAAAAGGGAGCCGCCGAGCGCTTGTTAGAAGTGCGTGGATCGTCTTGAAGGCCGAAGATTTTCCCAAGGCTGTTGAATTGTTATGTACTATCAGAGTAGGTTCAAATGGCTGATCTAGAATTGCTTTCCGTGGTAGCTCTGACGGAAGACCTGACGGCGACAGGACTTTTACGCGGTCAAGTGGGTACGATCGTCGAGAAACTGGCGCCGGGCCTCTATGAGGTTGAGTTCAGCGACGATGCCGGCAAGACCTATGCAATGGTCCGGGTCAGCGCGGCCCTTTTGATGCAGCTGCATCACGAACCGAAACACCACGCCGCCTAGCGCTTGCGGTCAGTCGAAGAAGCGCCTCTCACCCCTTACCGCGGAACACCATTACGATTTCCACCAACAGGATGATAACCACCATCAGCTCAAGCACAAAGGCCCGCGCCTGGTGGAACTCATTCACCATCGAGTCATAGAGATCTTCGGCCGTCTCCAGTTTCTCGGCAACCAGGTTGTGGTAGTCAGTCACGCCGACTCGATTCGCGGCCAGGCGATAGGCGCGGGCATAGAACATGTCGCTGAGAAACTTGATGGCGTTGTCGGTGAGTTCGGAGAGTTCTCGAATGTCGAGCCGGATGGTGTTCACATGCTCGGCCTCGCGGGCCAGGCGCCAGCGAGAGAAGAAGCTCCGTTTCTTTTCAAGCCGCTGGTACACATCGGCAAGCAGGCGAGTAAGCACCTCATCGTAGTAACGGAATTCCAGCAACTGGGTATTGGCGTATTCCAGCAGATCGACAGTCGGCAGCGCGGCGGCCGGCGTGTCGTAGACGAAAGCAGCCACCCATCCGACAACCAGGAGGTCTGTCGAATAGTAGGACATGCTCGACTGGAGGACTTCCTGCTGTTCCGATTTCGACAGCGGCGTGTTTTCACCACGGACGATTTGCGAGATCTCGACGCCTCGCTCGCGGAGCAATTCCTCAGCGGTGCAGATGGCGGAGTCGCGCTCGATGGGGTCGATTTGTAAGACGTAGTAGTCTTCACTGATCCAGGATTCGTAGGGCTTGCGCAGCCCAGGCCGAATCAGAGCCATTCGTTCGCGGAGAAGAGTATGGGCCAGGCCTTCCAATTCGGACGAGGAGATCCAGCGGTTGGCGAAACCGATCAGATCGGTCCATCCGCCTTCGAAGCTCATCTGCATCTCGACGCTGGCGACGCCGTATTCGAAGTATCGGATTCGCGGCGTCACTGCGATGCCATCTTTCGTGCGGGTGGGGTCCAGCGGTTCCATCACTGGCGGCCGTTCAAAGCGCACGTATTCGGGAACTGGATGGCGGAAGGCGGGTTCACGCAGGCTGGGGCGCGTCCCAAATATCGCGTGCAGCTTGGTGAGATCCGTTGCTTCCGCGACGTCGAACAGATGGAAGACGCGCAGGGTTCCGCTCAATTGAGTTGAATTCATGCGCTATTCCCGTATCGTAGCGCGGGTGATGGAGACTCACGCCGTCAGATCGAACGGCACGGGGCCGCTCCGGACGGGCCACTCGATATACTGAGTTTCTTTAACAAGGAGCAACATGCGTAAAAAGGTGACCGTCGTCGGCGCCGGCAATGTCGGTGCGAACACGGCGCAGAAGATTGCGGCTAAGGAACTTGCCGACGTCGTGCTGGTGGATATCGTAGAGGGCGTTCCACAGGGTAAAGGCCTGGATATGCTGGAGTCCGCGCCAGTGGAGGGGTATGACGTCTCCATTACCGGCGCGAACGGCTATGAGGCCACCGCCGATTCTGACATCGTGGTGATCACGGCCGGTTTCCCGCGCAAGCCCGGAATGAGCCGGGACGATTTGCTGTTGGCAAATTATGAGGTGGTGAAGACGGCTACCGAATCTGCAGCCAGGTACTCGCCGAACGCGGTTCTGGTGCTGGTCACCAATCCACTGGACGCCATGTGCTGGACAGCCCACCAGGTTTCCGGCTTCCCGCGGCACCGGGTCATTGGGATGGCAGGCGTCCTGGATACCGCCCGTTTTCGGACCTTCATCGCCGAAGAATTGAAGGTTTCGTTTGAAAATGTCACCGCCATGGTGTTGGGCGGACACGGCGACACGATGGTGCCTCTGGTCCGGTTCACAAACGTGAGCGGCATTCCCCTGGCCGAGCTCACCGATCAGACCACCATTGACCGGCTGGTGCAGCGGACCCGCGATGGCGGGGCCGAGATCGTCAAATACTTGAAGACCGGCAGCGCTTACTACGCTCCCGCGGCTTCCACCGTCGAGATGGTGGAATCCATCTTGAAGGACAAGAAGAAAGTGCTGCCATGCGCCGCCCTCCTCGATGGCGAGTATGGGGTGCATGGCCTGTTCGTCGGAGTGCCGGTGAAATTGGGCTCAAAGGGCATTGAGCACATCTACCAGATCGCGCTGACGGCCTCCGAAGAAGCCGCGCTTCAGAAAAGTGTGGAAGCGGTGGCGGAATTGGTGGAGGTTCTGAAACAAAAGATCGGCTAGGCCCTTTTCAAAACTGTTCCGTTTTCGCTAATCTTCAGTGGATGGCATCATCTGCACGATCCGTACCACTGGATTCGGTGTCCGCTGGAGAAACCCCGGTCGTTCGTGAGGAATTCGTCTGCTTCAAACTGAAGGTGGCGCCTTCGAAGATTCACCGCTGGGGCCTCTACGCGGCCGAGGCGATTCCGAAGCGCCGGAAGGTGATTGAGTACACGGGCGAGCGGATCAGCCGCAAGGAGACCAAGCGCCGGGCCGAGGAGCGAAAGCTGAACTATCTGTTCACGCTTGACTCGTACTGGACCCTGGATGGCGCGGTGGGCGGATCGGGAGCGCAGTTCATCAACCATTGCTGCGATCCGAACCTGGAGGCGCGCATCGTCAAGGGCCACATCCTCTATGTGTCCCGTCGGCACATCAAGCGTGGTGAGGAGTTAACCATCGACTACCACTTCGATAAAGAAGTGGAAAAGGTTCCCTGCCGCTGCGGATCGATGAATTGCCGCGGCACTATCAATTTGACGTCATAGGCGGGCAGACCAACGGCGCACGCGCGGCAGTGGGCAGTGGCGCGGGCCGCTCCCGGGGTCTGAAGCCAGCGGTTTGGGATCAGGGCTACGCACCGATGTATTGCGCGTAAACGCTACGTGCGACGCCAACATCCGTTGTCCCTTTGACGATGGCCCGGCCATCCATGAAAACGGTGAGTTCGTACTTGGGCAGATGGAGGCGCAAGGCAAAATCGTTCACCCGGACGGCGCCCACGGACCGCAGCCGCTGCGCGAGCGCCACGAGATCAAGCGGACGAGCATTTTCGTGAAGTTGGACCGCATTCCTGCCGCAGAGACTGACCGGTTTCTGCTTGAGCCCCTCCAAATAATCGAATTTTCTGAGACCGCAGACACGGCATAGTTCGTCGCGCTGGACGGCGACACGTTTCGACTTGCCGTTCCACACGTCGATCGACTCCAGCGCCGGTTCGAATTCATCGCCGATCAGAATGCGCAGTGCAAGGGCTGTCTGCCGGGCGGCCACCGAGGCCGTAATCGCGCTCAGGACACCCCCGGTTTCGCATGTGTCGTGAGATCCGG
Source organism: Acidobacteriaceae bacterium (assembly GCA_903970405.1). GTDB lineage: Bacteria > Acidobacteriota > Terriglobia > Bryobacterales > Bryobacteraceae > CAJCIT01. Next base: position 8,121 of record CAJCIT010000278.1, on the reverse strand, counting down.
CCGGTGGCGCCGGGTAAACACAGGCAAGACAGGGCCCGCGGCCGGGAAGAACGGGAAGGACCAATCCATGTCCGGCAACGGCCGCACCGTAGATCCAAGGTATGCGGTGCTTCGCACTGATATCGTTGAGTAGGTATCGTGTCTCGAAGTTGTCCGTTCCGTCGAGAATCAGGTCGCAATCGGAAAGGAGCTCCTCGGCGTTTGAAGGCGTGAGGTCAGTAACAAGTATTTCTACCAGAACGTTCCGATTGATCTGGGCCAACCGGTTAGCGGCCGCCACTGCTTTGGGCGTCTCGTTCTCCGCGTCGGCTTCACTGTAGAGCCACTGCCGTTGCAAATTGGAGGCGTCCACATAGTCCCGGTCAATCAGCCTCAGCCTGCCAACGCCACTGCGAGCGAGCGCTTCGGCCTGGAAGCTGCCCAGCGCGCCACAGCCGGCGATGGCTACGGTAGCCCCGATGATTCTTTCCTGGCCGATTTCGCCGATGGGCGGGAAAAGAATCTGCCGGGAGTATCGCTCGACTTCACCGGGATTCATACCGCCCCAATGATAACAACACGATACAAATCGCTCGCGAAGTCTGTCGTAAAGGAGTGGAACAACGCTTAGTGCGGCCGTTCACGCTCCTCTGCTTTGCTTTGCTGACGGCCAGGCTCGCCTCGGGGCAGCCGGCGCCGCAGTCTCCCTTGCTGAGCAGCACTCAGGATTTTGAAGGCAAGCCGATCGCCGAGATCCAATTCGATCCGCCCGAGCAGCCTTACCCCAGAGACGTCCTCGATAAGATCCTGCCCATGAAGACGGGGGCGCCGTTTCGAGAAGACGACATCCACGCCGCGATCCAGGCTCTATTCAGCACAGGACGCTTTGCGGACATTGCCGTCGACGCCCGTTTCGACGATTCTCACCACGGGGTGATCCTTCGCTTCATTACTAAGAACGCCTATTTCATCGGGCGTGTCTCCTTTGAGGGAGTGCAGGATCCGCCGGCCTCGGGCCAGATTGGCAGCACCGCGAAACTGGTCCTCGGCCAGCCATACAACGACAGCGACCGGCAAAGCGCGGCGGAGTCCATCGAAACGCTGATGCGCCAGAACGGCTTCTACAACGCGAAGGTGGACTCGTCGGTTGAGTACGCCGGAGCGACTGAAGAGGCGAACGTCGCCTTCCATCTGAATCTCGGGAAGCGGGCGCATTACGAGGAGCCCGCCATCACGGGAACTCCGAAGCGCTCCACCAAAGACATTGTGAAGTCAACCCACTGGCTTCGGCTCTTCGGCTTGCTGGGCTGGCATCAGGTGACCGAGACGCGCACCCTTTCGGGCGTTGACGGCGTTCGCAGCTACTACCAGCAGAAGGATCTGCTGCTGGCCCGTGTGTCGCTGCGGAGTCTGGAATACGAGCCGCGAACGAATACCGTAAAGCCGACTCTGCAAGTGGCGGCCGGCCCGGAAATTGCGGTCCAGGTGAGAGGCGTCAGCATTCGAAAATCGAAGCTCCGTCAACTGGTTCCCGTTTATCAGGAGCGAACCGTAGATACAGACCTGCTGGTGGAAGGCCAGCATAACCTGGCGACTTATTTGCAATCGGAAGGGTATTTTGAGGCGGATGTGGCCTACAGCATCGCGAATGAATCGGGAAGGCGGACTATCGTTTTCCAAGTGACGCGCGGCGTGCGCCGCCGCCTGAAAGTCCTGGAAATTAAAGGCAACAAGTATTTCAGGGTCAACACGATTCGCGAACGCATGGTGACGCAACCGGTGAGTTTTCCGCGGTATCCTTACGGCCGGTACAGCCTGGGCATACTGAACGGAGACCTCCAGGCCATCCGCGATCTGTACCGGTTGAACGGATTCCGGAACGCGAAGATCGATTACCAGGTGGTGGATGCTTATCTCGGCCACAGCGAGCAGCTTAAGTTAGTAATCCAAATCGATGAAGGCGCCCAGTCGTTTGTCGCCGATGTGTCGATTGCCGGCATTTCCGACGCCGATCAGAAGTATCTCGAGAGCCGCATGATCTCTTCGAAGGGCCAGCCCTACAGCGAAGTGAACGTCGCCGCCGATCGAGACCTGATGCTCAACTACTTTTACGATCAGGGCTACACCGACGCGACCTTCGATTACTATGTGGAGCCCGCCGGCATTGAGAGCCGGGTGAAGCTGCTTTTCAAAATCAATCCGGGCCGGAAGAAATATGTGCGGGCGGTTCTGGTAAGCGGGCTATTCACCACCAAGCCGAAGCTGGTGAACGATCGTATGGAACTGCACTCGGGCGACCCGCTCTCGCTCGCCAAGGAAACGGATACTCAGCGGCGCCTGTATGACCTGGGCATCTTCGCCCGCGTGGATACGGCGATTCAGAATCCCGACGGCGACGAAGACAGGAAATATGTCCTTTATCAAATTGACGAAGCCCGCCGCTACTCATTTACTTTTGGCATTGGGGCACAATTAGGAAGAATCGGCGGAGGCGTCACAAGCTTCGATGCCCCGGCCGGCACCACCGGTTTTGCGCCCAGGGGCAGCTTCGGCGTCAGCCGGCTCAATTTCCTGGGACTGGGTCAAACGCTTAGTCTCAACACCACCATCTCAACCCTGGAGCAGCGCGCCACGCTCACTTACTTCGTGCCGCAAATCGCCGGGGACAAGCGATTCAACCTGACGCTGACCGCGCTCTACGACAATTCGAACGACATTCGGACATTCACCTCGCACCGGCGCGAGGTTTCCGGAGTGCTCGGTCAAAAACTAAACCGCGTGTTTACCATTCAGTACCGCGGGGTATTTCGCTACGTTACGGAATCTAATCTCAAGATTGAACCGCTACTGGTGCCGATTCTTGCCCAACCGGACCGGACCGGTCTGATCGGGATATCGTTGATTCAGGATCGCCGCGACGACCCCGCCGACGCCCACAGTGGCATTTACACGACCGTCGACGTCGCTTACGCCACGAAGTATCTTGGCTCTCAAACGCCGTTCGGACGCGCGCTGATCCGGAACTCGACGTACCATCGAATCGGCCGCGATCTGGTGTTTGCGCGAAGCACTCAGTTCGGCATCATTAGCACTCCCCCTGGAGGCGCCGAAGACATTCCATTGCCAGAGCGTTTCTTCTCCGGGGGCTCGAACTCGCTGCGCGCCTTCCCCGACAATCAGGCGGGCCCCAGAGATGCGGGCCCCGGACATCTGGTTACCGGCTTCCCTTTAGGCGGTAATGCCTTATTCATTAACAATCTGGAGTTGCGCTTCCCTCTGTTCGGAGAAAACATCGGAGGCGTGATCTTCCATGATCTCGGCAACGTCTATACCGACATTCAGGGTTTTTCGCTGCGCTTCCGGCAAAACGGTCTTTCTGACTTCAATTACGCGGTTCAGGGCTTCGGGTTCGGCATCCGTTACCGGACGCCCATTGGCCCCATCAGGCTGGATCTTTCGCTCAGCCCCGACGCCCCGCGTTTCTTCGGCTTCAAAGGAACCGAAGATCAGTTGATTGAGGGCACCGGTATTCAAACCGTCCAAAAGATCAACGGCTTTCAGTTTCATTTCTCGCTGGGGCAGGCATTCTGATGCGGCACGGGAGTACCGGCGTTCTCCTCATCGCGGCCGTTCTTTCGATCGGGCCGCCGGCGCGCTCCGGAATCATCGACCGCATCGTGGCGACCGTGGATCGCGAGGTGATCAGCGCGGCGCAGGTAGAGGAGGAGCTGCGCGTCACAGCATTTATTGAGCATCAAAGCCCGGATCTGACGCTCGAAAACCGCCGTCAAGCGGCGGACCGGCTGGTGGAGCAGTTGCTGGTGCGCCGGGAAATGGCGCTGAGCCGCTACCCGCAGCCCACGGAGGCGGATTCGGCAGCCTATCTGGCCCAACTCATTAAAGATTATGGTGGGGAAGAGTCTTTCAAAGCGGCGCTGGTTCGCGATTCCCTCACCGAGAGCGTCCTGAAACAACACCTCACCTTCCAGGTCACGACGCTGCGCTTCCTTGAGTATCGCTTCCGTCCGGATATCGATGTAACTGAGGAAGAGATTCAGGCAGCCTATAACAAAGAGGTTGCGGATTGGCGGCAGAAGAACGCCGGTGAACCGCCACCGCTTGAACAGAGCCGCGCTGCGCTCAAAAAGAAGCTCTTTGACGAGCACGTGGAAACTGAGTTCTCCACGTGGCTCGAAGAGACTCGTAAGCAGGTGAAAGTGACCTACCTGGAGCAGGACTTGCAATGACCCGGCGGCGCAAGATTTGGCTGAGGATGGCGGCCGCGGCAGGGCTTCTGTTGCTGGCCTGTGCCGTTGGAGCTTTGTGGGTTCTCCAAAGCGAATGGCTGCGCGAACGGGTTCGTCTCAAAATCATTGCCACCGTGGAAGAGGCTAGCGGCGGACGCGTGGAGGTGAAGGAGTTCAAATACAACTGGCGAGCTTTGACCGCGGAAGTCACCGGCTTTGTCCTCCACGGTACGGAGCCCGCCGGCGACCCGCCGCTGGTAACGGCCGAACGCATCGCGATCAGGCTCAAGATTGTCTCCTTTTTGAAGCGCGACATCGATCTCACTTCACTGATTGTCGATCGCCCGAAGGTCTATCTGATCGTCCATGAGGACGGCGGCACCAATATCCCGGAGCCGAAGCTGAAACGTCCACCAAGCGCGAAGCCGGCGCTGGAACAACTTCTGGATCTGAAAATCAAGCATTTTGAGGTCGATCATGGGACAGTTGAGGCCAACTTGAAGGAAACCCCGCTCGACATTCGAGGTAACAACCTGAATGTCCAGTTGACTTACGATCCGGCAGTACCGCGGTATGCAACCCGAATTTCCACTGACCAACTGCGGCTGGTGACCGAGGATGTGGAACCGATCAGCGGAGACTTTGCTCTCCAAGCCTCCATCGAGCGCGACCTGATCCGCTTCGAGTCGTTCACTTACAGGCTTCAGAAGTCCCGCATCGATGCCGAGGGAACTATGACTCACCTTGCCGATCCGTTGTTATTGCTCAATACCAAGGCGCAGATCGATGTGGTTGAAGCGGGCAAGATCGTGGAATTGCCGGAGTTTCGCGCCGGCCAGCTTCAGTTCACCGGAACCGCAAAATACGATTCGCAAGGCTTCCTGCTAAGCGGTCATGCCGAAGCGGAGCACGTTCGCTACCAGGAACCGAAGTTTGTCATCCCGGATGGCCGTCTTTCCGGGGATGTGGAACTCGGTACCACTTTTGTTTCGGTGAAACGATTAAAGATAGCCGCCTTCGGCGCGACGATGACCGGCTCCGCGGAATTGAAACACTACCATCACCTGTTTGTCGACGTGGAACTGGCCGGCCTCGATACCGCCGAAGTAGGCCCGCTCCTACGGCGCGATCCGCTGGCATGGCATGGAGTCGCTTCCGGTCCGGCCCATCTAAAAGTCGACTTTTCTAAACACTCAAACGCCTACCTCGATGCCCAACTGAGGATTGCCCCGGGCACAAAAGGGATTCCGGTGGATGGCCGCCTCAACTTCTCTTACCAGTGGCGTCCGGAAATTATCCAGATCAACGACGCCTTCCTCCATCTACCTAACTCGACTCTTCACGTTGCCGGCCAACCGGAACACCGGCTGCAAGTTACGTTCGACACGCAATCGCTGGATGACCTGAAGCCGGCGCTGGAACTTGCCGGCAGCGGCGGTCAACCCATGACTATGCCTGTAAAGCTCATCGCGGGCGGAAGCGCGCACTTCTCTGGTTCTGTCACGGGCCAACTGGAAAACCCGGTGATTGAGGGCCGGCTCACTGCCAGCCGCGCCCTGGTGGAAGGAGAGACCATCGATTCGCTAGACGCCAGGCTTCTTGTCCGGCACGATCGCGCCGAGGTTTCATCGCTACTGGTCTCGCAGGGTCCGATGCGCCTTTCCTCCAAGGGCAGCATCGACTTTAAGGAGTGGTCGCCAAAGAAGTCGAGCCCGCTGATTTTGGAGGGCGAGATTGAAGGCGCCGATCTGGCGGAACTTGCCAAGAACTACGGCGGCAAGGCGATGCCGCCAATTCGCGGTATCGCGGAGGGGTCATTTCAAATTCATGGTTCCGCGGCCGACCCACAGGGCAAAGCGCACATTGACGTCGATCGGCTCACGGCGATGGACGAACGCATCAGCCACCTGAGCGTGGATGCGCAACTCCAGGGCACGCGCCTCGAGATCGGCAAAGCCTCCGCCAGCGAGGGCTCTTCCGTGCTGACAGTGGATGGCCACTACGTGCACGCACCCGATGACTGGACAACCGGCGAAGCAAGCCTGCACGTAGAGTCGCACGCCTTCCGCCTCATGGACTCGGGCGGCCTGCGAAAACTCGAGCCGACCCTTAATGGCAAAACCGATGTGGACCTGGTGGCGCAGGGCCACCTCCGGCACGGCGAATTCGATCTTGACTCAATTGACGGAAAGGCCGCTCTCCGCGACGTCTCGGTTGACCAGGTGGAGTATGGAAGCCTTCATTTGGAGGCACAAACCAAGAACAGAAACGTCAATTGTCTTCTGGGAGTCGACCTTCGCGATACTCAGTTCTCGGGCGATCTGAACATCGGCTTGACCAAGGGGTATCCGGTGACGGGGCGGGGATCCATCGAGCGGGTGGGCTTTTCCACCATCAACGCGTTTCTTGGTCCCGGGCGCAAGCCGCTGCCCTTCGACGGCTTTTTGAAGAACGGGAACCTTGTCATCCAGGGGAGCCTGCTCAAGCCTCGTGAGATCGGCGCCCGCCTTACGCTTGAAAACTTTGAGATCGACCCGCAAATTCCAGCCTCGGCCCGGGGCGGGCTGAAGCCCGAAGATCTCGTCTTTAAGAATCTCGATCCCATCGTGTTCGAGTATTCAGAAGGCAGTGTCCGGCTGCGGCAGGCGCGCTTCTCGGCTCGCGATACCAGCCTCAGCATCGGCGGAAGCGTGCCCGTTTTGGACAACGGCGCCATGAACGCGGCAGTGGAAGGCTCACTGAACCTCAAGATCTTTCAATTGTTCGATAAGAATGTAGTCTCAGCTGGTCTGTCCACGCTGAAAGTGAACGTCGGCGGGTCTATTTCCGAGCCCGCCATCACCGGTACGGTGGAACTCAAGGACGCCTCTTTCCACCTTGAAAACTTTCCGAATGGATTGGAACACGCGGACGGTTTGATCCGCTTCGATCGATACAGGGCCACCATCCAAAGACTGACTGCTCATAGCGGCGGCGGACAGCTCTCCGTTCTGGGCTTCGTGACGTTTGGGCAGGGGGGACCGATTGTTTATCGGCTGGAGGGCCGGGCAACGGACGTGCGCGTCCGATACGCCGGCGCCCTGAGCGTGACGTCCACGGCGGATCTTAAATTCACCGGCACCAGTGAAAGCAGCTTGTTGTCTGGCACAGTGACAGTCAACAAGGCTTCGTTTGGCGCTTCGGCCGATATCGGCGCGCTGTTTGCTTCCACCACGGCTCCGTCCGCTTCACCCACTGGAAGCGATTTCCTGCAAGGCGTGCAATTGGACATTCGCGTCGAGAGTTCGCCCGTCTTCCAGCTCAGCACTTCTCTCAGCCAGGACGTACAGGCGGAAATCGATCTGCGCTTGCGGGGTTCGCCGAACCAGCCCTCGGTGCTGGGCCGCATCTCCGTCAATCAAGGTCAGATCAATGTTTTCGGCAATAAGTATTCGGTGAATCGAGGCGAGATCGGTTTCTACAATCCGTCGAAGATCGAGCCGGTTTTGGATGTCGACCTGCAAACGGAGGTTCGCGCTATCACTGTGAACATTACTATCTCGGGAACGCCCAACAAGCTGAACGTGAACTACCGTTCGGATCCGCCGCTCCAATCCACCGAAATCATCGCGCTGCTGGCGGTGGGCCGGACGCCGGAAGCGGTCTCTTCGCTCGCCAATACGCAGATTGTGACGAACTCGAGTGCATTCACTTCGGGCGCCAATACGGTGTTAGGACAGGCGTTATCCCCGGCGACAGACCGCTTGCAGAGGCTTTTCGGCGTCACGCATATCAAGATCGATCCACTGGTGCAGGGCATTGACAACACGACGCAGACCCGCTTGACGCTGGAACAACAGGTCTCGAAAGAGATCACAATTACTTACATCACCAACCTGACTCATACATCCGAACA